>DATDJX010000512.1:0-4310 GCA_036520275.1 Asanoa sp.
GCCGCGGCCGATGGTCAACCAGGTCGTCGAGGGGTACGAGGTCGACTTCGTCTGGCCGGGGGCTGGGGTGATCGTCGAGGCCGACGGCTGGTCAGCACACCGGACGCGCGCTGCCTTCGAGCGCGATCGGCTCCGGGATGCCACCCTCGAGGCTGCGGGCTGGCGCGTCATCCGCATCACCTGGAGGCGGCTGATGCGCGAGCCGGAGGCCGTGGCGCTTCAGCTCGAGCAGCTGCTCGCGGACGGCGCCCGTCGATAGGCCGCCTGCGCCAGCGTGTCAGCGCAGGGCGGCGGCTGCGTCGATCAGGCCGTGTCCGTAGCGGGTGTCGAAGCCGGGCGGGCCGATGTCCCGGGCCGTTTGTTCGATCAGTCGCTCCACGGCGCCCCGGCGGGGGTGCCGACCGAGCCGCTCGGAGGCGATGATCAGGGCCGATAGCCCGGCCACGTGCGGCGACGCCATCGACGTCCCGAAGTAGCCGGACGGCAGTGCGAAGTGGGCGGGGTCCGCGCCGAAGGTCTGCTGGTAGATGGAGGCGCCCTGAACCCCGGGCTGGCAGTGCTCCAGGTCCCACGCGTTGTCGCTGAGCGCGGCGTCGTTGCCGCCCCCGGGCGCGGCGACATCGACCCCTGCCCCGGCGTTCGAGTACTCCGCCTGGCAGCCGCGGTCGGTCGTCGCAGCGACCGCGATCACTCCCGGAGCGCGTCCGGGATACGGGATCACCGACGTGCCGGCCTCGTTGCCGGCCACTGCCGTGACGACCACGCCGTGCCGGCGCGCGTACCTGATCGCGCTGATGACGTCCGGGATGTCGCGGCTATCCACGAACGCCGGAAACTCGAGGCTCATGTTGATCACGTCGGCGTGATGTCGGACCGCGTAGCGGATGCCGCGCGAGACGGTGACGGCGTCGCCCGCGCCGAACGTGTCGAGGGTCCGCACGGGCATGATCCTTGCCCCGTACGCGATCCCCGCGGCGCCGATCCCGTTGTTGGTGCTCTCGGCGATCGTTCCCGCGACGTGCGTTCCGTGGCCGTTCAGGTCGAGCGGATAGCGGTCGTCGTCCACGAAGTCGTAGCCCCGGGCGAAGGACCTCAGGTCGGGAGCCCGGCGGAACGGGCCGAACCTCCTGTAGGCCACACCGGTGTCGAGCACGGCGACGAGCGCGCCGCGACCGCCGGGTGCGCCCCGCTGCTTCGCCAGCGCCCAGGCCTCCGGCATGTTGATGCCGAACGGGCCCGAGAAGTTCCACTGCAGGGCGAAGCCGGGGTCGTTCGGAAAGGCACTCGCCCGAGCCACGTAGTTGGGCACCGCGTAGGCAACGCTCGGGTCGGTGCGCAGCTCGGAGATCGTCTCCGCGACCGACTCGCCGTCCTCGACCTCCAGCTGCGTCGTCCCACCCGGGAGAGCGTCCACGGGCTCCGTCCCGCTCCGCGACTCGATGCTCGACTGCGTCCCGGGTTCGGTGCCCGAGTCGTAGCGCACGATCACCTCTCCCGGGATGTATCCCCCAGGTGGTTGGGCGCTCGCGGGGGCGACCGCGACAAGCAGGACGGCCGCAATGCCGCAGAGCACCGCCAGCGAGAGCGGCAGCCTGCGCCGGCGGTATGTCGTCCTGGAGCACATGGGGACTCCCGCGAGGCTAGGGCGCCTGATGGGGTGGGGCAGGAGGCCCGGCTGCCCCAGGGGGCACGAAGGTGCCCGGCCCGCAGCGGTGAGTATGCGGAACCGCCGCGGTACCGCGGAACTGATCCCGCGCGGAAATAAAACCGCGCGGTTCCGCGCGGAAAAGTGCATTTCCGCGGGAGACGGCGGCCGCCGGCGCAGCATGACTCGACGCTGAGGAGCGAAGAGCCGGCTGGCAGCCGCGGGTGCGAGCGCGCCGTGACCCATCGAGGAGGTCCGAAAACCGGGCCTGACGCCGGGCTCGCGAGACCATTTCTAAGCCTCGACTCGAGGGTTAGACAAGGCTCTGATTCGGGGTTGCCGACCACTTGCGTATCAGGTGAGAGCGGGAGCCGATTGGTCAGCTCCATACCCGGCCGTACCGTGGCCGGAAGCCTTCGCTCTCGACATGGAGAACCCGATGATCAACCGACTTCTCATACTCGCCGCGGTGACGCTCGCCGCCCTTGTGCTGGGCGTTTCACCGATGCCGGGCTCCGGCAGCCTGGCAGGCGTCGACGCCGCGCACGCCCAGGCCACCGACCCCGACGCCGGGCTCGACGACACCGGCGCCGGTGGCCTCGACCAGACCGATCTCGGCGAACCGGCGGATGAGGCTGACGTCGCAGCGCCTGCGGACCCGGCGACCGACACCGGCACGGATCCGGCCCCCGCCCCCGCTGCCGACCCCGACGCCGGACTTGATGACACCGGCGCCGGCGGCCTCGACCAGACCGATCTCGGCGCGCCGGTGGATCAGACCGACACCCCGGCGGCTGCCGACCCCGGGACCGACCCGGGCACAGACCCCGGCACGGATCCGGCTCCTCCTGCCGACCCCGCTCCTCCCGCCGACCCCGCTCCTCCCGCCGACCCCGACGCCGGGCTCGACGACACACCGGTCGGTGGCCTCGATCAGACCGATCTCGGTGCGCCGGTTGACGAGACCGACACCCCGGTGGCCGACAACCCGGCGCCCCCTGAGGCGCCCGTGACCCCGCCCGCAGCCGAGCCGCCCGCAGCGGCCCCGCCGGCAGCGGCGCCTCCCGCGGCCAGCCCCGCGCCCGGCCCGCTGGGGACGCAGCCCAAGAGCACACCCAAGCGCAAGGCCGGCAAGAAGCACAAGGCCGGCAAGAAGCACAAGGGCGGCAAGAAGCACAAGGGCGGCAAGAACCACAAGGGCGGCAAGAAGCGCAAGGCCGGCCGGAAGCGCAACGCGCGGCGGTAACTGGAAATGGCGCGGATGACACAGCACCTGCCGAGCCTGGGAGCCCTTGCGGTCGCCGTTCTGGTTGCCGCGGTGGCCTACTCGGTGTACGACAGCAGCCAGTCGTCCGGGTCGGACGACGCGTCACAGACGACTCGAGGGGGCGGCCTGATGGCCGCTCCGTCGACACCCGATGCGGCGCCCGTCAAGCCCCAGTCCGGCCGGCATTCGAAGGGACCACGCCGTGCGGTCCACGGAGGCGGCAGGGCGACGCCGAGCTCCGGTGGCACCCAGGCGGCCCCCGCTCTCCTGTCCGCGGTGGCCCCAGCTGTCCTGACCGGAGATGCGCCCGGTGCAGGACCCCAGCTGCGACCCGTGTCATCCGAGCCGCCGTCCGGCGCGCCTCACAAGCGGCCGAAGCCGGACGGTCTCAGCCGCCTGGACCGTGAGCTACAGCGCTTGATCGACGGTCCGGGGAACCCCAGGTCGACACCGACGCCGCGGTGGCCAAAGCCCCGGTCGCCCAAGCCGGTCGCACCTGCGCCGACCCCGAAGCCGAAGGCCCCCGGCGGCGGCTCAACCAGCCCGCCCCCGGGTCAGCCCGCCGGCCCGGGCGCGCCGCCGGCCGATCCCGAGGCCGGCCTCGACGACCTACCTGTCGGAGGCCTCGATGAGACCGATCTCGGCGGGCCGGTGGACGAGACCAACCCAGGCGCGACGCCCACGCCCCCGGCCACGGCCCCCGTGGATCCCGGAACGACGCCGACCGATCCCGGCGCGGCGCCGACCGACCCCGACGCCGGCCTCGACGACACGCCGGCCGGCGGCCTGGACCAGGCCGATCCCGGGCAGGCCGTGGACACGCCCGCCGCGGCTCCCGCCGGCGGATAGGCACGACGACGCCGCACGCTCCTTCCGTATCGCCTGAGACCTGAGGCCGATTGGAGGCCGGTCCTCCCGACCGTACGGTCGAGAGACCCGCAAATCGAAGGCGATAGGAGACCCATGCTCACCCGACTACTGATGCTTGCGGCGGTGACGTTCGCCGCGGTTGCATTCGGCATCGCGCCGTCCGCCGGCCTCGGCGGCGTGCAGGCCGCGCGAGCCCGGGCCGCACCGCCCGCCGCGACGGATCCTCCGGCAGATGCCGAGGATCCTGCCGACGTCGAGGACCCGGCTGATCCGACTGATCCGGCCGATGTCGAGGATCCGGCTGACGTCGAGGATCCGGTCGATCCCACCGACCCGGCCGACGTTGAGGATCCGGTCGATCCGACCGACCCGGCCGATGTCGAGGATCCGGCTGACGTCGAGGACCCGGTCGATCCGACCGACCCGGCCGATGTCGAGGATCCGGCTGATGTCGAGGATCCGGCTGATGTCGAGGATCCGGCTGATGTCGAGGACCCGGCCGATGTCGAAGACCCGGCTGACGTCGAG
>DATDJX010000513.1:0-9467 GCA_036520275.1 Asanoa sp.
CCACGACGAGCTGCGCGACCTCGCGGCCCTGTTGCGCTCGGAGGGCCCGATCGGCAAGACCGCGCTGCGCGACCGCACGGGCTTCGGCGCGCGCAAGCTCGCCCAGCTGACCGCGCTGCTGGAGGAGGTCGGCGCGGCGGCGACCACGGCGAAGGGCGCGCTGACGAGCCCGCGCTACGCGCCGTCGCCGGCCGACGCGGCCGCCAGGGCGCTCGCCGAGGACGAGCGCCACCAGCGGGTGCAGCGCTCGCGCACCGACATGATGCGCGCGTACGCCGAGACCGACGCCTGCCGCAGCCAGACGCTGCTCGCGTACTTCGGCGAGACCCTGCGGCAGGTGTGCGGGCACTGTGACAACTGCCACGCGGGGACCAGCGAGCCCGACGACGGTGCGATCGGACCGTTCCCCGTGCACAGCATGGTCCGGCACCAGGAGTGGGGCTCCGGGATGGTGATGGGATACGAGGAGGACCGGATGACGGTGCTCTTCGACGAGGTCGGCTACAAGACGCTGTCCGTGCCGGTGGTCAGTGAGCAGGGGTTGCTTGTCGCCGACCACTGATATCGTCGCTCGTCCGCTGTTTCGAGGGGGTTGCACCGTGTCCGACCAGCCGCTGTCGACCGAGTTCGGATTTTCCGACGCCGAATGGGGGCTGCTCGTCGGCCTGCCGCAGTCGGTGTTGAACGCGGCGAGCGCCGCCGAGCATGACGGCACCCGGCGCACGCTCGCGGAGAGCCACGCCGGGCTGGAAGCGATCGCGAGCGGGCGCGAGTCGCCGAGCCCGCTGGTGACCGCCGTGGCGGGCGAGCTGGTCTCGCGGGTCGGCGACCCGGAGACCGGCGAAGAGCTCCCCGCGATCGAGCCGCCCGACCCGGAGACCTTCATCGGCGACGTGCTCGACCGGGCCGGCAAGGCCGCCGCGCTGCTGGCGGCGAGGGCCGGCGAGGGCGAGGCCGGCGCCTACAAGCACTGGCTGGTCACGATCGCCGAACAGGTGGTCACCGCCTCGCCCAGCGGCGGCATCCTCGGCGTCGGCGGCGACCTGGTGACCGACGCCGAGCGCCGCTTCCGAGACCGCCTCGCCGCGGTGCTCGACGACTAGAAATAGGCCCGCAGCCGCGCGCAGAGGACCTCGACCTCGGCGAACCCGCCGCGCGTGGCGCCGGGCCATGCGCCGCTGTCCAGCCACATCGTGTCCTCGGGCGTCCCGCGGTAGCGGACGAACACGTGCTGGTGAAAGTGCGCGACACCGCGGCCGACCACGGCCGAGAAGACGTGCTCCGGGTCGAGCTCCGTGCGCAGCGCGATCGCCGTCGTCCGGACGGTGCGGCCGACGGCTTCGGCCTCGTGGACGGTGAGCCGATCGAGGTGCGGCACGTGGCGCACCGTCTCGACGAACAGGTAGCCGAGGTGGACAGGCCCGTCGCTGGGCGGCAGGTGCGACACGACCACGAGGTCGTCGCGCCACACCTCCGGCGAGACGAGCGGCCCCTCCCCGCGATGCTTGGCGCAAATGGGGCAGTCGACCATGCCCGCACCGTACCGGGGCACTCGCGGGATGGGTACGTCCCGCACGACGACCTCCCTCGACATCGCCCGATGCGACGTCCTACAGGGACAGACGCAGGATGCGGTCGTCGCCGTCCGCCGGGTCCCCACGGCCGTCGCGGTTGGAGGTGAGCACCCACATCGACCCGTCGGGGGCCGCGGCGACCGTACGGAGGCGGCCGTGTTGGTCGCGCAGCAGGGTCTGCGCGTGCGAGCCGTCGGTGGCGAGGCGGTAGATGCGCTGGCCGCGCAGGCAGGCCATCCACACCATGCCGTCCGCGGTGATGGCGATGCCGCTCGGGGAAGCGTCGTCGGTCGCCCAGGTGGCGACGGGGTCGACGAAGCGCGGATCGCCGGACACCCCCTCCGCGTCTGGCCAGCCGTAATTGCCGCCGGCCTGGATCCGGTTGAGCTCGTCGTACGTGTGCTGCCCGAACTCCGACGCGAACAGCGTCCCGGCCGCGTCCCATGCCAGGCCCTGCACGTTGCGGTGGCCGTAGCTGTAGACGGGGGAGGCGCCGAACGGGTTGCCCGGCGCGGGTGCCCCGTCGGGCGTGATCCGCAGGATCTTGCCACCCAGGCTGGCACGGTCCTGCGCGTTCGGGCGGTAAGCGGCGTCGCCGGTGCCGGCGTACAGCATGCCGTCGGGGCCGAACGCGATCCGGCCGCCGTCATGGTTGCCGGCCTTCGGGATGCCGGTCAGGATCGGCTCCACTGTCTCCGGCCGGTCGAGGCGCAGCCGGGCGATGCGGTTGTCGGCGGCAGCGGTGTAGTACACGTACACCCAGCGGTCGCTCGCGAAGGTCGGGGCCACCGCGACGCCGAGCAGGCCGCCCTCGCCGGACGGCCGCGCCTCGGCGATCCGGGCGACCTCGCGGGCCGGACCGCCACCCGCCGGGATCGACAGGACCCGGGCGCTGTCGCGTTCGGTGACGAGCGCGCTGCCGTCCGGCAGGAACGCGACGCCCCACGGCACCTCGAGGCCCGTCACCACGTCGGTCACCGATCGTGGTCGGAGCTCCGGCGCCGCCCGCACCGACGGGTCGGCGAACCAGCCGCGCCACACCCCGACGCCCAGGATGGCGGCGGCGAGCACGACCACCGCGCCGGTGGCGACGGCCACCCGTACCCGTCGCGACATGGACTACGCCGGCACGAGCAGGTCTTGGTAATCGGGGTGCTTCTCGATCCAGCCGGCGATGAACGGGCACTGCGCCACGACCCCGTCGCCGCGCTCGCGCACCTGGTCGAGCGCCGCCCGGGCGAGCGTGCCGCCGACGCCCCGGCCCTCGAACGCCGGGTCGATCCGGGTGTGCGTGAAGACCACGACACCGTCGCGCAACCGGTAGGCGGCGAAGCCGGCCGGCTCGCCGTCGACGGCGATCTCGAAGCGCTTCCGGGCGGCGTTGTCCGTCACGTGTGCGTCCACCGCACCAGTCTTACCCGGCGAGCCGCTGGACGCCCACCAGGAGGCGGTCGACGTCGTCGGCGGTGTTGTAGTGGTAGATCCCGGCCCGCACCGCGCCGCCCGAGTCCCGCAGGCCCATCGTGAGGAAGTACTCGTACGCGTAGTAGTCGCCCGCGAAGACGCAGACACCCTCGTCGCCGAGCGCCCGTGCGGTGTCGGCCGGCGCCGCCCCGTCGATCCGGAACGACACGGTCGGGCAGCGGGTGGCCGGTGCCGGCAGCATCGCGACGCCGGCGATGCTCATCAGGCCGTTGAGGAGCCGGTCGAGCAGCTCCATCTCGTGCTTGTGGGCGGCCGCCATTGCGGTCAGCACGCGCTCGCGCCGGGTGCCGGTCGCCGACGGGTCGAGCCCGGCCAGGTGATCCACCGCGGCGGTGACCCCGGCGAGCAGCTCAAAGCTCAACGTCCCGTACTCGAAGCGGTCGGGCACGGTGTCGGGAGACGGGCGCAGCTTGTCCGGCTGCAGCGACTCCCACAGCCCCGGCCTGGCGACGACGGCGGCGAGGTGCGGGCCCGACCATTTGTAGGCGCTGGTCACGTAGAAGTCGGCGCCCAACTCCGCCAGGTCGACCGGCAGGTGGGCGGTGGCGTGGACGCCGTCGACGTAGAGCAGCGCGCCGGCCGCGTGGGTGCGGGCGGCGATCGCGGCGACCTCCGGGACCGTGCCGATCGCGTTGCTCGCCGCGGTCACCGCGACGAGGCGGGTGCGGGGCCCGACCAGGTGCGCGTACTGGTCGGCCGGCAGCACACCGGTGAACGGGTCGAACTCCGCCCAGCGCAGGATGGCGCCCGCGGCACGGGCGGCCTGCACCCACGGCCGCACGTTGGCGTCGTGGTCGAGGCGGGACACCACGACCTCGTCGCCGGGCTGCCAGGTCGCGGCGAGGGTACGCGCGACGGTGTACGTCAGCGCGGTCGCGCTCGGCCCGAACGCCACGCCGGTCGGGTCGGCGCCGACGAGGTCGGCGACCGCCTCCCGGGCCGCGTCGACGATCACGCCGGAACGGCGGGCCGCCTCGAACGCCGTACCCCGGTTGCTCACCGCGGCGCGCATGACGCCCGCGACGGCGTCGGCGACCGGAGCGGCGACGAGCGTGCCAGCCGCGCCGTCGAGCTGGGCGAAGCCCTCGGCGAGGGCGGGATACGCAGCGCGGACCGTATCGACGTCGAAGGACATGCGGGAACCCTACGGCTGGCCACCGGCCGGCGTCGCGTCCACCCGCCGGCATCCTCCGCTGGCTGGCATCTCGTACCCTGTGCCGGTGACGACGACCAAGGTTGGCCGCCTCGCTGCCGCGCTTGCCCTCGGCGCCGCTCTGCTGGCCGGCTGCAGCTCGGAGGGCGCCTCCACCTCCTGCGGGGTCGACCGGTGCAGGGTCACCTTCGACCGCGGGGCCAACGGCAGCGTCAGCGTGCTCGGCGTCGACGCCACGTTCGTCGGTGCCGATGGCGACCAGGTAACGCTGGAGGTCGCGGGCGAGCGGGTGTCGCTGACCGTCGGCCAGCCGGCGGTCCAGGTCGGCGGCCTGGACGTCGCCGTCGCCAGCGTCACCGACACCGAGGTCGCGGTCCAGATCTCCCGCGCTTCGAGCTGACGTTTGGAAGACCTCCATTCGGGTCAATCACTGGGCATGTCCGCGACCAGTGCCGCCCACACCACCGCGTCCCGCGCGGCCAACAGCAAGTGGCTCGAGAGGCTCGCCCGTGCCGGCTTCATCGGGTACGGCATCGTCCACCTCCTGTTCGCCTGGCTGGCGCTGCAGATCGCGTTCGGAAACGCCTCCCAGGAGGGCGACCAGACCGGTGCCATGCGGACCCTCGCGCAACAACCGCTCGGCAAGGTGCTGCTCGTGCTCATCGCGATCGGCTTGGCCGCCATGGCGATCTGGCAGGCGTTGGAGGCGGCGGTCGGCAACACGGTCTACAGCGGAGGCCGCCGGACGCTGGAGCGGCTGTCCTCCGTCGGCCGCACGATCGTGTACGGCTATCTGGCCTGGACCGCGGTCAAGGTCGTCCGGGACGCGGCCTCGTCGTCCGCGGACCAGCAGCAACAGAAGACCCAGGACCTCATGTCGTCGACCGGCGGGCGCTGGCTGGTGGGCGTCGCCGGGCTCGTGATCATCGGTTTCGGCATCGGATTCGTCATCTACGGCATCAAGAAGGTCTTCCTCAAGTACCTGCTGACCTGGCGGATGTCGCCGCGGACCCGCCGCCTCGCCGAACGTCTCGGCATGGCCGGTTACGTCGCCAAGGGCGTCGCGTTCGGGATCGCCGGCATTCTGTTCACCGCGGCCGCCGTCGAGTACGACCCGGACAAGGCGCGCGGGCTCGACGGAGCCCTGCGCACCTTGCGGGACCAGTCGTACGGCCCGGTCCTGCTGGTGCTCGTCGCGCTCGGGATCGCCGCCTTCGGGTTCTACTGCTTCCTTCAGTCCAAGTACCGTAAGGTCTGAAACCCGTCATCGTCGACGCGCCGGAGGCGCAGGATTGACCTGCGCCCCATTCGGGCATAGACCACCGGTAGGAGAAGGAGGCACCATGGTTGATGCCCGGTCCACCCCGCCGCGGGCCGGCGACCCGTCGACATCGGAGCTCGTGCAGCGGGCGACCGAGCAGGTTTCGAAGCTGGTCCGTCACGAGCTCGCGCTCGCCAAGGCGGAGCTGACCAAAAAGGGCAAGCACGCGGGTGTCGGCATCGGACTGTTCGGTGGCGCCGGCGGCCTCGCGTTCTACGGCCTCGGCGCCGCGATCGCCACGGCCATCATCCTCCTGGGCCTGGCGGTCCCGCTCTGGCTGTCGGCGTTGATCATCACGGTGCTCCTGTTCCTGACCGCGGGCGTCCTCGCCCTCGTCGGCCGCAGCCAGGTCAAACGGGCCGCGCCGCTGCAGCCGACCGAGGCGACCCAGGGCATCAAAGCCGACGTGGACGCGGTGAAGGCGGCGTTCAAGGACAGGGGACGGGTATGACCTCGGCGAGCAACGGCCCCGCGGCCAACAGCGGCAACGGCAGCGGCCCGGTCGACCCCGAGGCGCTGCGCGAAGAGATCCGTCGCACCCGGGCCGAGCTCGGCGAGACCGTCCAGGCGCTCGCCGCCAAGGCCGACGTCAAGGCCCGTGCCAAGGAGTCGGTGTCGCAGGCCAGAGAACGGGTACGGGAGCGGGCGGCGCACGCCGTCGACGTGGTGCGCGGCCAGGCGGGCAGCCCGCCCGGCCCGGTGCGCACCACGGCGAACGACATGGGCGGTCTGGTCAACCGCAACTCGGTGCCGCTGGTCGCCCTGCTCGGCGCGGCGGCCGCCGTGGTCGTGGTCCTGATCGTGATCAGGGGGAGGAACAACCGTTGAGGAAGCTGAACAAGGTGGCCTATCGGCCGGTCGGCATCCTGCTGGGTGTCGCGGCCGGCGCGCTGGCCGGCCTGATCTTCAAAGAGGTCTGGAAGCTCACCGCGGGCGACGACGACGCGCCCAACGCGACCGACGAGGACCGCGGCTGGGGCGAGATCCTCGCCGCTGCCGCCCTGCAGGGGGCGATCTTCGCGATCGTCAAGGCCGCCGTCGACCGCGGCGGCGCGACCAGCGTCCGCAAGCTGACCGGCACCTGGCCGGCCTGAGCACCGATCCCTCCGACGGGCGTCGCGCCGGCCGCGGCGCCTGTCGCGCATGGGTACGATCCGGCGTATGCGCCGTCCCCTCGCCCTCGCCGCCGCGCTCGCCCTGACCCTGCTCGGCGCCGCCGCCTGCACGGGTGGGTCCGGCGGGGCCACGGCCGCGGGCGATCCGCTGCCGGCCGCCACCGACCTGCTCAAGGGCGCGGCCGCCGAGATGCGCACGGTCACCTCGGCCGCCTTCGACATCTCAACCGACGGGCAGGCCGACGCGCTGCCGCTCAGCGCCGCGCGGGGCGGCATCACCAGCGCCGGCAACGCGACCGGCACGGCCAAGCTCGACCAGGGCGGCTCGACGGTCGAGCTCACGTTCGTGATCAAGGACGGCACGCTGTACGTGAACGGGCTCACCGGCGGGTGGCAGAAGCTGCCGCTCTCGGCGGCGGCCGCGGTCTACGACCCGTCGGCGATCCTCAGTCCCGACCGCGGCGTCGCCCACGTCATGGACACCGCCACCGGCACCACCGAGGCGCGGGAGCCCGTCGACGGGGTCGACGCGTACAAGGTCAAGGCCACGCTCGACGGCCCTGCGCTCGGCGCCCTCGTGCCCGGGGTGACCGGCGCGGTGACCGGCACCGTCTGGATCGGCGCCGACCGCAAGCTCGTCCACAAGATCCGGTTCCCGGTGCCGGGGCAGAGCGGCACCGTGACGGTGGCGTTCCGCGACTTCGACAAGCCCGTCACCGTCGATGCCCCGGTCTGAGCGGCGCACGCGGCTCGCGCTGGCCGCCGGCGGGGTCGCGGTCCTGCTGGCGGCGCTGGACGCCTACGTCGTCGTCACGCTGCTCGTCGCGATCATGGACGACCTGCAGGTCCCGGTCAACCGGCTGGAGCGGATCACCCCCGTCGTCACCGGCTACCTGCTGGGCTACGTGGCCGGGATGCCGCTGCTCGGCCGCCTGTCCGACCGGTACGGCCGGCGCCTGGTGGTCCACCTCTGCCTTGGCGGCTTCGCCGCCGGTTCGGCGCTCGCCGCGCTCGCGCCCGGCCTCCCGGCCCTCGTCGCCGGACGGGCGCTCCAGGGCCTCGCCGGCGGCGCCCTGCTCCCGGTCACGATGGCCCTCGCCGCCGACCTCGTCGCGCCGGCGCGCCGGGCGGTCGCACTCGGGCTGGTCGGTGCCGCGCAGGAGCTGGGCAGCGTGCTCGGCCCGCTCTACGGCGCGGGCGTCGCGGCCCTGATCGGCTGGCGCGGCGTCTTCTGGGTCAACCTGCCGCTCGCCGCGCTGGTCGCGGTCGCGGTCCACCGGGCGCTGCCGCCGCGCGACCGGGCCGGCGCCGACGCTGCGCGGGTCGACGTCGCCGGCGGCATCCTGCTCGCGGTCGCGTTGGCGCTGCTCGTGGCCGGCCTCTACAACCCCGATCCCGGGCGGGGCGTGCTGCCGTCCTGGGGACCGGCCACGCTGGCCGCGGCGGCTGTCGTCGCTGCCGGGTTCGTCGTGTGGGAGGTCAGGGCGCGCACGCGGCTGCTCGACCCCGCCGGCGTACGGGGCCGCCCGTTTCTCGCCGCCCTCGCCGCCAACCTGTTGGCCGGCGCCGCACTGATGGTCACGCTCGTGGACGTCCAGCTGCTCGCCCAGACCGTGCTCGGCCGCGACGCGATCGGCGGGGCGCTGCTGCTGACCCGGTTCCTCGTCGCGCTGCCGGTCGGCGCCGTGCTCGGCGGGCTGCTCGTGCGCCGGCTGGGGGAGCGGTGGGTCGCCGCGTTCGGACTGGCGCTCGCCGCGGCGGCGTACCTGCTGATCGCGGCCTGGCCGGCCGACCTCGCCGCGGCCCGGCACGGCGTCGGCCCGGTGTCGCTGCCCCGCACCGATGTCGACCTCGCGCTGGCCGGGTTCGGGCTCGGCCTGGTGATCGCGCCGTTGTCCGCGGCGGTGCTGCGGGCGGTGCCGCCGGCGCGGCACGGCGTCGCCGCGGCGGCCGGCGTGGTCGCCCGGATGGTCGGCATGCTCGCGGGCGTGGCGGCGCTGACCGCCTGGGGCCTGCACCGGTTCCAGGAGCTAACCCGTGACCTCGCGCCGCCGTTCGCGTTCGGCGTCGACGCCGACGAGCTGCGGCGGCGGATGTCCGCGTACCGGGCCGCGGTCACCGCCGCCCTGCGCCAGGAGTACGGCGAGATCTTCCTGGCCACGGCGGCGCTCTGCGCGCTGGGTGCGCTGCTCGCGCTCGCCCTCGGTGGCCGCCGGGCCCGCGCCGATGACGCCGGATTACCGGCATCCGCAGGAATCGGCCGCCACACAGGTCACATGTCGGAGAACATCCTCCGGTAGGCTGTGCGAAGTTTTTGCGTACGTGGTTTGCTGGTCCACGCCGTTGCCGAGACACGGCGTGGTTGAGAGACCCCCCTTCCGGGGGCGCCTCAAGCGCCGCTGCTCGAAAACGGCCAACCGGCCGCACGGCGTGCTCGGCCGCCAGTTCTAGAAGGAGAAACACATGGCGCAGGGAACCGTGAAGTGGTTCAACGCAGACAAGGGCTTTGGCTTCATCACCGTCGACGGCGGGGGTGCTGACGTGTTCGTCCACTTCTCGGCCATCCAGACCAGCGGCTACCGCACGCTGGAGGAGAACCAGCGGGTGGAGTTCGAGATCGCCCAGGGCCAGAAGGGTCCGCAGGCCGAGCAGGTCCGCCCCATCTGATCCACGAGTTCCGGAGAGCCCCGCATCTGCCCTGTATGCGGGGCTCTCCGCTGTCTACCGCGGGTTACGGCCGCGGCTGCGCGCGCGCAGGCCGACCAGGATCAGGACCAGGCCGACGGCGGCCACCACCGGGCCGATGATCGCCCAGGCGG
>DATDJX010000514.1:0-7195 GCA_036520275.1 Asanoa sp.
CGGGAGCCGCTCCGGGCAGGCGCCTCGCCGGCAGGCGGGACGACCGACAGGCGCCTGTCCGGGGCAGCGGCGCCGGCGACCGCCTCGTCCCCTGCGGCATCCCGGACGAGCACGAGGCGGCCGCGCCCGACGGGAGCCGCGCTGTCGAGCAGCCAGGCGACGATCGCCAGCGAGAGCGGGAGCGCTTCGAGCCGGTGCGGCTCGGGCAGCGCGGGCAGGTCGACCCCGAGGCGGTCCGGTGGGAGCTGGACCTCGACGTCGGCGCCGTAGGGGGCGAACGAGCCGACCGCGGTGCGGGCGGCGACGCCCCAGACCGGGCCGTCGCCGATCACCACCAGGGCGCTGCTGGCCGGCACCACTGCGTCCAGCGCCTGGTGGCAGGCGGAGCGAAGCGCATCCAGCTCGCTGGCGGCCGCGCCGGCCAGTTGCGGCACCAGCAGCGGTGGGTGTGGCAGCAGCGCCGCCCGCGCGGCCGCCGTCACCGCCATCGCCTGTCAGGCACGGGCGCCGTGGCCAGGACCGGCGCCGAGGGGAGGGAGGGTGCGCGGCGTCGCCCTGCCTGCGGGGCAGTCGACCGATACATGACCGGCTCCCTAGCCGACGAGCGGCAGCGGGACCGCGCCGGCGGGCAGGAGCCGGGACGGCTGGGGAGCGGCGCAGGCTGCTGCGGGCGCCCGGCGCGGCTGGTGGGCGAGCACCGGCCCGCCGAGCAGGTGATGTGGGGCGGCGCGCTCGACCGGGACGGTCACCAGGTCGCCGGGTGCGACGCCCGGTGACGCCGGGAAGTGGCACAGCTTGTTCGTCCGGGTCCGGCCCGACATGCGGGTCGGGTCGGTCTTGGAGGCGACCAGCTCCACCAGCAGTTCCACCTCGGTGCCGACCAGGGCGCGGTTGCGCTCCAGGCTGATGCCCTCCTGCAGCTCGGCCAGGCGCGAGAAGCGGTCCCGGACGACCTCGGGCGGGACCTGGTCGGGCATGCCGGCCGCCTCGGTCCCGGGTCGGGGGGAGTACTGGAACATGAAGGCCGAGTCGAAGCGGGCGCGCTCGACCATGTCCAGCGTGCCGGCGAAGTCGGCCTCAGTCTCTCCCGGGAACCCGACGATCACGTCGGTGGAGAACGCCACCCCGGGGACGGCGGCGCGGATGCGTTCCAGGATCTCTAGGTAGCGCCGGCGGCGGTAGCCGCGGCGCATCAGGCGCAGCACCCGGTCGGACCCGGACTGCAGCGGGAAGTGCACGTGCTCGGTCAGCGGGCGGCAGCTCGCCATCGCGTCGACCACGTCGTCGCGGAAGTCCTTCGGGTTCGGGCTGGTGAACCGGAGGCGTTGCAGGCCCGCCACGCCGTCGAAGGCGCGGAGCAGCTCGCCGAAGCGCTGGCGATGCCCGGGCAGGTCGATCCCGTAGGAGTTGACGTTCTGGCCCAACAGCGTGACCTCGACCACGCCGTCGGCGACCAGCGCCTCGACCTCGGCGACCACGTCGCCGACGCGCCGGCTGCGCTCCTTGCCGCGCAGCATCGGCACGATGCAGAAGGTGCAGGTGTTGTTGCAGCCCACGCTGATCGCGACCCAGGCCGACCAGTCGCTCGCCCGGCGGACCGGCAACGCCGACGGGAACGCCTGCATCTCGTCGAAGAACTCGGCCTGGGCGGCGCCCTGCTCGCGGGCGCGGCGCAGCAGCACGGGCAGGCTGGCGAGGTTGTGGGTGCCGAACACGACGTCCACCCAGGGAGCCCGCTCCAGCACCGTGCCGCGGTCCTTCTGGGCCAGGCAGCCGCCGACCGCGATGGTGAGCCCGCGCCGCGCCTTCTCGGTGGCGAGGTGGCCAAGGGTGCCGTAGAGGCGGTTGTCGGCGTTCTCCCGCACCGCGCAGGTGTTGACCACGACCAGGTCGGCGTCGTCGAGTGCCTCGGCGCGGCGCATGCCCTCGGCCTCGAGCAGCCCGGCGATCCGCTCGGTGTCGTGCTCGTTCATCTGGCACCCGAAGGTGCGGATCAGGTATCGCTCGGTCATCTACTTGGCGTACTCCACGCTGCGGATCTCCCGCACGACGGTGATCTTGATCTGCCCGGGGTACTGCAACTCCTGCTCCACCCGCTTGGCCAGGTCGCGCGCGAGCACCTGGGCGGCGACGTCGTCGAGCTCCTCGGGCTTGACCATGATGCGGACCTCGCGGCCGGCCTGCATGGCGAAGACCTTGTCGACCCCGGGGTAGCTGTTGGCGATCTCTTCGAGCCGCTCCAGCCGGCGGATGTAGGACTCCAGCGTCTCGCGGCGGGCGCCAGGACGGCCGCCGGAGATGGCGTCGGCGGCCTGGCAGAGGACCGCTTCGACGGTCCGCGGCTCGACCTCGCCATGATGGGCCTCGATCGCGTGGACGACCTCCGGGGCCTCCTTGAGACGCCGCGCCAGCTCGGCGCCGATGATCGCGTGCGAGCCCTCGACCTCGTGGGTGAGCGCCTTGCCGATGTCGTGCAGGAAACCGCAGCGCTTGGACAGGCGCACGTCGAGGCCGAGCTCGGAGGCCATCACGCTGGCCAGGTGGGCGGTCTCGATCAGGTGGCGGAGGACGTTCTGGCCGTAAGAGGTGCGGTACTTGAGGCGGCCGAGCACCCGCACCAGCTCGGGGTGGAGGTCGGTGATCCCGACCTCGAGGCAGGCGTCCTCGCCGGCGCGCCGCACCTCGCTCTCCACCTCGACCTTGGCGCGCTCGTAGGTCTCCTCGATCCGGGCAGGGTGGATCCGGCCGTCGGAGACGAGCTTTTCCAGGGTGAGGCGGCCGATCTCCCGGCGAACCGGGTCGAAACAGGACAGCAGCACCGCCTCCGGCGTGTCGTCGATGATCAGGTTGACGCCGGTGACCGCCTCGTAGGCGCGGATGTTCCGGCCCTCGCGGCCGATGATGCGGCCCTTCATGTCGTCAGACGGCAGGGGCAGCACCGACACGGTCGACTCCGAGGTCTGCTCGGAGGCGACGCGCTGGATGGCAAGCGTGACGATCTTGCGGGCGCGGCGGTCGGCCTCCTCCCTGGCCTGCTGCTCCAGGTCGCGGACGAGCGCCATCGAGTCCCGCTTGGCGTCCTCTTCGATCTGCTTGACCAGCATCGCCTTGGCCTCGGCGGAGGTCATGGCGGCGACCTGCTCCAAGCGGCGGCGCTGCTCCTCTGCCTCGCTCTCGAGTTCGCGGCGGCCCTGGTCCAGAGCGTGCTCGCGGTCGTTCAGGCCGGCCTCGCGCTGGTCGAGCGCGGCCGCCTTGTTGTCCTGGCCCTCCTCGCGGGCGAGCAGGCGATCCTCGCGCCGCTGGACCTCGGCCATACGGGTACGGACCTCACCCTCAACTTCCTGTCGAAGCTTCGCGACCTCACCCTCTGCTGACTGGCGCAGCTTCAGCGCCTCGTCGCGTGCCTCGATCGCGGCCTCCTTGCGCGCGGTCTCGGCCTGGCGCTGGGCATCCTCAACCAGTGCCTGCGCCTGGGCCTGCGCGGTCCCGAGCATCCCGATCGACTGTTTCCGCTGGTAGATGGTCCCGAGAACGAATCCTGCGATGGTGGTGCCGATGAGGGCGGCGGCCACGACAACGATGATGCCGGCGCTCACGACGGCCTCCTTTGCGTGCCACCCGGCCGGGGGTACCCGGCCGGTTCAAGGTCGCTCGAAGGTCCGACGCCGGGGAAACCGCCTGGTGAGACGGTCCCCGGAACGCCGAGCAGCGCCGAGCGACGACCCGGCGCTGCTGAGAGAGCCCACGATCTGCGACCGGATCCGGTCGCACGTAACGGACGATCGATTAAGGCAGAGGGACTTCCTTTGCCTTCGGGGACGGAGTGTCCGGTGGCTCGGTCGCTGTGGAAGGTTACGAAAATCGCAGATCAACTCGGCAAGGCCAGGCAGTTCTCAGGGTAGGGCTCCCTAGCCTGTCCGGTCAAGGAACGGCAGGTCAGTAGGGGTATTTAGGAGAGGTATGAAGGGTGAGAGACGGTCGGAACGGACTCGATGCTCAATCTCGACGTGGTACGAGTTCGGCAAGGACCGAGTCGATCAGGTCGGGAGGATAACCCCTGCGGTCGAGGTATGCGGCCAGCCGACGGAAGCGGATCTCTGGGGCGAGCCCCTCCATCCGGGCGAGCCGGGCGGCGGCGACCTCGAGGCAACGCTCGGCACGCTCGTCGACCGGAACGGCCGCCTCGGCGGCCCGTTCGGCAAGCTTCGGGGCGACGCCCCGTTCACGCAGCTCGGCGGCGATCACCCGGCTGTCGGCGCCGCGGCCAGCGCGGCTCTCGGCGTACGCCGCCGCGAAGGCGGCGTCGTCGACCAGGCCGGCTTCGCTCAGCCGGTCGAGCGCGGCGGCGATGTCCCGCTCGGCGAACCCGCGCCGCTCCAGCCGCCGTTCCAGCTCCCGCCGGCTCCGCGCCCGTACCGCCAGCAGCCGCAGCGCGGCGTCCTTGGCCTTGGGCACCTGGTCACGGGTCTGGGGAACCTGGTCGGGCTCGCCAGGGAGCCCGACCAGGTCCGATGAGGCTGGCGCCACTGGGTGCTCGTCCACCTCAGCGGCTCAGCGCTTCCCGTCGGGCTTGGGAGCCGGCTCGACCTCGACCTCGGCGCCGTCCTGCTGCTGCTGCTCGACGGCGGCCGCCGGCGCGCCCGACGGCGTGATCCCGAGCTGGGCCTTGATCTTCTCCTCGATCTCGAGCGCCAGCTCCGGGTTGTCGCGCAGGAAGTTGCGGGCGTTCTCCCGTCCCTGCCCGAGCTGGTCGCCCTCGTAGGTGAACCAGGCGCCCGACTTGCGGATCAGCCCGGAGTCCACCCCGACGTCGAGCAGGCTGCCCTCCTTGGAGATGCCCTGACCATAGATGATGTCAAACTCCGCGGAACGGAAAGGCGGGGCTAGCTTGTTCTTCACGACCTTGGCGCGGGTGCGGCTGCCGACGAAGTCGGCGCCGTCCTTGAGCGCCTCGATCCGGCGGATGTCCAGCCGGACCGAGGCGTAGAACTTGAGCGCCTTGCCGCCGGGGGTCGTTTCGGGTGAGCCGAATAGGACGCCGATTTTTTCACGGAGTTGGTTGATAAATACGGCGGTGGTGCGCGACTTGGAGATCGAGCCGGAGAGCTTGCGGAGGGCTTGGCTCATCAGGCGGGCCTGGAGGCCGACGTGGGAGTCGCCCATCTCGCCTTCGATCTCGGCGCGGGGGACCAGGGCGGCCACCGAGTCGACCACGATGACGTCGATGGCGCCGGAGCGGACCAGCATGTCCGCGATCTCCAGGGCCTGCTCGCCGGTGTCGGGCTGGGAGACCAGCATGGCGTCGGTGTCGACGCCGAGGTTGCGGGCGTAGGTCACGTCCAGGGCGTGCTCGGCGTCGATGAAGGCGGCGATTCCGCCGGCGCGCTGCGCCTCGGCGATGATGTGCAGGCCGACGGTGGTCTTGCCGGAGGCCTCCGGGCCGTAGATCTCGATGACGCGACCGCGGGGCACGCCGCCGATGCCCAGGGCGAGATCGAGGGCGAGGCTGCCGGTCGAGATGAACTCGATCGGCATGGCGGGGCCGTCACCGCTCATGCGCATGACCGAACCCTTGCCGAACTGCTTCTCGATCTGCAGCAGGGCGACTTCCAGTGCCTTTTCGCGCTCCACGGTCCCTCCCCGAACGCTGCCGTTGCGGGCAGTATATGTCGTGGTCATGACAGGTCCTCTCTTGCTCGGCGGTGGCAGCGGGCAGCGGCACTGGACCCAGGGAAGGAGGGCGGCGCTGCGGTGCGAGCACCCTACTACGAACGTGTGTTCGGCACAACGATTCGGGCACGGCTGGGGAAAACCGATCGTCCGGGCGGCCGCCGGGCAGGGTCGGCAGGACTACGGAGCGCTTCACGCCCGAGGTGCAGGTAGGCTCCCTGTTCGTCGTCTCGCAGGTCCCGACCCGTCACCATGCCGCCGCATCCTGCCGATCCGCTCCGGTCCGAGGTGTCATGCGCATCCCGCCCAGCCGGGTGCTCCTCCCGTTCCTCGCCGTCGTGGCGCTGCTCGCCGTCGTCGGCACGGTCGCCGTGGCGCGGGATCACGGCCGGCAGGACGGGGCCGGACCGGGCGCGGGCGCTGCCAGCGCGGCGAATCAGGCGGCCGCGCCGGGCGCGCGGCAGCCGGCGTCCGGCTTCGGCGATCCGGCCAGCAGTTCATCCACCGCCGGCCTGCCCCGGGTCACGCAGACGGCGGCCACGACCGACGCCGTGGTGATCTGGAACGGCCGCGGCGTCGTGCCGGCCTCGGCCGCCCGGGGCGAGCGGCCCAAGCCGGGGATCCGCCCTCAGGTCCGCCTGGACCTGGCGATCACCGCCGCGACCGGCAGGGCGCGGGCCGTCGTCCGGGTCCGCAACCTCACCGCGGCGCGGGTCGCGCTCACCGGGACGATGCAGCTCCTGGTCACCGGCCCCGGCGCGGGCACCGTGGTCAGGCAGCGGCTGAACCGCCCGCTCGCTCGCGGCGCCACCGGCGCGGTGAGCCTGCCGCTCCAGGCCGCCAGCCCCGGGGTCTACCGGGTCCGGGCCGTGTTCGTCCCCGCCTGAGCGCGTGTAGCAGCCGACCACCGCGGTCCGCGCGGGGGGGTCCAGGTTCGGAGCCGGCGTGCCGGTTACGGCGGGGCGAGCGGGACCTCGACGGTGAGGCTGGTGAGGACCGGGCGGAAGGAGAGGGATTCGTAGAGGCGACGGGCCGGGTTGCCCTCGGTCACGGCCAGGCCGAGCGCTGGCAGGCCCAGCTCGGCGGCGATGCCGAGCGCGCGCTCGAGGAGCAGCCGGCCCAGGCCGGCCCATCGGCGGTCGGGGTGGCGAAACAGGTCACCGACCCAGGGACCGCCCCAGGGCGGTGTGCCGTGCCGGTCGGTGACGATGATCCCGGCCACCACCCGGTGGTCGCCGCTGACGGCCAGGCCGCTGCAGGGCAGCAGCGGGCCGAGCGTCCGGCCGGCGATCTGGTCGGTGAGTTCCTCCTCGACGTGGGCCGGTGGCGGCCCGCCGAGGTGGTCGGGATGGCCGGCGGGGAACGCCGCCCGCCAGGCGTCGACCAGGTCGGCCGCCGGCCGGTCCAGGGGGGTGATGCGCACGCCGTCCGGGACCCCGACCGGCCGCCACGGCGGCGGTGGGTCCGCGTGCAGGTCCCTCGAGAACACGTGGGCGTGCCGGCGCCGTCTGGCGCGGGCGGTGAC
>DATDJX010000515.1:0-8050 GCA_036520275.1 Asanoa sp.
GGTTCGCCATCTCCGCGCATTCCCCTTATCGCACTAGAAGCTCAGCCGCTCGACCCATCTCGCAGCCCGACGCCAGGAGCGTCACCCTGGACGTCCGTGCGATCAACCCTACGCGCGCCGGGCAAGGCAGGCCAGCAAAGCGGGGTGCGCCGGTCAGGCGGCGAAGACCACGTCGCGCTCGCGCGCGGTCGGCGCGGTGCGCTTGGCGCGCAGCGTGGCCTTGAGCGGGGACTCCTGGTGGATCGACACCGAAACGTTGCCGTCGGTGGCCACCCGACGCACCGACGCGTCGACCCGCGGGCCGCGCGACGGCACCGAGGCCTTCGCGGCGGGCTCCGGCGTGGCGCGGCCGGAGTCCTCGGTCGGCGGCACCGTCTCGGGCACCGGGACCAGCACGCCGTCCATCTGCTCGGCAAGGGCGAGCGTGTCGCTCACCTCGCGCAGCACGTCGGAGAGTTGGGCGCCGAGGGCCTCACAGATCGATCCGAGCAGCTCGCTCGAGGCTTCCTTCTGGCCGCGCTCGATTTCGGACAGGTAGCCCAGGCTCACGTTGGCGGCCGTGGACACCTCGCGCAGGGTGCGGTGCTGCCCCTGCCGGCGCGCGCGTAATGCGTCGCCGATCACCCGGCGTAGCAGGACCATTGGCACCTCCCCCTCCGCCTATGCTCCGGTCGACGCCGGAGGCTCTCCGCAACCGTACCCGTTGCGGGCCGGCACGACATCCCGCCCCGCCGTGGCCGGTTGACGTATGTCGATCATGAGTTGGCGGCCGATCAGCCGGTCGGGGCGGCGTGGATCTGGTCGGCGAGCAGGCGCAGCGCGGCGGCGAGAGCTGCTGCGCGGATCGCGGCCCGATTGCCGTCCAGCCGCAGGTGGCGGACGACCGAGCCGTACGGGCCGGCGACCGCGACGTAGACCGTCCCCACCGGCTTGCCGCCCTGCGGTTCCGGGCCGGCCACCCCGGTCGTGGCCACCGCCCAGTCGGCTTTGCAGCGCTCCCGACCGCCCGCGGCCAGCGCGGATGCGACGTCGGGGTCGACCGGTCCGCGCTCGTCCAGCAGCGTGCCCGGCACCCCGGCGAGCGACTCCTTGAGGTCGGTCGCATAGACGACGAGCGCGCCGCGGAACACCGCGCTGACCCCGGCGATCTCGACGACGGTCGATGCGATCAGGCCGCCGGTCAACGACTCCACGGCCGCGAACGTCTCGCCGCGCGCGACGAGCGCGTGCACGACCCAGGCCGCGGTGGCCGACACGGGCGAGGTCACAAGGGCTCCGATCGCCGCCGCAGGCGGATGGCCTGGAGCACGTAGTCGAGCCCTGTGACAACCGTCACGATGACCGCCGCCCCCATGATCCATGGGCCGACGGGCTCGAGGAACGACGGGACCGGCCACAGGTACCACACGATCGCGAGGATCTGCAGCGCCGTCTTGACCTTGCCGCCGCGGCCCGCGGCCATCACCCCGTACCGCAGCATCCAGAACCGCATGGCGGTGATCCCCCATTCCCGGGCGAGGATCACCGTGGTCACCCACCAGGGCAGCTGTCCGTACGCGGACAACAGCACCAACGCGCTGCCGGTGAGCGCCTTGTCCGCGATCGGGTCGGCCACCTTACCGAACGGCGTGACCAGCTCCCACCGCCTGGCGATCCAACCGTCGACCAGGTCGGTCGCCGAGGCCAGGCCGAACGTCAGGCAGGCGGCGACCCGCCATTCGGGGATCGTCATCCCCGAGACGATCACGAACGCGACGAACACCGGGACAAGCAGGAGGCGCACGGCGGTCAGGGCGTTGGCGGCGTTGGCCACCGGCACGGCGGCTCGTACGGGGTCCGACGCCCCCGTCATGGACGGCCCGCAGGCGCAGCGGAGATCATGGCGTCGGGAACGGCGACGAGGTCGACGCCCTCGCTGGCGGTCACGGTGGCCTTCACGAGGTCGCCGGCGCGCAACGCGGCGAGGTCGACGCCCGCGCGGCCGGATACGAGCGAGGTGGACCCGTCGACCTCCGGCGCCTGGTGGGCGGCCCGGCCCTCGACCACGCCAGCCTCGCCCGAGCCGGCGTCGTCGGCGTGGCCGACGGTGTCGACCAGCACCTCGACGACCGAGCCGATCCGCTCCTCGGCCCGCTGCGAGCACAGCTCGTCGGCGAGGGCGCTCAGCCGGTCGTACCGGCGCCGGATCGTCGCGGCGGAGACCTTGCCGGTCATGCCGGCGGCCTCGGTGCCGTCTTCGTCGCTGTAGTCGAAGACGCCGATCGCGTCCAGCCACGCCGCCTCCAGGAACCGCACCAGCTCGGCCACGTCGGCACGGGTCTCGCCGGGGAAACCGACGATGACGTTGCTGCGGGCGCCGGCGTCGGGTGCCAATGCGCGCACCGATTCCAACAGCGACAGGAAGCGCCCGGTCGAGCCGAAGCGGCGCATCCGGCGCAACACCGGCTCGCTCGAGTGCTGGAACGACAGGTCGAAGTACGGCGCGACCCCGGGCGTGGTCGCGATGGCCTCGAGCAGCCCCGGACGGGTCTCGGCGGGCTGCAGGTAGGAGGCGCGTACGCGGACGATGCCGTCGACGGCGGCGAGCTGCGGCAGCAGCTTCTCCAACGCGTGTGGGTCGCCGAGGTCCTTGCCGTATGACGTCGAGTTCTCGCTGACCAGTACGAGCTCGCGGGCGCCGGTCTTCGCGAGCCACTCGGCCTCGGCCAGCAGCTCGTCGGGCGTGCGGGAGACGAACGCGCCGCGGAACGCCGGGATGGCGCAGAACGCGCACCGCCGGTCGCAGCCGCTCGCGAGCTTGAGCGACGCGACCGGGCCGGCCTCCAACCGGCGGCGCAGCACCGGGCGCAGGTGGGCCGGCGTGTGGTCGTCGACGGTGGCCGCGGCGTGGCCGGGCTGGACGACCATTGCCGTGCGCCGCGCGACGGGCGTCAACGGCAGCAGTTCCCGGCGGTCGCGCGGGGTGTGCGCGTCGACCGTCTCGCCGGCGAGCACGGCGCGCAGCCGGGCGGAGACGTCGGGGTAGTCGTCGAATCCGAGGACGGCCCGTGCCTCCGGGAGGCTGTCGGCGAGCTCGCGCCCGTACCGCTCGGCCATGCAGCCGGCGGCCACCACCGCCGCGCCGGTGTCGGCGGCGGCCAGCAGCGTCTGGATCGAGTCGTGCTTGGCCTTCTCCACGAAGCCGCAGGTGTTGACCAGGACGACGTCGGCGCCCCGGCCGTCGGTGGTGACCTCCCAGCCGTCGCCGTGCAGGCGCGCGGCGAGTTCCTCCGAGTCGACCTCGTTGCGGGCGCAGCCCAGGGTCAGCAGCGCGACCCGACGGGCGGGTTCGGAGACGGGATTGGACACCTCCCGAGGGTACCGGTCCGCGCGGGCGGATCCGCCGAACCGGATCGCTAGCCGGGGAGGATGGCGGGGCCCGGCGCCGCGAGCCGGCCGGCGAGTCCTACCGAGCAGAACAGCGTCACGTCGTCCGCTCCCGTCCGGCCGGGCGGCGCGCAGCGCGTCCCGCATGGCCACGACCGCTGCCAGGCGCGTCGAGTCGATCGGCGACGTCGGCGTCGGTGCGGAGAAGGACCACGTCCCCCCATCCTCGTATCTGAAGCCGGCTTCAGGTCAAACCGGGGGCGGGTACGGCATGCGCAGGGTGAACGCCTCCGGGCCGGGACCGACGCGCTCCAGCAGGTCGAGGCGGGTGCGGGCCTCGTCGAGCGTGGGGATGGCGCCCACCGGGACCCACCACAGCACCAGGTGCGGCCCGAGCGCGTCATGGGTGAAGAACTCGCGGCGCCGGCGCAGCGCCTCCAGGTGCTCCGGGACCCGGTACGCGTACGCCCGCAGCGCGTCGACCGACTCCCAGACCGACATGTTGACCATGATATCGGGGCCCCACGGTCGCAGCGCGGTGGCGTCCTCGCCGCCCTGGTCGACCAGCCGCCAGACGAAGCCGGGCGAGGCGTCGGCGATCGCGTTGAGCACGGGCAGGCCGGCGACGAAATCGGCCATCACCGGGTCGGCCATCGGGCCGCGGGGGATGGCGATGTTCAGCTGGGCGAGGTGGTAGCCGGCCATGGAGGCACTATAAACAACGTCAGATGTTTTTAGAAAGGCTCACGCAGCAGCCACCCGGCGTCGGGTCGATCCGCGCGGTCCAGCCGGCACCCGCGGTCAGCCCCTCCACCAGGGCCAGGTTCATGCCGCAGACCAGCGGCGGGAAGTCGCCGGCCAGCCGGTGGAACGGGCAGTTGCGCAGCCGGACCGTCCCGTCGACGGTCTCCGGCTCGTAGCCGCGCTCCGCCAGCACCGCCACGACGTCGCCCGGCATCGCCTCCGCCCGGCCCTGCCGCCGGGCCGCCGTGTACGCCGCGGTGTCGGCCCCGGCCGCCTCGACCGCCTCGGCGAGCAGGACGGCGATGGCGTCGTAGCGGCGCGGCGGCACCGTGACCGCCCGCTCCCGCGCCGGCCGCCGGTAGTGCTTGGCCGGCCGCCCGGCGCCCGGGCCGGACCGGCCCGTGCGGCGGGCGTACGACACCTCCAGCAGGCCGGCCGCGACCAGCTTGTCGAGGTGGAAGGCGGCGAGGGTGCGGCCGACGCCGAGCGCGGCGGCGACCTCGTCGCGGCCGACCGGCTCAGGGCCGGCGTCGACCACCGCCCGGTATGCCGCTCGCCGGGCCGGATCGGTCAACGCGCCGATCGCGTCCAGGTCGTCGTCCATCCACCCAGTCTAAGAACGACCGTGGTTGGCGCTAGAACATCGGCACTAGCCGGCCCGCAGCCCGGCCAGCGCCTCGTCCAGCTCGTCGGGCTTGACCAGCACGTCGCGCGCCTTGGAGCCCTCCGAGGGGCCGACGATCCCGCGGGTCTCCATGAGGTCCATCAGCCGGCCGGCCTTGGCGAAGCCCACCCGCAGCTTGCGCTGCAGCATCGAGGTCGAGCCGAACTGCGAGGTGACCACCAGCTCGATCGCCTGGACCAGGAGCTCGAGGTCGTCGCCGATCTCTTCGTCGATCTTCCTCCTCGGGTCTTCCACCTTCTGCACCACATCGGGGCGGAACTCCGGCTCGCGCTGCTTCTTGCAGAAGGCGACGATCTCCTTGATCTCGGACTCGTTGACCCAGGCGCCCTGGATCCGGATCGGCTTCGACGCGCCCATCGGCAGGTACAGTCCGTCACCGCGACCGATCAGCTTCTCCGCGCCCGGCTGGTCGAGGATCACCCGGGAGTCGGCGAGCGACGAGGTTGCGAAGGCCAGCCGGGAAGGCACGTTGGCCTTGATCAGGCCGGTGACCACGTCGACGCTCGGCCGCTGGGTGGCGAGCACCAGGTGGATGCCGGCGGCACGGGCGAGCTGGGTGATGCGCACGACCGAGTCTTCGACGTCGCGTGGCGCGACCATCATCAGGTCGGCCAGCTCGTCGACGACGACCAGCAGGTAGGGGTAGGGCCGGACCTCGCGCTCGCTGCCCGGCGGGGCCTGGATCTGTCCGGCCCGCACCTTGCGGTTGTAGTCGTCGATGTGGCGTACGCCCGCCGCGGCGAGGTCGTCGTAGCGCATGTCCATCTCGCGCACGACCCAGTCGAGCGAGTCCGCCGCCCTCTTCGGGTTGGTGATGATCGGCGTGACAAGGTGCGGGATGCCGTCGTACGCCGTCATCTCCACGCGCTTCGGGTCGATCAGCACCAGCCGCACCTCGTCGGGCGTGGCCCGGGCGAGGATGGAGACGAGCAACGAGTTGAGGCACGACGACTTGCCCGCGCCGGTCGCGCCGGCGATCAGAATGTGTGGCATCTTGGCCAGGTTGGTCACCACGTAGCCGCCCTCGATGTCCTTGCCGAGCGCGACGACCATCGGGTGATGGTCGGAGGTGGCGGCCCGCGAGCGCAGCACGTCGCCGAGCGCGACGTCTTCCCGGTCGGAGTTGGGAATCTCGACGCCGACCGCGCTCTTGCCGGGGATCGGGCTCAGGATCCGCACGTCGGGCGACTTCACCGAGTAGGCGATGTTGCGCGACAGCTGGGTGATCCGCTCGACCTTCACGCCGTGGCCGAGCTCCACCTCGTAGCGGGTGACGGTCGGCCCGCGGGTGAACCCGGTGACCGCGGCGTCGACGTCGAACTGCTCGAACACGCCCTGCAGGGCCGCGATCACTTCGTCGTTGGCCTTGCTGCGGATCTTCGGCGCGCCGCCGGCCCTGAGCAGGTTGGCCGGCGGCAACTTGTAGTCGCCGCCGATGCCGGTGAGCGCGAGCTGCTCCGCCCGGGTGGGCGCCGGCGAGTGCTCGGGTGGCTCGGTGACCTTCCGGACGGCGGGTACCCTGGCCGGCGGCGTGCGCGGCAGGATGACGGTGTCGCGGACGATCGCGTCGTACGGATCGTCGATCTCGTCGACGGCCGGCCGGGCGAAGGCGCCCTGGCGGCGGCGCGCCGGCCGGCGCCACGCGTGCGAGGGCTCCTCCTCCTCGTCGTCGCCGTCCTCGTCCTCGTCCGTCTCGTCCTCGGTGGACGGTCGCGGCCGGCCCAACGCCGCGCCGATCAGCAGGCCGACCCGCTCGGGGATCCGGTTGATCGGCGTGGCGGTGACGACCAACAGGCCGAACAGCAGCAGCAGCACCACCAGCGGGATCGCCACCCACTGGGTCAACGCACGCTCCAGCATCTCCCCCACGCCCGCGCCGACGAGGCCGCCGGCGTGGTCGCGCTGGACGTTGTCGACCGGCGACTGGCCGAGGTGGAGCAGCGCCGCGCTCGACACGATCAGCGCGGTCCAGCCGACGATGCCGCGGCCACGGTGCTCCGGCTCGGCCGGCGCGCGCATCAGCTTGACCGCGCCCACCAGCAAGAGCAACGGGATAGCGGCCGCGAGGGCGCCGACGAACAGCCGTGCGCCGTCTTCGACGACGCGGCCGGCCGGGCCGGCGCCGCCGAACCAGATCGCCACGCAGGTCAGGATCGACAGCCCGAGCAGCAGCAGGCCGCCGCCGTCGCGGCGGTGTTCCGGGTCGAGGTCCCGGGCGGTGGCCGCCTGCCGGCCGGCGGCTCGGACCACCCAACCGATGGCGTGGGCGACGGCCATCCACAGCGCGCCGAGGCCGCGGCCGATGACGGCGACGGGGCCGCCGGACGACCGGCGGGTGCGCGCGGTCGAGCGGCCGCGACGCGAGGCCGCGGCCCGCGAGGGCGCCGTGGAGCGACGCCGGCTCGCCTGCGTGGTCCGGCCGGCCATGGACCACACGGTACGACCGAAGAAGATCATCGCGCCCCCGGCGCGCCGTGCCGGGTTCGCGTTTCGCGTGATCGCGGCCGTTTCCCCGCTGGCCGGTAGCCGGGTGGTCGGCGCTGGACATGGCGGCCTACGATCGCGGCGGTACCCCGATGACGCGGACCGAGGGAGACGACCGTCATGTCACCGCCGGTTGGCGACCAGGTGCCCGACCACCTCGCCGCCGGAGCGCCCGAGCCCCTCACCGATGACCTGATCGCGCGCGTCCTGCGCGGCCACGACTACGTGTTCACCACCGACTCCGACGGCGACCTGGTCGGGCGATGGGACGACAACGTGATCTACTTCTTCCGCCTCGGCGACGCGGGCGAGATCCTGCAGGTGCGCACGACGGCCGCGCGGGTATTCACGATCGACGACGTGCCCCGCCTGTACGCGTTCTGCAACGCCTGGAACCACGACAAGCTGTGGCCCAAGACGTTCGTGCACGTCAACGACGACGGCAGCGCGCGGGTCTGCGGCGAGGTGGTCGCCGACCTCGAGGGCGGCGTCACCCCCGACCAGCTCGACCAGCTGCTGAGCTGCGGCATCTCCACCGGGTGCCAGATGTCCGACGCCTTGACGGAGCTCAAGCCATGACCGAGCGGAGCGAGGTCAGGTCCGTGATCGGCCGCGTCCAACGCAAGGAGCCGGCATGACACTCCCTGTGTCAACCTCGGGCAGGTTTGAGTTGTTGCGCGTTGCCGTGCCGGCCGGGTTCGTACCGGGTCCGGTCGATCCAGCAGCGCCAGATGACGCGGATCCAGGCGCGGGCCAGGATGCGTACGGCGT
>DATDJX010000516.1:0-4651 GCA_036520275.1 Asanoa sp.
CGGCGGCGGCGGTGGTTACCGCGGTGGCCCCGGTGGCGGCGGCGGTCCGGCTGGTGCCGGCGCGCCGGGTCGTCCCGGTGGTGGCGGTCGCGGTCGTGGCGGCGGCGCCGCGGGCGCCTTCGGGCGTCCGGGTGGCAAGCCGACCCGTGGCCGCAAGTCGAAGAAGCAGCGCAGGCAGGAGTTCGACAACCTGTCCGCGCCGACGATGAGCTCGGGTGCCCCGCGTGGCACAGGGCAGATCGTCCGGCTGTCGCGGGGCGCGTCGCTCTCCGACTTCGCCGACAAGATCGACGCCAACCCGGGTTCGCTCGTCCAGGAGATGTTCAACCTGGGCGAGATGGTCACGGCTACCCAGTCGTGCTCCGACGACACGCTGCTGCTGCTCGGTGAGCACCTCGGCTTCGACGTGCAGATCGTCAGCCCGGAGGACGAAGACCGCGAGCTGCTGGCCCAGTTCAACATCGACCTCGACGCCGAGGTCGACGAGGACCGCCTGGTCACCCGTCCGCCGGTGGTGACCGTCATGGGTCACGTCGACCACGGTAAGACCAAGCTGCTCGACGCGATCCGCAAGGCCAACGTCGTCGAGGGCGAGGCCGGCGGCATCACCCAGCACATCGGTGCCTACCAGGTGCACGTCGAGCACGAGGGCGACGACCGGACGATCACGTTCCTCGACACCCCGGGTCACGAGGCGTTCACCGCCATGCGTGCCCGCGGTGCCCAGGTCACCGACATCGTCGTGCTCGTCGTCGCGGCCGACGACGGCGTGATGCCGCAAACCATCGAGGCGCTCAACCACGCCAAGGCGGCCGACGTGCCGATCGTGGTGGCGGTCAACAAGATCGACAAGCCCGACGCCAACCCCGACAAGGTACGCCAACAGCTCACGGAGTACGGGCTGGTGGCCGAGGAGTACGGCGGCGAGACGATGTTCGTCAACGTCGCCGCCAAGCCCGGCATCGGCATCGACGACCTGCTCGAGGCCGTCCTGCTGACCGCCGACGCGTCGCTCGAGCTCACCGCTCCGATCGACGGGCCGGCGCAGGGCGTCGCGATCGAGGCCCACCTCGACAAGGGGCGCGGCGCGGTCGCCACGGTGCTGGTCCAGAAGGGCACGCTGCGGGCCGGCGACTCGATCGTGGCCGGCGGCGCGCACGGCCGCGTCCGGGCCATGCTCGACGAGAACGGCAAGGCCGTCCCGGAGGCGGGTCCCGCGCGTCCGGTCCTGGTGCTCGGCCTCACGGCCGTCCCCGGCGCGGGCGACACGTTCCTCGCCGCGGAAGACGACCGCACGGTGCGGCAGATCGCCGAGCAGCGCCAGGCGCGGCGGCGGGCGGCGAGCTTCGCCAACTCCCGCGGCCGGGCGACGCTGGAGACGCTCATGGAGCAGCTCAAGGAGGGCGAGAAGACCTCGCTCAACCTGGTGCTCAAGGGCGACGTCTCGGGTTCGGTCGAGGCTCTGGAGGACGCGCTGTTCAACCTGGACATCCCCGAGGAGGTCCAGCTGCGCATCATCCACCGGGGCGTCGGCGCGATCACGGAGAGCGACGTCATGCTGGCCAGCGCCTCGTCCGAGGCCGTCACGATCATCGGCTTCAACGTCCGGGCCAGCAACAAGGTCCGGGAGATCGCCGATCGCGAGGGCGTGGAGATCCGGTACTACACCGTCATCTACCAGGCCATCGAGGAGATCGACGCGGCGCTCAAGGGCTTGCTCAAGCCGGAGTTCGAGGAGGTCGACCTCGGCTCGGCGGAGGTCCGCGAGGTCTTCCGCTCGTCCAAGGTCGGCAACATCGCGGGCTGCATCGTGCGGTCCGGGATCATCCGGCGCAATGCCAAGGCACGGCTGCTGCGTGACGGCGCGGTGGTGGCGGACAACGTCACGATCAACTCGCTCAAGCGGTTCAAGGACGACGCGACCGAGGTCCGCGAGGGCTTCGAATGCGGTCTCACCCTGGCCGGATACAACAACCTCCAGATCGGCGACGTCATCGAGACGTTCGAGATGCGCGAGAAGCCGCGCGCCTGAGCCGGCGTGCGCCGCGCAAGCCCCCACCCGGGAACGGGTGGGGGCTTGCGTCGTTCCCGGGCGTACCGCCGATCGCAGGGGACCGGGACGGGCCGTAACCTGTGCGGACGATGTCCTCGTACGCGTTGTTGCTCGCGCCCTCGGCCAACCGGGTGTACGCCGAGGCGGCCGGCCGGATCGGCGCCGCGGAGCTGGCGGTCTTCTCGGGTGCCGGTGTCCTGAGCGGTCCCCTCCGGGCGATCGATGCCACGGAGATCGGCGGTGTCGGCTATGTCGCATTCGAGGCCGAGCTGACCGATTCCGATGCCGACCACCTCGCCAACCTGTCGGCCGCGCACGCCCTCTTCGAACGCGTCGGCGACCTGTTGCGGCCGGTGCCGATGCGCCCGCTGAGGCACTTCGATGACGACCTGATCACCATCCCGAAGTACGCCGGCAAGACCAACGAGCAGTTCACCCGGCTGCTGCTCAACGTCACCGTGCTCGCGTCGGCGTCGGCCGGCCGGATGCTCGACGGCGACCTGACCGTCCTCGACCCGCTGTCCGGCCGGGGCACCACGCTCAATCAGGCGCTCATGTACGGCTACGACGCGATCGGCGTCGAGCTGGATGGAAAGGACCTCGACGCGTATGCCGCGTTCCTGCGCACTTACCTGCGCCGCAAGCGGATCAAGCATGCCAGCGACCTGCACCCGGTGCGCCGCGACCGCCGGCTCGTCGCCCGCCGCTTCGAGGCGACGCTCGCGGGCCGGCAGAAGGTGGTCATGCTGCACGCCGACACCCTCGACGCGCGGGACGTGCTGCGCGCCGGCTGCGCCGACGTGGTCGTCACAGACGCGCCGTACGGGGTCGCGCACGCCAGCCGGACGCCCGCCGGGTTGTCGCGGCGCCCGCTGGACCTGGTCGCGGCGGCCGCGCCGGTATGGGCGGACCTGCTGCGGGCGGGCGGTGCGCTGGGCATGTCCTGGAACACCCACGTCGCGTCCCGGGCGGACGCCGCGAAGGCGCTCGCGCCGGCCGGGCTGGAGGTCGTCGAGGGACCGGGCTACGACGGCCTGGCGCACCGGGTCGACCAGGCGATCCACCGGGACGTGCTGGTCGCGCGGAAGGCGTAGGGACAGGGGTTGCGTGGATGTTCACCGGCACGGCGGTCTTCGACCTGCTCCTGCCCCGCGACTCGCGGTCGCTCAAGATCAAGCGATCGTACGTCCGCCCGATCGTCGCCGCCCTGCGCCGGTTCGAGGTTTCGGTGGCCGAGGTGGGTGCGCTGGACCTGACCGGGCGGGCCGAGATCGGGGTCGCCGTGGTGGCCGCCGAGGCGGCACACGTGCGCGAGGTGCTCGATGCCTGCGAGCGTCTGATGGTCGGCCGTCCGGAGGCGGAGCTGCTCTCGGTCCGCCGGCGGCTCCACGGGGAAGATGACTGGTAGTAACCGCCCGTCCCGCCCGGGTGACGGCTCACAAGCAGTCCGCTGCGAAAGGCTCCACGCGGGTAGTGTCAGAGCGTAGGCACGACGTGCGGAGGTGACGAGATGTCGGACCCGGCCCGGGTGCGCCGGCACGCGGAACGCGTGCGGGAACTGGTGGCCTCGGTGGTGCGCACCCAGATCAAGGACCCCCGACTCGGCATGATCACGATCACCGACGCGCGGATCACCGGAGATTTGCGGGACGCGACGGTGTACTACACGGTGCTCGGCGACGCGGCGGCCCAGTCGGGCACCGCGGCGGCGCTCGAGAGCGCGAAGGGCCTGTTGCGCAGCACGGTCGGCAAGGCCCTCGGGCTGCGCCACTCGCCGACGCTGACCTTCGTCCACGACGACGTGCAAGACCAGGCCAAGCACATCGACGAGCTGCTCGCCCAGGCGCGCAGCGCCGACGCCGAGGTGGAGCGACTGGCGGCGGGCGCGCAGTACGCCGGCGACGCCCAGCCATACCGCATCGACGACGCGGACGACCCCGACACCGCGCAGCCCGCCGACCAACCGGCTTCCGCCGAGGGACGTCGGTGACCGACGGGTCCGACGGGCCGGCAGGGCTCGCGGTGGCGGCACGCGACGGACATGCACGGTCGGGTGTCTCCGACGCAGACTGGGCGGCGGCCGTCAAGGCCGTGCGGGCCGCGGTGCCGGCCGGGCGGATCCTGCTCGTCTGCCACGTCAACCCCGACGGCGACGCGCTGGGCAGCATGCTCGCGTTCGGGCTCGGGCTGCGCCGGTTGGGCGTCGCCCATCTGCAGGCGACGTTCCCCGGGCCGGCCGAGGTGCCGGAACCGTTCCGCGGGCTGCCCGGCCTCGACCTACTGGTGCCGGAGCGGTCGGCGATGACCGACCCCGACCTGGTGGTCACCTTCGACGCCGCGAGCGTCTCGCGGCTGGGCCTCCTGGCCGACCGGCTGTCCCGGGCGCCGTCGGTGGTGCTTGACCACCACGCGTCCAATCCCGGCTTCGGGCACGTCAACATCGTCGATCCCGACGCGGCCGCGACCTCCGTCGTCGCCGACGAGCTGTTGCGGCGGCTCGACGTGCCGCTCGACGCGGAGATCGCGGAGTGCCTCTACGTGGCGCTGGCCACCGACACCGGGTCGTTCCGGTTCGACACGACGACGCCGGAGGTGCAC
>DATDJX010000517.1:0-9240 GCA_036520275.1 Asanoa sp.
GGTCGCGCGGCGGTGGGGGAGGGGGAGCGGGCGGCCGGGGCCGCTCGATCGCCGGATGGGCGACGGTCGGCGTCGTCCCGACCGGTCGCCGGGACCGCCGCGCCGTCGCCACCGACACGGCCAGCGCCGCGCTGGACATGAGGACGGAGGCGGCGACGCCGGCCCACAGCGCGGCGTCTCCCAGCGCACCGTCAGCCGAACCCACGAACCAATCCGATCACCCGCTGTCCGACCCGATGGCGTTAGGCAGCGCCCTGCCCGCGGTCGGCTCGCAGCCGGGCTGCTGATCGCGTACTGGTGAAACGCAGGCAGCCATCCGAGCAGTCATGATTGGATGACGCTGGCCGTCATCGCGGCCGCGCTGGTCGCCGCGTTCGACGGATCCGTCACCCGCCTGACCCAGCTGTACATCCTCGGCGGGTTCACCTCGTTCACGCTGTCCCAGTTCGGCATGGTCCGGCACTGGAACCGCGCCCTGCGCACCGAACGGGACCCGGCCCAGCGCCGTCGCATCCACCGCGCCCGGGTCATCAACGCCGTCGGCGGGTGCTTCACCGGCCTAGTCCTCGTCATCGTCCTGGCCACCAAGTTCACACACGGCGCGTACCTCGTGGTCATCGCGATCCCGCTGCTGTGGCTGATGATGCGGGGCATCCGCCGGCACTACGACGCCGTCCGGCGCGAGCTCGCGCCAGAGCCGAGTGACGCCATTTTGCCGAGCCGCGTCCACGCCGTGGTGCTCGTCTCGACGTTGCACAAGCCCACCCTGCGCGCGCTGGGGTTCGCTCGGGCCAGCCGTCCCGATACCCTGACGGCCGTCACCGTCGGCGTCGACGGCGCCGACACCCGAGCGCTGCAGCGGCAGTGGGAGCAGCAGCAGATTTCGGTGCCGTTGGTGACCATCGATTCGCCGTACCGTGAGGTCACGCGGTCCGTCGTGGAGTACGTGAAGGGTCTGCGGCACGGCCCTCGTGACATCGTGGCTGTCTACATCCCCGAGTACGCGGTCGGTCGCTGGTGGGAGAACCTCCTACACAACCAGTCCGCTCTCCGGCTCAAGGGCCGGCTGCTGTTCGAACCAGAGGTCATGGTGGTCAACGTGCCGTGGCAGCTGCGCTCCACCGTGGACCGGGACCCGGACGGCGTCGGCCACGCCGCCGGCGACGTCCGCCGGGGCCTCACCGCCGACCGAGACCGTGTCGGTTAAGATCGCCCGTGCCCCAGCCGATGCGGCATCCCGCTCGAATCGTCCCGATCGCATTCTTCATTGCGGTCGCGGTGGGCACCGTCCTGTTGCTGTTGCCGATATCCCGCGCCGGGCCCGGTGGTGCGCCGATGTTGGCGGCGCTGTTCACATCGACCTCCGTCGCCTGCGTGACCGGGCTTGCCGTCGTGGACAGGGCAACCTACTGGTACCCGTTCGGTCATGTCATGCTCCTAGCGCTGATACAAGTCGGCGGCTTCGGCGTCATGGCGATGGCCAGCCTCGTCGGCCTGCTCGTATCGCGCCGGCTCGGGCTGCGCACCCGGCTCGTCACGCAGGCCGAGACACACAGTCCAGGCCTGCCACCGTGGTCACCATCCACGCCCGGCCAGCGCGGTGCCGATTGCGGTCAGGATCCGCGCCGCGCACCGGTGCCGGGCGGGGGCTCGTACCGACGACCCGACTCAACCTGTGGAGCTCGGAAATGGGTTCGGCTACGCGGCCTGCGAATACTCGTTGATCAGTCCACCGAGGATCGAGCTGCGTCGGATCGTCGCCGCGGTCAAGTCAGCGGTCTCCGACGGCGGAGCGGGTGGCTGTTGATCGAGCGAACGATGCGGGCGATGTTCGTTGTAATGGCGGGTATACGCGGTCAGTACGGTCGCCAGGTGCCGCTCCCCGATGATGAGCAGCCGATCGGTGCATTCCCGGCGTACTGTGCCCACCCAGCGTTCAGCGAACGCGTTGGCTCGGGGCGCCTGCGGCGGCGTTCTGATCACCTCGATGCCGGCGGCGGTGAACACCGCGTCGAAGGTGGTCGTGAACCTCGCGTCGCGGTCGCGGAGCAGGAACCGCAAGCCGGTCGCACGCTGGTCGAGGTCCATTAGCAGGTTTCTGGCTTGCTGAGCGACCCAGGCGCCGGTCGGATGAGCGGTCACGCCGACGACGTAGACCTGACGGGTGGCGATCTCCATGAAGAACAGCACGTAGATCCGTTTGAGGAACACGGTGTCGATCGTGAAGAAGTCGCAGGCCAGGATCGTGTGCGCCTGCGCGGTCAAGAATTGCGTCCACGTCGGTCCGGCCCGGCGGGGTGCCGGGGTCCACGCCGGAAGCGGCACCCAGTCGACCGTGGCGCCGGTGGTGACGAGCGCGGCGTCGACCACGGCTACCGCGGCGCGGAGGATCTCCGGGCCGATGCCGTCGCCTTCCAGCACGCCGAGCCGGTCGACCTGCCGTTCATCGGCCCTCCATCCGTCGGCAACTGGTATACCGGTTTACCAGTTGCCGGACCTCGCGGTCGAGGTGGCCTGCCGGCTGCTCGACCACTCGGTAAGATCACGACGGATGGTACGGATGTGACGCCGCGCTACACCCCCGTACCACTCGTCGCGATCTTCCCGGATCGCGCGGCCCATCGTTCGCTGCTCTCGTTCGGCCCGTCAGCCGGCCCACTTGAATCGGTGCTCTGGCCGACCGGGGCTGCCGTAGCGCGAGTGGACGCGCGCCGTCCTGGTCTGGACCATGTGTTCGAGGTATCGGCGGGCGCTGACCCGGGACAGCCCGGTCCGCTCGGCGCACTCGGCCGCCGACAGTCCGTCCTCACCGGCGTCGTGCAGCGCCGCCCGGACCAACTCGGCCGTGTGCGCGGTCAGGCCCTTCGGCATGGTCTCGCCGCGACGCCGAGGGGCGGACGGTGGGAAGACCCGATCGATCTGCTCCTGCGGGTTGGCATCGCGCGCGCCGGCGGCCAGCTTGGCCAGCTGCCGCCGCCGCTCGGCGTACTGCTCGAGCCGATCCCGTAGGTCCTCGTACCGGAAGGGCTTGATGAGGTAACGGACGACGCCGCCGTGCAGGGCTCGCTTGATCGACTCCACGTCGCGCGCGGCCGAGACCACGATCACGTCCACGTCCGTCGTGGGGCTGGCTCGCAGTCGCTGCAGCACCTCCAGGCCGGTCATGTCCGGCAGGTAGATGTCCAGCAGCACCAGATCCGGGCGCATGCGCTCGACCGCGGCGATCGCGTCGGCTCCGGTGTGGACCGTGCCGAGCGCGGTGAACCCGGGTGTGCGGTCCACGAACCCGCTGTGCACCCGCGCCACCATGAAGTCGTCGTCGACGACGAGCACGCCGATCATGTTCCCACCTCCGCGCCCGTCGGGAGCCGTGCGACGAACTCGGCGCCGCCGTCGTTCGTCAAGCGGACGTCGCCGCCGCGGCGCACGCAAATCAGGCGGACGAGTGCGAGGCCGATGCCGCGCTTCCCGCCGAAGGCGGGCGCCTTTGTCGAGAACCCCCGACGGAACACGTGCGCCGCGAACTCCGGCGAGACGCCGGGTCCGGAGTCGCGGACGCTGACCACGACGTCGACGCCGTCGTGTCGGACCTCGACCTCCACCCATCCCGGGCCGGGCGCGAGCGCGTCCAGCGCGTTGTCGACGAGGTTCCCCAGCACCGTGGCAACGTCCGAGGAGAGGCTCTCGGCCACGCGCTCCAACCGCGACGCCGGCTTGATGAAGAGCTGGATCCCCTGCTCGGCGGCGAGGTTGGCCTTGGCCACCAGCAGCGCCGCCACGGCGGGGTCGGCGATCCGGGAGGTCACCGCGTCGGTCAGGTCGGCGTCGTCCGCCGCGACGTGGTGCACGAACTTCGTCACCTCGTCGTAGTCGCCCAGCTCGATCAGCCCCGAGATCGTGTGCAGGCGGTTGGTGAACTCGTGGGCCTGCGCGCGCAGGGTGTCCGTGATCTGGTGCACCGCGTCGAGCTCCCGTTGGAGGGAGATCAGCTCGGTGCGGTCGCGCAGCGTGGTGACCGATCCGACCTGTCGCCCGCGGCTGCGGATCGGCATGCGGTTGAGGATCAGGACGCGGTCGCCCACCGGCACCGGAAGGTCGTGGCCCTCCTCCCGGCCGGTGAGGACGCGCTCCAGGACGGGATCGAGGCCCAGCTCCGCCAGGGTGCGGCCGACCGCGTCCGCGGGCAGCCGCAGGAGGTCCGCCGCGCTGTCGTTGACGAGGGTCACCCGGTCGTGTTCGTCAACCGCGATGACGCCCTCCTTGAGGCCGTGCAGCATGGCCTCCCGGTGCTCCACCAACCCGGTGATCTCGCGCGGCTCCATCCCGAGGGTCTGCCGCTTCACCCGCCGGGCCAGCAGCAGCGAGCCGAGCACGCCGAGCGCGCTCGCGATCCCCAGGTACGTCAGCAGGTTGGGCACCGCAAGCGCGAGGTTCTCCACCATCGACGGGCGTTCCTTGACGACCGCCACCACGCCGAGCATGTCGTGGAGCTTCACGTACCGCGCGTTGGCGCTGTCGATGGCGTCGAAGACCGGCACCTGCGCCACCACGGCGCGCCGACCGGCGATGTCCATTTCGCTGATCCGCCCTCCGCCGGCCACCAGCGGGCTGTCCGGCAGGTCCAGCTGGGTGGACAGCTGGTCGGTGTACGCGGAGGCGATGACCGCGCCGTCGGCGCCCAGCACGATGACGGAGTCGGTAACGGAGGTGCCGCGGGCGTTTTCCGCGGTGATTCGGATCGCCGGGGTGAAGTCGCCGACCTCGTCCGGGGAGCGGCCGCGCTGGACCGCCAGCCTGGTCTGGAGACCCTGCCGCACGGTGGCGTTCGCGGACACCGTCTCGGCCACGGTGCGGGCATGCCGGCCTTCGGTGTCCCCGAACCGGGCGTACGACTGGGCCAGCGACACGGCCACGACCCCGACCAGCACGACACAGATGATGCCGACCTGAAGCGCAAGCAGCTGCCCAGCCAGGGTCAGCCGCGGACGCATCGTCGACACCTCCGAAGGTCGCTTCGTGACCATAAGGATCAGAACTGTTTTTGTGCTCGTAACGGTGACACCGGTCACAGCCTGTCCGCATCATCGCATTGCGCGATGCCGCGCCAACAGACCTGATCTTGGAGGAACCATGAGGATACGGACCCTCGGCCGCGCGGTCGGCCCGGCGGCGTTGCTGGCGCTCACGCTCGCGGCAACGGCGTGTGGAGCCAGCAAGGACACCGGCAACCAGGCCGGCGGCACCGCCGGCGCCGATACCAAGCCCGTCACGGACCTGCGCATCCTGGTGCCGAACAGCCCCGGCAGCGGGTACGACACCACCGCGCGCACCGCCGCGAAGGCGATGGAGGACGCGAAGTTGGCTCGCAACATCGAGGTGTTCAACCAGGCCGGCGCCGGCGGCGTCGTGGGCCTGCAGCACCTGGTGAACGACAAGGGCAATGCGTCGCTCCTGATGCAGATGGGGCTCGGCGTGGTCGGCTCGGTGTACACCAACAAGAGCAAGGCGACGCTCAACGACACCACGCCGATCGCGAAGCTCATCGAGGAGGCGGAGGCGATCGTGGTGCCGAAGGGTTCGCCGTACAACACCCTGCAGGACCTGGTCACGGCGTGGAAGGCCGACCCGGGCAAGGTGCCCGTCGGCGGTGCGTCGAACCCGGGCGGGCCGGACCACCTCACGCCGATGCTGCTCGCCAAGGCGGTCGGCGTCACGCCGAAGGACGTCAACTACGTCAGCTACGACGGCGGCGGTGAGCTGCTGGCCGGCATCCTCGGCAAGAAGGTCGCGTTCGCGGCGACCGGCGTGGGCGAGGTAGCGGAGCAGGCCAAGGCCGGCGAAGTGAAGATCCTCGCGGTGACCAGCGAGCAGCCGGTCACGGACGTCGACGCGAAGACGCTCAAGGAGCAGGGTATCGACCTGGTCTTCACCAACTGGCGGGGAATCGTGGCCGCCGGCGGGCTGTCTGACGACAAGAAGCAGGCGCACATCAACCTGCTGACGAAGATGCACGACTCGAAGGAGTGGCAGGCCGCACTAGAGGCAAAGGGTTGGACCGACGCGTTCCAGAGCGGGGACGAGTTCGCCGCGTTCCTCAAGAGCGAGGACCAGCGAGTGGCCGGCGTGCTCGGTGAGCTGGGGCTGGCGACGTGACATCGTCGACCGCCAAGCAGGGACAGGGCCGCTCCGAACTGGTGGTGGCCCTGCTCCTGCTCGCCCTTGGCGCACTGGTGCTGGTCGACACGGCGACGATGACCACCGGCCTCGGCCAGCGAGGCCCGGTCGGTCCCCGGGCCGTGCCGACGGTCCTCGGCGTGCTCCTGGTCGTCGTCGGGGTGCTCCTGGCCATCGACGTGTTGCGCGGCGGTCGGGGTGAGCCCGAGGGCGGCGAGGACATCGACCTGTCCCACCGTGCCGACTGGCGCGCCGTGCTCACCATCGTCGGGGCGTTCCTGGCCAACGTGGTGCTGATCGAACGGGTCGGCTGGCCGATCTCCGGCGCCATCCTGTTCTTCGGCTGCGCGTACGCGCTGGGCAGCCGGCGGTTCATCCGCGACCCGCTCATCGCCCTAGCGCTGTCGGTCGGCACCTGGTACCTCTTCGTCGTGGGGCTGGGCATCGACCTGCCCGTCGGCGTCCTGAAGGGAATCCTGTAATGGACGGCCTCACGTCCCTGCTGGAAGGCTTCAGCACCGCGCTGACGCCGACCAATCTGCTCTTCGCGCTGGTCGGGGTGCTGCTGGGCACCGCGATCGGCGTGCTGCCGGGCATCGGCCCGGCCATGGCCATCGCCCTGCTGCTGCCGATCACCTACGGCATCGACGACCCGGTCTCCGCCTTCATCATGTTCGCGGGCATCTACTACGGCGGCATGTACGGCGGATCGACGACGTCGATCCTGCTGAACACCCCGGGGGAAAGTGCTTCCGTGGTGACCGCCATCGAAGGCAACAAGATGGCCAAGGCCGGCCGCGCCGCGCAGGCGCTGGCCACGGCGGCGATCGGCTCGTTCGTCGCCGGAACGATCGCGACTCTTCTCGTCGCGCTGCTCGCGCCAACCGTCGTGCGGCTGGCGGTCCAGCTCGGGGCGCCGGACTACTTCGCGATCATGGTGCTCGCCTTCGTCGCCGTGACGTCCGTGCTCGGTGCGTCGTGGATCCGCGGGTTCGCCTCGCTGCTCCTCGGCCTGACCATCGGTCTGGTGGGCATCGACCAGGTCACCGGCCAGCAGCGGCTCACCTTCGGCGTGCCCCAGTTGGCCGACGGCATCGACGTGATCGTGGTCGCGGTCGGCCTGTTCGCCTTGGGCGAGGCGCTGTGGATCGCCGCGCACCTGAGCCGGTCGGCCGCCCAGGTGATCCCGACCCGGGGCGCCCGGATGGGGCGGCAGGACTGGGCCCGCTCCTGGAAGCCGTGGCTGCGCGGCACGGCGATCGGGTTCCCGTTCGGCACCGTGCCCGCCGGGGGGGCCGAGCTGCCTACGTTCCTGTCGTACGTCGCCGAGAAGAAGCTCTCGAAGCACCCGGAGGAGTTCGGCCACGGCGCAATCGAGGGCGTCGCCGGGCCGGAGGCCACCAACAACGCGTCCGCCGCCGGCGGCCTGGTCCCGCTGCTCACCCTCGGCCTGCCGGTCAGCGCCACCGCCGCCGTGCTGCTGGCCGCGTTCCAGCAGTACGGCATCCAGCCGGGCCCGCTGCTGCTGCGCAACGAGCCGAAGCTGGTGTGGGGCCTGCTGGCCAGCCTGCTGATCGGCAACGCGATCCTGCTGGTGCTCAACCTTCCGCTCGCGCCCCTCTGGGCGAAGCTCCTGTACATCCCGCGCCCCTACCTCTACGCAGGCATCCTCTTCTTCGCCAGCCTCGGCGCCTACACCGTCAACGGCTCGACTGTGGACCTGATGGTGCTGTTCGCCATGGGCGCGCTCGGCTTCCTCATGCGCCGCTACGGCCTTCCCGTCGTGCCCGCCATCATCGGCGTCATCCTCGGGCCGCGCGCGGAGGTGCAGCTGCGCCGCGCCCTGCAGATCAGCGACGGCGAGATCAGCGGCCTGTTCAACACCGCATTCTCGATCACCATCTATGTCATCATCGCGGTGTTGGTGCTCTGGCCGCTGATCAACCGATTCGTGGTGCGGCGGCTGCGGCCGCCCCGGCGCGAGGTGCACGCCGGGCACGCTCACGCACTGGTCGAGCTGGCCGAGGAACTCGTCGAGGAGGAGGCCCTGCGCGACCGGGAGCTGGCGCGGTCCGACCAGCGCGGCCCGGAGGGTGGCGGAAGCGCCAGGCCGGCAACGCCCGCGTTCCGCGACGCAGCCGCCCGTACCACCGCCCGACCCGCCGCCCGACCCACCGCCCCTACCGCCCGTCAGGCGGACGCAGACGCCGATGTCGACGCCGGCGCGACCGACGCCGGCCCGGGACCCGGCGACCACCCGAGGGAGAGACCGTGACGATCGTCGTCGGATACGTGCCGAGGCCGGAGGGCCGGGCGGCGCTGCGTCGCGCCGTTGCCGAGGCCTCGCTTCGCGGCGAGGACCTGCTGGTGCTCAACGCGGGCCGGGGGCAGGCCTGGACCGAGGCGGGCATTGCTACCGAGCAGGACCTGGACGGGGTCCGAGCGGAGCTGGCGGACGCCGGCGTCCGCTTCGACGTCCGGCAGGTGATCCGTGGCCATGACCCGGCCGACGAGGTCATCGACGCGGCGGCCACAGCCGACGCCCAGCTCATTGTCATAGGCCTGCGGCGCCGGTCCGCGGTCGGCAAGCTCGTCATGGGCAGCACATCCCAACGCATCCTGCTGGAGTCGGACTGTCCGGTGCTCGCCGTCAAGGCCGACCACACCGGCTGAGCCGGACAACGCTGGCGGCCGCCGAGCCCAGCGTTGCGTTGCCGAATTGGCCTCTTCATTGATCAAGGCGCCGCGCGAGCGCGGCGCGACCGTGCCGGCTCGGCGCCGCGCTCTGGACCTTCGGCCCGCCGCGCGCGCCGGCCGGCCGCACCAGCGATGCTCGGACCCCAGCGACCAGGAGGGCGAGATTCATGGCGGCTGTGCGGTTGGCGGCCTTCCCCTCCTGGTGCTGATCGTCCAGACGCACCGGCCGCAGTCAAGGGCGCTGCGCGTCGCTTCGCGATGCAATGCCGCGAAGTTAAGGGGCTGGCCGTGTTGGCCAGGGCCTAGGGCGGCGCGGCGAGGCTGTAGATTCCGGCGCCGGTGCGGGCGAGGAAGCCGAGGCGGGTCCAT
>DATDJX010000518.1:0-2231 GCA_036520275.1 Asanoa sp.
CGAGCAGCATGAGCGTGAACCCGCCGGCCCAGAGCGCGTTGCCGAGCGGGATGTCGTTGAGGTCGTACCCGCGCGCCCCCGGATGGGTCAGGATCCAGGCCCGCGCCCGCCGCCGCGAGCAGCAGCGCGGCGCCGACCAGCACGCGGCGTGAGACCCGCCGCAACATCCCGTCGTGGTGGGCGAAGCCGAGCGGCCACGCGCCGAGGTCCAGGCCGACGTCGCGGATGACCGGGCTGGTCGGCAGCGCGAGCGCGCCCCACGCGGTGGCCGGCGGGTCGGACAGCGGTAGGCCCCACAGCAGCAACCGCCAATTGACGGCCAAGCCGGTCACCACCATCGCGGGCACGAAGAACGCCGCCAGCGCCCAAGCGAGGGCAGCAGGCGGCGGCCGATCGCCGGCGGTCCCGATCTGTCCAAAGAGGACGCCATCAGCGAGCCGCCGAGGGCGAACATCAGCGACATTGCCGGGGACGGCTACGGTGAGGAGGGCCCAACCGGTGCGGTGGTAGAAGACGACCCGGACGATGGCGAACGCGGGCAACAAAATCCACGTAGCGGTTCCGCATCGGGTCTATCGATACTCTGCGGCTCGACACGAACAACCGCAGCGGGCCGTGAGCGATCACACAGCCCGCACACGGTGTCGCTAGGTGCGTTCGCCGAGTGGTTCGGTGGTGTACCCGCCGCCGAGCCAGAAGCCAGTGCCTGACCGGTCCGGCGCGGCGGCTTCGGCGAACCGGCTCGACTCGTCGCGCGGCACGTACCCGACCGTGTTGGCCTCCGCGATCGACAGCCAGCGTCCCGGGTTGGCGCTCACTCCCCACAGGACGTGGAATCCGGTCACGTCGGCGTCGAGACAGGCGGCGAACAGCCGTACGCCGTCGTCCGGTGCCAACCACATGTCGAGCTCGAGGACGTGATCGGGCCGGTCGGTGAACGCGCCGAGGCGCAGCGCGAAGACCGTCATGCCGAAGCGGTCCGCGTAGAGGCTGCCGAGCGCCTCGAGCGCCGCCTTGGTCCAGCCGTAGTAGGTGTCTGGCCGCGCCGGCTCGGCGGCCGGCACCCCGTCGGGACCCGGCGCAACGGCCAGCCCCGGCGTGCGCGGGTCGGTGCCGGGCCGGTGGTAGAAGCCGGCCGCGTGGATCGACGATGCCAGCACGACCCGGGTGACACCGGTCGCGCGCGCCGCCTCGAGGACGTTGCGGGTGCCCTCGACGTTGTTGCGCATCAGGTCGTCCCAGCCGGCCTCGGTGGCGATGCCGCCGAGGTGGACGATCGCGTCGGCGCCGGCGCAGGCGCGCCATACCGCCTCCGGGTCGGCGAGGTCGGCCCGTACGAGCTCGACCGGCTCGCCCGGCCGTGGCGGGTCCTGGTCGGCGATGTCGAGCAGCCGCAGCGGACGATCGGGCGCCGCCAGGCCGGCGCGTACCTTCCGGCCGATCCGCCCGGCGCTGCCGGTGACGAGCACGCGCTGCATGCGCCCTCCTAGAAGCCCAGTCGGCGCAGCTGTTTCGGGTCGCGCTGCCACTCCTTGGCGACCCGCACGTGCAGGTCGAGATAGACGCGGCGGCCGAGCAGCTCCTCGATCTCCCGGCGCGAACGGGTGCCGATCTCCTTCAGGCGGCTGCCGCGAGCACCGATGACGATCGCCTTCTGGCTGGGCCGCTCGACGTACACGTCGGCGTAGATCCTCATCAGGTCGCCCTCGGAGAACATCTCCTCGACGATGACCGCGATCGAGTGCGGCAGCTCGTCGCGCACACCCTCCAGCGCGGCCTCGCGGACGAGCTCGGCGATCAGCACCTGCTCGGGCTCGTCGGTGAGCATGTCGTCGGGGTAGAGCTGCGGCGACTCCGGCAGATAGCGGGTCATCACGTCGACCAGCACGTCGAGCTGGTCCCCGGAGACCGCGCTCACCGGCACGACGTCGGCGAAGTCGCCCAGCTCGCTCACGGCCTGCAGCTGCTGCGCGAGGCGGCCCTTGTCGACCAGGTCGGTCTTGGTGACCACGGCGACCACCTTGGCCTTGAGGGCGGCCAGCTCGCCGGTGATGAACCGGTCGCCGCGGCCGACCTCCTCGTTGGCCGGAATGCACAGGCCGATCACGTCGACCTCGCTCCAGGTCTGCCGCACGAGGTCGTTGAGCCGCTCGCCGAGCAGCGTGCGGGGACGGTGCAGTCCGGGCGTGTCGACCAGGACGAGCTGCGCGTCGGGCTTGTGTAGGACGCCC
>DATDJX010000519.1:0-9800 GCA_036520275.1 Asanoa sp.
CGCTGCCCGTCGTCCCGCCGGCCGGGTCCGGCCGCCCCGCTGCGGCGGCCCCGGCCGCCGCCCCCGCCGCGGCGCCGCCCGCGGCCGTACTGCCGGCGGTATCGGGTGAGGCAGCGGTATCCGGCGGACCGGAGGCGGTAGCCGGGGTGTCGGCAGGGTCGTCGGCGCCCGGAGCGGTCCTCGACCCACCCGGAGCCGTAGCCGCGCTCGCGGTGGGAGTAGCGGGCGCCTCGGGGACGGTGGGCATGCGCTGGTTCGGCACCTCGGCCGCCGGCGGGGCGTGGCCCGGGTCAGCCTGCCGGCCGGCGGCGTACGCCTCGGGGTAAGGAGTGTCGGCCGGCGGCTCGGGCATCAGGCCGTCGCGCCGCATGGCCGCCTCGTCGGCTGCTCGGTCGGCGTCGTCGGCCTCGTGCTCCCGGGTGGCGGCCGGCGCCGGTTCGTCCTCGATCCGGCCCGGCGGCGACTCGGCGTCCAACGGCAGGTCGAGCGGATCGGCCGCCGCCGCGGGCGCCCCGGTCGTGCCGCCGGATCGCGCCCTGGACCGCCAGGGGCTCGGCTTGCCGGCCCGGCGGGGCGGCGGCTTGGCCGGCGCCGGCGCCGGGTCCACCAGCGTGCCCTCCACCACGACCTGCCCGCCCGGCGTCCGGTGGACGACCACGGGGTCCTCGCGCAGCGGTCGCAGGTCGTCGGTCAGGTCGGCGGTGACCGGGTCGAATGTCTCCAGATCGGCGTACTCATCGTCGTCCGGCGGCCGCCGCCATCCCACATCGTCGCCGAGATCGAGATCGAGGTCGTCGTCCAGGCCGGCCGGAGTCGCGCCGGCTGCCGCCTCGCCGTGGGTCATCACGTCGTCCCACAGGATGCGGACGCGGCGCGGGTCGTCGATCGCCACCATGATCGGCAGAGTCTCGCCGGCGTCGGGCCATTTGGCGACCGGCACCCGTGGGTCGCGCACCTTGACCGACCGGGCCGGCAGGCCGCGCACGTCGATGACGATCTGGAGTTCGCAACGGCCGTAGGTCGACGAGGCGGGAGGCTCGGAGGCGCTGACGACATGGGCGGTGCCGGGCGCCCAGGCCCGGGCGCCCCCGCGCACGACGTTCACGGCGACGAGCCCGACCGCGAGGATCAGCAACGCGACGCCGAGGGCGACGATCGCGAGGCTGGTCATCCCGAGGCCGAAAAGGATGACGAAGAGTGCGCACGTGGCGAGCACGCCGGCGAAGATCTTCCGCACCGGTGCGACGGGTCGACGGTTGCCGTTTGCCACAGTGGACCACCTCTCGAGTCACAGCCAGGCTAGGCCCGCGCGGCGCCCGAGGGAAAGGGCGATCAAGCCAACGATAGGCTGGCCGCGAAGCCCCGTCCCGGCTGTACCCAGGAGGAACGCCGTGCCCACCGACAACGTCGCCGAGCGCACGCTCGTCCTGATCAAGCCGGACGCCGTTCGACGTGGTCTGATCGGTGAGATCCTCGGCCGCTTCGAGCGCAAGGGGCTCGTCCTCGAGGCGATGGTCCTGCGGGAGATGGACGCGGACCTGGCCGACCGGCACTATGCCGAGCACGTGGAGAAGCCGTTCTACCCGCCGCTCAAGGCCTTCATGACCGGCGGCCCCCTCGTCGCCGTCATCCTGGCCGGCGAGGCCGCGATCGACGTCGTCCGCGCGCTCGTCGGGGCCACCGACGGCCGCAAGGCCGCCGCGGGCACGATCCGCGGCGACTTCTCCCTGTCCAACCGGGAGAACCTGGTGCACGCGTCGGACTCGCCCGACAGCGCCAAGCGCGAGCTCGCCCTCTGGTTCCCGGACAGGTGAGGCCGTGCGCTGGCGCGGCTTCGCCGACCACTGTCCGGAACTGGCGGCGGTCGCGACGGAATGGATCGTCCACAAGCACATCATGCTGCTCGGCACCCTGCGCCCGGACGGGTCGCCCCGGATCAGCGCCGTCGAGTGCGACGTGGTCGGCGACGACCTGTGCACCGGCATGATCTGGCAGTCGGTGAAGGCGCTCGACCTGCAGCGCGACCCTCGGATGACCGTGCACAGCCTGCCGCCCGGCAAGGACAACCCGGCGGGCGATCTCAAGCTGTACGGCCGGGCGGTCGCCGTCGAGGGGCCGACCAAGCGGGCGTACGAGCAGGCGCTGTACGCCCGCATCGAGTGGAGCCCGGCGGAGCCCTACCACCTCTTCGCGCTCGACATCGCCGGGGCGGGCACGGTGGTCTTCCACGACAGCGGACGCGAGATCACGAGCTGGCGTGCGGGGCGAGGGCTGCGGACCCGCCGGATGCCGCACCCGTGAACCGTCCATTCAGGACGGATCCTCGGTGAGCACGTCGTCCCGCTCGGCCTGGCGCTCGCGCTCGAGCGCGCCCATCAGATCGGGGGTCAGCGCGGTCAGCTGGCCGGTGTTGGCCTCCGCCACCGCCATCCGCGCGGCCGACTGCGCCGGCACCGACCGCTCGCGCAGCGCCCCGATCGCCACCACGTCGCCCACGTCTCGCTGCGCCTGCTCGCTCAGCAGCCAGCGCACCTCCAACAGGTCACAGTAGGCTTGCACCGGGTCGCCGATGCCACCCACCGCGTCGTGGGCGCGAGCCATGCCCGGACGCAGCACCTCGTCCATCCAGCGCAGCGCGACCAGGCCGTCGGAGATGTCGCAGCGCGTCTCGTGCTGCAGCCGGCCCTGGTAGGCGCGCAGGTCGGCCAGCAGTATGCGAGCCTGTCCCTCGCCGACGTCGAGGCCGGTCAGGTCGTGCAGCTGCGCGGCGTGGTAGCGGCGCGCGGCAACCGCGACCTTGAGGCGTAGCGCCTCGGGACCCGCGCCGGTCGACACCAGGTTGATCTCGTCGACCGCGAAACCCAGGTCGTGCAGGGCGCGGATCTGGGCCTCGATCTTGTAGCGGTCGTCGAACGAGAACGTCGGCTCGGCGTGCAGCAGATCCCACAGCTTCTGGTAGCGGGTCGCTACGCTCTCCGCCTCGGCAAACAGGGAGTCGAAGACCTCCGGCGGCTGGTCCAGCCGCATCGCGACGTCCAGCAGGCCGCCCGCCAGGTTCTCGACCATGATGTCGATGTCGTAGCGCCGTTGCCCGTCCGACAACGCCGGGTGGATCTCGCTGGTCTCGGCGTCGACCAGCCACGCCTGCAGGATCTGCCCGTCGCGGGAGAACAGCGTGTTCGCGAGCGAGCAATCGCCCCAGAAGATGCCGTTGCGGTGCAGGTCGACGAGCAGCCCCGCCATCGCGTCCAGCAGGCGCTCGCGGTGGGCGGTGAGGTCCGGCGGCATCCGCATCAGCAGCCGCCGGTACTGCCAGGACCGTTCGAGGTAGCGGGTGACCAGGATCGCCGTGTCCTCGTGGGGCTGCATGACCAGCCCCGCGGCCCGTACGGCCGGCAGCGAGCGCGCCTCGAGGTCGCGCAGGACTGCGTACTCTTTCTGGGCGATCCGCACCGGCATCTCCTTGAGCGCCCACCGCGCGCCGTCGGTCTCGACGAAGCGGACCAGGTGGCGTGACGGCCCGACGGGCACGTCACGCAGCGGCACCTCCGTCGCGTCCCACTCTCCCAACGGCACCCGCCACGGCAGGGCGAGCAGCCCGGGCGACGTGACACGCAGCCGCAGGTCGAGCGGCGCGAGGCTCAAGGTCATCGGCGCCTCCTCGGGGCCCATGGGGACATGGTCATGCCACCATCGACCGACTTCCCCGGCACGTCAACCGCTAGCGGCCACCTCGCGCCGATCCCGCCTCGACGACAGTCATTTCGGCAGCCCCCAGATGACGTCGGAGGCGACCGCGAGCGCTTGGTCACGGGCTGCGCTGGTCGCGTTGTCGGGGCGTTCGTCGGCCGGCCGAACCTCGAGGACGAGGACGTCGACCACCAGCGGACCATAGGCGAAGACCAGCCGTGCCTCGCCGGGAGTGAACCCGAGGCTGGTGGCCCGGGTGCCGATGTCCAACGTGCCGGTGGTGAGCCGGGCATCGCCGCTCCCGATGCGTAGCTTCTCGCCGGCCCGGCGCGCCTCGTCGGGGCCGCCGAACAGGCCGAACCTGCCGTCACACTCGGCAGCGACGGCGGAGCGGACGGCCGCACCGGCGGCGGTGGCGTCGCGGAGGTGGGCGACGTCGATCTGCGCCACGACGGTCGGCCGGCCGGCGTACGACGGCAGGTCGGGGATCGGATTCAACCGGACGTGTCCGGCGTAGTGGGCGGCCACGCGCAGGTCGGTGCGGTCCGCCCTGCGGCCGTCCATCCGCAGGCCGCATACCGACAGCGGGGCGGCGGTCGCCACGGCGCCGGTGTCCCAGGTCACCGGCGCAGGCTCGCCGAGGCGCCGCAGCGCGGCGTCGACGGCGGCGAGGACGGCGTCGGGGGGATAGGCGGAGCCGGCGGGCGCGCTGGGCAGCGGGCTGGCGCTCGGGGAGGCCCTGACGACCACCGGCGTGGGTTTGGCGGTCGTGGCGGGTGACGGCGCGCAGCCGGCGAGGCCGGCAAGGAGCGTAAGGCCGGCTGCGGTATTCGCCCGTCGGCGCCCGTCCACGTGACCCTCCCCCGTCGCGTGGCCGCAGCATAGCGCCATCGACCTGCGGCCGGACCAGTACGGCGTGGGACCCCGCCGCGCGGGGCTGCTTTCCCGCTCCGGCGGCCCGAGCGGCCGGCGGCCGGGATCCGCCGGGTTATCCGGATGAAGCGCCGTCGGCGGTCGGGTAACCTTGGAGCCCATAGGCGATGACCCGGCCATCACCGGCGAGCCTCCGGAAGAACGGATCCTTCGGGATCCCAGTAGAACCGGACGGGTCCGGCCCGTCACAGCCGGCCAACGAGCGGGCGGTCGATCCTGGCCGTCAAGCGGGGTGGTACCGCGGACCGCCTTCCCCGGGCGGTTCGTCCTCGCAGTCCACGAGCTGTTCGAGGAGAGCGACCACCGATGGCCTATCCGCTGCACGAGTCCGGCACGGGCGTGCCGGCGAGCCCCGACCTGCCGGCGGTCGAGCGGCGGGTGCTCGAGCACTGGACCGCCGACAAGACATTCGAGGCGTCCGTCGAGGCCCGTGAGGCGGGCCCCGACGGCGCCAACGAGTTCGTGTTCTACGACGGGCCGCCGTTCGCCAACGGCCAGCCGCACTACGGCCACCTGCTGACCGGCTACGTCAAGGACGTCGTGCCGCGCTACCAGACGATGCGGGGGCGCCGGGTGGAGCGCCGGTTCGGCTGGGACTGCCACGGCCTGCCCGCCGAGGTCGTCGCCGAGAAGCAGCTCGGCATCTCCACGAAGGCGGAGATCCTCGAGCTGGGCGTCGGCCGGTTCAACGACGTCTGCCGCACCTCGGTGCTCCAGTACACGCAGGACTGGGAGCGTTACGTCACCCGGCAGGCCCGCTGGGTCGACTTCGCCAACGACTACAAGACGCTCGACCTCGACTACATGGAAAGCGTCATGTGGGCGTTCAAGACCCTCCACGACAAGGGTCTGGTCTACGAGGGCTTCAAGGTGCTGGCCTACTGCTGGCGCTGCGAGACCCCGCTGTCCAACACCGAGACCCGGATGGACGACGTCTACAAGGACCGCCACGACCCGTCGCTCACGGTGTGGTTCACCTTGGAGACGGGGGAGAAGGTCGCCGTCTGGACGACGACGCCGTGGACGTTGCCGTCCAACCTGGCGCTCGCGGTCGGGTCCGACGTCGAGTACGCGATCTTTGAAGACCCGACCGGGCAGCGCTACCTGATGGGGGCGGCGCGCGTCGACGCGTACGCCAAGGAGCTCGAGAACGTGACCCGGGTCGGCTCGGTGCGCGGGTCCGAGCTCGTCGGCCGCCGCTACACGCCGCTGTTCGACTTCCTCGTCGACCAGGCCGGCCCCAACGCGTTCCAGGTGCTCGGCGGCGACTTCGTGTCCACCGAGGACGGCACCGGGGTCGTGCACATGGCGCCGGCATACGGCGAGGAGGACCAGATCGCCTCCACCGCGGCCGGCATACCGGTGCTGCTGACCGTCGACGACCACACCCGCTTCACCTCGGTCGTGCCCCCATACGAGGGCCTGCAGGTCTTCGAGGCCAACAAGCCGATCGCGCGTGACCTGCGCGAGCGTGGCGTGGTCATGCGGCAGGAGACCTACACCCACTCCTACCCGCACTGCTGGCGCTGCGACACGCCACTGGTCTACAAGGCCGTGTCGTCGTGGTTCGTGCAGGTGACCGCGTTCAAGGAGCGGATGGTCGAGCTCAACCAGGACATCACGTGGACCCCGGCGCACGTCAAGGACGGCTCGTTCGGCAAATGGCTCACCAACGCGCGCGACTGGTCGATCAGCCGCAACCGGTTCTGGGGCTCCCCGATCCCGGTGTGGAAGTCCGACGACCCGGCCTACCCACGCCTGGACGTCTACGCTTCGCTGGCGGAGCTGGAGCGTGACTTCGGCGTACGGGTGACAGACCTGCACCGTCCGGACATCGACGAGCTGACCCGGCCCAACCCCGACGACCCGACCGGGCGCTCCACGATGCGCCGGGTGCCGGAGGTGCTCGACTGCTGGTTCGAGTCGGGCTCGATGCCGTTCGCCCAGGTGCACTACCCGTTCGAGAACGCCGACTGGTTCGAGCACCACTACCCGGGCGACTTCATCGTCGAGTACATCGGACAGACGCGCGGCTGGTTCTACACCATGCATGTGCTGGCCACGGCGCTGTTCGACCGGCCGGCGTTCCGCAGCTGCGTGAGCCACGGCGTCCTGCAGGGCTCCGACGGGCGCAAGATGTCCAAGAGCCTGCGCAACTACCCGGACGTCTACTACGTCTTCGACGAGTACGGCTCCGACGCGATGCGGTGGATGCTGATGTCCTCGCCGGTGCTGCGCGGCGGCGACATGCCCGTCACCGAGCCGGCGATCCGCGACGCGGTGCGGCAGGTGCTGCTTCCCCTGTGGAACGTCTGGTACTTCTTCTCGCTGTACGCCAACGCGGAGGGGTACACCGCGCGGCGGCGCACCGACTCGACCCACCTGCTCGACCGGTACGTGCTGGCCAAGACGCGGGAGCTGGTCGAGTCGGCGACCGGGCAGCTCGACGCGTACGACGTCAGCGGTGCGTGTGCGTCCGTACGCTCGTTCCTGGACGCCCTGACCAACTGGTACGTGCGGCGCTCGCGCGACCGGTTCTGGTCGGGCGACCGCGACGCGTTCGACACGCTCTACACCGTGCTGGAGACGCTGTCCCGGGTGATGGCGCCGCTCGCGCCGCTGACCACCGAGGGGATCTGGCGCGGCCTCACCGGCGAGCGGTCGGTGCACCTCACCGACTGGCCGTCCGCCGACGAGTTCCCCGGCGACCACCCGCTCGTATCCAATATGGACGCGGTGCGCGAGCTGGTCTCGGCGGCGCTGTCCGTGCGCAAGTCCAAGGGGCTGCGGGTACGGCTGCCGCTGCCGTCGCTGACGGTGGCCACGCCCGACGCCGAGGCGCTGCGGCCGTTCGCCGACCTGGTGGCCGACGAGGTCAACGTCAAGTCGGTCGAGTTCGCCGCCGACGTCGACGCCTACTGTCGCCAGGTGCTGACGGTCGTGCCGCGGGTGCTCGGGCCGCGGATCGGCGGCGCGGTCCAGCAGGTGATCAAGGCGGTGAAGGAGGGCGACTGGTCGCTCGTCGAGGGCGCGCCGGTCGCGGCCGGGGTCGCCCTGCGGGAGGGGGAGTACGAGCTGCGGCTGGTCGCCGCCGACGCGGACAACTCGGCGCCGCTGCCCGGCAACGCCGGCGTGGTGGTCCTCGACACAACCGTCACCCCGGCACTGGCGGCCGAGGGGCTGGCCCGCGACGTCGTCCGCGTCGTCCAGCAGGCCCGCCGGGAGGCAAACCTCAACGTGTCCGACCGGGTGGCGGTGGTGGTGGCCGGCGGCGACGGCGTCCGGTCCGCCGTCGCGGAGCACCGCGACTTCGTGGCCCGGGAGGTGCTGGCATCGACGATCGACCTCACCGAGGGTGACCTCGACGGCTTCGAGGGCGAGGTCGGCGAGAGCGAGAGGATCACCGTCACCGTCGCCCGGGTATGAGGAGGAGGCGGTGTCGGCTACCGTAGCACCGCCCACCCTCGCCCCCCGGAGGTTCCGTGTCGCTGTTCTACTCGATGGTCAAGCTCACCGTCGGTAACGGTCTCCGGCTGGGGTGGCGGCCGATCGTGGAGGGCGTGGAGAACGTGCCGTCCTCGGGGGGCGCGATCCTCGCGAGCAACCACCTCTCGGTGGCCGACGAGATGTTCCTCGGCGCGGTGGTGCCGCGCCACATCGCGTTCTGGGCCAAGGCGGAGTACTGGACCGGCTCCGGCATCCGCGGTTGGCTGACGAAGTCGATCGTGGACGGCATGGGCGCGATCCGGGTCGAGCGCGCCGGCGGCCGGGCGGCGCTGACCGCGTTCGATGGGGCGATTCCCGTGCTCAAGTCGGGCGACATCGTGGCGATCTATCCGGAGGGCACGCGCTCCCCGGACGGGCGGCTCTACCGGGGGCGTACGGGCGCGGCGCGGCTCGCGCTGGCGGCCGGCGTCCCGATCGTGCCGGTCGGGATCATCGGCACGGACCGGGTGCAGCCGATCGGCGCCCGGTTCCCGAAGCCGTTCGCCGGTCGGCCGGTGATCCGCTTCGGCAAGCCCATCGAGGGCGAGGGGCGTCCCGCGGACCGCCACGGCCTGCGCCAGCTCACCGACGAGGTGATGACGGAGATCCAGAAACTCACCTGCCAGGAGTCCGTGGGCCGCTACGCCCCCAAACGCCCGGAATGAGCCCGCCGCGACGGTGGCGTCAGCCCTTGACGATCACCAGGGCGGCGAGGATGCCGACGGCCCAGCCCGTCAGCAGGCCCGCGGCGAGGTGCGACCGGCGGCGGGCGAAGCCGATGCCGGCGCCGACGAGGCAGGCCAGTGCCGTGACGGCCTCGATGACCAGGAACGTGACCGCGACCGCGGCCAGGTCGGCGAACCCCTGGCCGGTGCCGGGCCCGCCCATACCCGCCGCGATGAAGCCGGCGAGGAAGGCGAGCACGTGCCCCGCCAGGCCGAGCGCCGCGCCGACGCCGAACGACCGGATGTCCCGGTCGCGCGCGGACGTCGTCGGCCCGGTCATCGCCCCGCCGACCCGCCGCGCCGGTGTTGACCTCACTCGGCGCACTCTAGAGGGTGTCCGGTCGGGCGTCGAACGAGATCGGCGGATCACCGCGACTCGGGATCGCGGCCGGCGGCAGCGCGGCCGCCGTCGACCGGGACGACCGCGCCGGTGACGAAGCTCGCCGCATCGGAGAGCAGGTAGGCGACCGCGGCCGCGACCTCGTCCGCGCGGCCGACCCGGCCGAGCGGGTGGATCGCCGCCATCTCGGCCACGATCGCGGCCGCTGCGGGCGGGGACAAGGCGGCCAGGAGGTCGTCGTACCGCGCCGTCGCGATCGACCCGAGCGCGACCGCGTTGACCCGGATGCCCGCCGGCCCGTACTCGACCGCCAGCGCCCGGGTCATGCCCTCGACCGCCGCCTTCGCGGTCGCGTAGGGCAGGCTGCCGGAGATCGCCCGCTGCGCCTGATGCGACGAGATGTTCACGATCGCGCCGTCGGTGCCGGCGGCGAGGAACGCGCGTACCGCCACCGCGCAGCCGATCACCGCCGGTCGCAGGTTGAGCCCGATGAGGTCGAACACCTCGCCCGGCGGCGTCGAGTCGACCGAGGCGTCGCGGAACACCGCGGCGTTGTTCACCCAGCCCCGCAGCGGCGGCGCCGCGTGCGCCGCGCGCACGGCCACCGCCTCGTCGCCCGCGTCGCC
>DATDJX010000520.1:0-31359 GCA_036520275.1 Asanoa sp.
AGTCGTCGGCGGGGAACCGGCGGATGGATACGCCGAGCAGCCGGCAGCCGCCCGGGCAGGCGAGGTCGCCCGCATACGTGGCGGCGCCCGTCCGCAGCCTGCCCAGGTCGACGATGCGGGGCGCCTCGGCGGGCTCGCTGACCAACACCGCGAGGCCCATCGGCCGGGTCGCGGTCTGGACCAGCTTGTCGACCGTGGCCCGCACGGCCAGCCGCGCCCCGCGCAGGTTCACCGTCGCCGACCGGGGTGGCGCGATCTTCGCGGCGACGGCCTTGGTCTGGGCCGCCGACCGGCCCGGCCACCGTCCGATCGCGGCGAGCCGGCTCGCGTCGACGCCTACGAAGTCGACGAAGGCGTCGTTGTAGGTCTGGCCGGAACGGATCACGGCCATCGCGTCGTGCCCGGCCGGGTCGACCTGCTTGACCGCGGCGAGCAGCGCGCCGGGGCTGGCCGCGGCGACCGAGTAGATCCGGTCGGCGCCGAGCAGCGACTCGGCGGCCTGCCGTCGGTTGACGGCACCCACGTCCCAGATGGTCGCGGCGAACGCGAGCAGTGCCACCGCGACGGTCAGCACGGCGACCAGGCGCTCGCTGGCCGGCCGCCGGCCGACCTGCGCCGCGGCGAGCAGCGTGGCCAGCCGGCCCCGGTCGCCGGCCGACCGCAACCGCCAGCGGGCCCACAGACCCAGTAGCCGCGCGACCACGAGCCCGGTCAGCAACGACAGGAACGCCGGTGCCGCGTAGGCGACCGGAGTGGACCGGTCGCCGGCGACCAGCACCTCGTACAGCGCCGCGAGCGCGAGGGCGGCGACCGCGCCCTCGACGATCACCGCCCGCCGGTGACCGCGCCGCGGCACCCGCCGCAGCAGCGTGACGATGCTGGCCGTCACCGTGGCGCGGGCGCCGAGGAAGGCGGCCGCCGCCGCGCCCAACAGCGCGGCGAGCCCGACGAGCAGGGCGACGCCGCTGACCCGCACGTCGACGCCGGGCGCGAGGAACGCGCGGGCGGCCAGCGCGGTGAGCCCGACCCCAAGAGCGAGCCCGAGCGGAGCGGCCAACGCGATCAGCAGCAACGGCTCGGCCACGGCGAACCGGGTGATGCCGCCGAGGCCGAGCCCGCGCAGCTTGCCGACCGCGATCTCGGCCCGGCGGTCGTCGGTGACCGCGGCGACGACCAGGAACAGTACGAACCAGCAGAGGACGACCAGCGGCAGCGCCACGACGGGCACACCAGTGGAGATCGCCGACCGTTCGGTCGCGGCGTCGCGCAGCGCGGCGCCCAGGCCGGCCTCCACGATGACGTTGTTGGCGAGCCGTTCGGAGCGCAGGTCCTCGATGTTCGCGCGGATGCTGTCCACGTCGGACAGCCGGACGTTCTGCGCGACGATCGGGAACTGCGCCCGTCCCTGCACGGTCGCGGTTGGGACCGCCGTCACGCCCGCCTCCGCGCCGGTGACCAGCGGGTCGAGCACCTTGGTGCCGTCGTCGAGCTCGTTGTTGTCGCCGCCGGAGAAGAAGCCGTCGGTCGCCCAGAACTGGTCGTCGACCGCGGGGACCCGATAGATCCCGACCACGTCGTACGACGGGTTGGGTGGCAGCGGGCCGGCGAACGACCCTCTCACGTTCTCGACGCCCAGCGTCAGCTTGCCGCCGACGCGCAGTCCCAGGGTCTTCGCGGTGCGCGTGCTCATCGCGATCTGGTCGGGCCCGGTCGGGCAGGAGCCGGAGTCGAAGCCGAGATGTGCGCAGGCGCCGTCGCGGTAGAGCAGAAGGCCGAGGCTAGGCACCGTTGTCCGCGGCTGGACGCCGGTCAACACCGTGACGACCGGCGGTGCCAGCGCCGCGGCCAGCTTGGGCATGTCCCGCAGCCGGCTCTGGACGGCTGCCCGCACGCCAGCGCCGGTCGAGCCGCCATTGCCCACGATCGCGCGGGCGGCGAGGCCGTTCAGGGCAGCGGGGGCATCCGCCACTTCGTCGGTGAGCACCGACTGCGCGGCCGCGGTGGCGAACAGCGGCGCGAGGACGGCGGCCGCGATCGCGACCGTCGAGAGCAGCAGGACGAGGACCGACCGACCGGACCGTGAGCGGATGCCCCGCCACGTGACGGTCAGATCGGACACAGCACCTTGCCTTTCCCCGCGATCGGACGGCGGGCGAGGCCGATCCGACGGACAGGGTCGCACGGGTGTGCGCAGTCCACCAAGATCATGTGTGCCACCGTTACGGAGCGGTAACCTCCGGATCATCGCGGGCCAGCTCGTCGAGGAGCCGGCCGGCCGCCGCGTACGGGTCGAGCTCGCCGGCGGCGACGGCCGCGGCGAGCGTCTGCAGGCCCGTACCCCTTCGCACCGAGCCGATGCGGTCGCGCAGCGTGCCCAGCGCGATCGCCTCGACCTCGGCGGCGGCCCGCGCCTCCCGGCGACCGCGCAGCTCGCCGTGCTCGACCAGCCAGGCGCGGTGCTTGTCGATCGCGGCGACCACGTCGTCGATGCCCTCGCCGCGCGACGCGATGCAGCGCACCACCGATGGCCGCCACTCCCCCGGCTGGCGGTCGGCGAGGCCGATCATCCCCTGCAGGTCGCGGTAGGTGGCGTCGGCGCCGTCGCGGTCGGCCTTGTTGACGACGAACACGTCGGCGATCTCGAGGATGCCCGCCTTGACCGCCTGGATCGCGTCGCCCATGCCGGGGGCGAGCAGCACCAGCGTCGTGTCGGCGAGGGAGGCCACCTCCACCTCCGCCTGACCGACGCCGACGGTCTCGACGAGGACCACGTCGCAGCCGGCGCCCTCCAGCACGCGTACCGCCTGGGGGGTGGTCGCGGCGAGGCCGCCGAGGTGACCGCGCGAGGACATCGACCGGATGTAGACGCCGGCGTCGGTGGCGTGGTCCTGCATCCGGACCCGGTCGCCCAGGATCGCGCCTCCGGTGAAGGGGCTGGACGGGTCGACGGCAAGGACCCCGACCCGATGGCCCTGCGCCCGCAGCGCGCGGACCAGCTCGTTCGTGGTGGTCGACTTGCCGACCCCCGGCGAGCCGGTGAGCCCGACGACTCGCGCCTGCCCGGTGTGCGGGGCGAGCGCGGCCGCCACCTCGGGGAGCAGCTCGTCGCCGTTCTCCACCAGCGAGATCAGCCGCGCCACGGCGCGCGGGTCACCCTCGCGCGCCGCGGCGACGAGGGCCGGCACGTCGCGGCCGCGCCGCAAGCTCACCCGTCCACCTCGCTTCGCACGGTGCGGCGTGCGCCCGAGCTCCCCGGCCCGATGGCGCCCGCGATCCGCTCGGTCACTGCTTCGGCACGCGGATGATCAGGGCGTCGCCCTGGCCACCTCCGCCGCACAGGGCCGCGGCACCGGTGCCGCCACCGCGCCGCTTGAGCTCGAGCGCCAGCGTCAGCGCTAGCCGGGCGCCGCTCATCCCGATCGGATGGCCGAGCGCGATCGCCCCGCCATTGACGTTGACGGTCTCGGCGGGCACCCCCAGCTCGCGCGTCGACTGGATGCCCACCTGGGCGAACGCCTCGTTGATCTCGATGAGATCCAGGTCGGCGACGGTCATGCCGGCCTTGCTCAGCGCCGCGTTGATCGCGTTGGCCGGCTGCGAGTGCAGCGAGTTGTCGGGACCGGCCACCATGCCATGGGCGCCGATCTCGGCAAGCCACGCGAGGCCGAGCTCGTCGGCCTTCTCCCTGCTCATCACCACCACCGCCGCGGCGCCGTCGGAGATCGGCGAGGAGCTGCCGGCGGTGATCGTGCCGTCCGTCGCGAACGCCGGCTTGAGCCGGCCGAGAGTCTCCGCGGTGGTGTCCGGCCGGATGCCCTCGTCTTCGGACACGACGATCGGATCGCCCTTGCGTTGGGCTATCTCGACGGGGGCGATCTCGTCGGCGAACGCGCCGTTCTTCTGCGCCGCGGCCGCGCGCTGGTGGCTGGCCGCGGCAAACGCGTCCTGCTCCTCGCGGGTGATGCCGAGCTTCGCGCCGGCCCGTTCGGTCGACTCGCCCATCGCGAGACCGTCGTACGCGTCGGTCAGCCCGTCGAGCGCCATGTGGTCCCTCATGAGCACGTCGCCGTACTTGTAGCCCTGGCGCTGCCCGATCAGCAGGTGTGGCGCATTGGTCATCGACTCCATGCCGCCGGCGACAACCACGTCGGCCTCGCCGGCCCGGATGAGCTGGTCGGCCAGGGCGATCGCGTCAAGGCCGGACAGGCACACCTTGTTGATGGTCAGCGCGGGCACCGACATCGGGATGCCGGCCTCGACCGCGGCCTGCCGCGCGGGGATCTGCCCGGCACCGGCCTGCAGCACCTGGCCCATGATGACGTACTGCACCTGGTCGGGTGCGACGCCGGCCCGCTCCAGGGCCGCCCTGATGGCGACGCCGCCCAGCTGCACCGCCGAGAAGCTCTTCAGGTTGCCGAGCAGGCGGCCCATCGGGGTGCGCGCGCCGGCGACGATCACGCTCGTGGTCATGTCCGCCTACCTCCGGTGGTCGGCCTCACAGCGGCCTTAGGGATCGTTCGGCCAGAATATCGCTATGACGTCCGGGACCGAACGAGACTTCCACTCAGCCGTCGGCCTGCTGCGCATCGACCACGTCGGCGTCGCGGTCGCCGACCTCGACGAGGCGGTCGCCTTCCACGAGCGCGTGTTCGGCATGCGGATGATCCACGAGGAGACCAACGAGGAGCAGGGCGTGCGGGAGGCGATGATGGCCATCGGCCCGGACGACGACGGCGGCCGGCTACAGCTGCTGGCGCCCCTGTCGCCGACCTCGACCATCGCGAAGTTCCTCGATCGCAACGGGCCGGGCATCCAGCAGCTGGCCTACACGGTGGCGGACCTCGATACCGCGTCGGCCGCGCTGCGTGAGCGCGGTGTGCGCCTGCTCTATGAACAGCCGCGGCGCGGGACGGCCGGATCGCGGGTCAACTTCGTGCACCCCAAGGATGCCGGGGGAGTCCTCGTCGAACTGGTGGAGCCGGCCCACCCCCACTGAGCGCCGATCCGCGATGGTGTTTGTCACACGTGCCTTGCGCACTTCCTACCGGCCAGTAACATCCGCCCTTAGGACACCTCGACGGCGCATGGCGGGAACCACCCCGGCGGCTCATTTGTGTCGAGCGTCGACATAGCGGGCGCCGAAACCGGCCGCCCACCATGGCTAGAACCGGCGCCGCTTCGGCCCCGGTGCGAGGTGCGGAGGACATGCGGTGCGGGACATCCTCGAAGCGATCATGGCGGCGGAAGGCGCGGCCGACCCGGCGAAGGAGCTGGTCGCCCTCGGCACGCTGCCGGTGCCGGACAGCTACCGCGGCGTCGTCGTCCGCGCCGACGAGACGACGATGTTCGACGGGATCGACACCCACGACAAGGACCCGCGCAAGTCGCTGCACGTGCAGGAGGTGCCGACGCCGGAGCTCGGACCCGGCGAGGCGCTGGTCGCCGTGATGGCCAGCGCGATCAACTACAACACCGTCTGGACGAGCATCTTCGAGCCGCTGCCCACCTTCTCCTTCCTGCAGCGGTACGGGAAGGTGTCCGCACTCACCCAACGCCACGACCTGCCGTACCACGTGGTCGGGTCCGACGCCGCCGGCGTGGTGCTGCGCGTCGGTCCCGGCGTGACGAAATGGAACCCCGGCGACGAGGTCGTCGCGCACTGCCTGTCCGTCGAGCTGGAGGACGCCGACGGCCACGACGACACGATGCTCGACCCCCAGCAGCGGATCTGGGGCTTCGAGACCAACTTCGGCGGTCTGGCGGAGCTCACAATCGTGAAGTCCAACCAGCTGATGCCGCGCCCGCGGCACCTGTCGTGGGAGGAGGCGGCGAGCCCCGGCCTGGTCAACTCGACGGCCTACCGTCAGCTCGTCTCGCACCACGGCGCCCAGATGAAGCAGGGGGACGTCGTGCTGATCTGGGGCGCGTCCGGCGGCCTTGGTGGCTACGCCACCCAGCTCGCCCTCAACGGCGGTGCGATCCCGGTGTGCGTGGTGTCGTCGCCGGAGAAGGCGGTGCTGTGCCGCCGGATGGGCGCCGAGCTCGTCATCGACCGCGTGAGCGAGGGCTTCCGGTTCTGGAAGGACGACGACACGCAGGACACCCGCGAGTGGCGGCGCTTCGGCGAGCGGGTGCGTTCGCTGACCGGCGGCTACGACCCCGACATCGTCTTCGAGCACCCGGGCCGGGAGACGTTCGGCGTGAGCGTGTACGTGGCCAGGCGCGGCGGCACGGTCGTCACGTGCGCGTCGACGTCGGGCTACCTGCACCAGTACGACAACCGCTACCTGTGGATGCACCTCAAGCGGATCGTCGGCAGCCACTTCGCCAACTACCGCGAGGCGTGGCAGGCCAACCGGCTGGTCTTGCTCGGCCGGATCCACCCGACGGTGTCGCGGGTCTACCCGCTCGAGCAGACCGGCCAGGCGGCGTACGAGGTGCACCGCAATGCCCACCAGGGCAAGGTCGGCGTCCGCTGCCTCGCCCCGGCCGACGGGTTGGGCGTGCGCGATGAGGAGATGCGCGCCACGCACCTCGACGAGATCAACCGCTTCCGCGGTGCGTAGGCGGGCCGGGCCCGCTAAGATCACCGTGGCCCGCGCGGGCGACACGGGCGGTATGCCTTGCGAAGCCCCCCTGTGGTTCTGCCAGTATGTGCCAATGCCCCAGCAGCAGTCCTCACTCGGCTTCTTCGAGAATGCCCACTCCCCCGAAGAGTTCACGGTCGTGCTCCGCGGTTACGACCGCAAGCAGGTAGACGACAGCATCGCTCTTCTCAACAACCGCCTCGTCGCCGCCGAAAAAGAGCGAGCCGACGCGGAGCAGAAGACCAACGACGCGCAACGCCGCCTCCGCCAGGCCGAGCAGAAGCTCGCCGCGCTGGAGCAGAAGCTCGACGGCGCGACCAAGCAGCTCGAGGAAAACAACCGGCCGACCCTGTCGGGGCTGGGGACCCGGGTCGAGCAGATCCTGCGGCTGGCCGAGGAGCAGGCCAACGACCACCGGGGCGAGGCGAAGCGCGAGTCCGAGGGCATCCTGTCGGCGGCGCGGCTCGAGGCTCGCGAGATCACCGACAAGGCGCGCGCCGAGGCTGCCGCCATGAAGGCCACCGCCGAGCGGGAGGCGGGCAGCGCCCGCACGGCCGCCGAGCGCGAAGCCGCCGAGGTGCGGGTGCAGGCTCGGCGCGAGGCCGACGCGCTGCGCGCCGACGCCGACCGCGAGACCAAGCAGCTGCGCACCGTGACCACACACGAGGTCGCAGAGCTCAAATCGACCGTAGAGCGCGAGGTCGCGACGCTGCGGGCTACCGCCGAGCGCGAGATCACCCAGCTGCGCGCCAAGGCCGCCCGCGACGCCGAGGAGAAGCGTGCCGACGCGACCAAGATGCTGACCGATGCGCGCGACAAGCGCGACAAGGACCTGCAGGCCCTGGCGCTCGAGCTGGCCGAGCGGCGGGAGAGGTCCGAGCGGGAGGAGTCCCAGCGGCACGCCGCGCAGGTCGCCCAGACCCAGAAGCTGGTCGCCGACGCCGAGGGGCGCGCCCGCGCCGCCGAAGACCGCGCCAAGGAGATCGAGCAGCGGGCCGAGGCGCGTCGGGTCGAGTCCGAGCGCACCGCGACGGAGGTCGTCGACCGGGCGAAGGCCGCGGCCGGCAAGGCGCTCAACGACGCAAGGACCGAGGCGCACCGCCAGCTGAGCGAGGCGCGCACCGAGGCCGAGCTGACCACGCAGGCCGCACGCCGCGAGGTCGAGGACCTCACCCGCCAGAAGGACGCAGTCACCACGCAGCTCGGCCAGATGCTGTCCGGATTGGCCGGCATCGTGCCCAGCGTCGCCGCGGCCAACAAGCCGGAGGCGAAGAGGTCAGACACGGACGAGACCGACACGAAGGTCTCGGCGACCTCCTAGGCAGCTTCGACGGTGGCGCTCCTGGGGCGGACGCGCTGCGCACGGGCCGTGCCGGATTCGACCGGCACGGCCTGTAGTTCTGTCCGGGGTAATAGTCTTGTCGGGTCCCTGGCCGTGGCTCGGGGCCGCAACAGTCCACATCGCTCAATTGCGACGCATCTGGTCGACGTCCCGCTATGCGGTGTGTATCTCAGCGGTACCGGGCGAACCGTGTGAGGATGGTGCAATGTCGGACGGCGGAGAACTGTTCGCTCTTGGCGGCGACGAACCCACAGAACCACATTTCGAGTCGGCGCTGCGGGGATACGACAAACGCCAGGTCCACAGGTACGTCGTCCGGGTCGAGCAGGAGATAAGGGCGCTCGCCGCGGAGCGCGAGCAGGCGTTCGCCCAGATCCACGCGTTGGCGGCCCAGGTGGAGCAGCTGCAGGCGACCCTGGCGGCCGCACACCAGAGCACCGCCGCGAGCGTCGACGACCCGGCCCGGTTCCGCCACCTCGGCCCGCGGGTCGAGCAGATCCTCGCCCTGGCCGAAGACCAGGCTGAGGAGATCCGGTCGTCCGCGACGGGTGACATCCTGGCCCAGCGCCAGGAGGCGGAGCGCATCCTCGGCGAGGCCAAGGCCAAGGCGGCCGCGGCGATCAAGGACTTCGAGGTGGCCCTGGCGGCCAGGCGCGCCGACGAGGACCGCGCCGACAAGGACCGTCGGGCCGAGGTCGAGGCCGAGCTGGCCACGGTTCAGGCCGAGTCGCGGCGGCTCGCCAACGAATCGGCCGAGCGGATCTCCAGGGCCCAGGCCGAGACCGAGGCATATGTACGCCAGGCGCGCGCGCAGGCACAAGACGAGCTGCAGCGCTGGCGGGCCGGCGTGGAGCGGGAGATCGCTCAGCGGCAGGCGGCCGGCGAACGGGAGTACGCGGGCCGCCGCGCGGCGGCCGAGCAGGAGCTGGCCAAGTGGCGGGCCGGGATCGAGCAGCAGGTGACCGCCCACCGCAACGACGCCGAGCGCTACTCGGCCGAGCTGCGCCGGCAGGCCGAAGAACACGCGACGGCGGTGCGCCGGCACCTCGAGGAGCACTCGGCGGCCGCCAGCCAGCACCTCGCGACCAGCCGGCAACATCTGGCGGCGACGCAGCAGGAGGCCGCGGCCGCGCGCCAGCAGCTCGCGGAGATCCTGACGGAGGTGGCGAAGGCGCAGCAAGCGCTGGCGGACCTCCACCACCAGACCGTCCAGGCCCGGCAGGAGTCCGACCAGGTCCACGCGACGCTCGCCCAGCGCCGGCAGCAGTCCGGGCCGCCGTCGGCCGCGCCGACGTCGGCTCCCCCGCGCCCGGTCAAACCGATGTCACCGGCCCGTCCAGCCGACCAGGCGCCGGTGACCGCGTCGGCGTCCGTCCCCGCGCCGGCGCGGGCCACCGGCCGGGCGCCAGCCGAGGACAAGGCGCCAGCCGAGAACAAGGCGCCAGCCGAGGACAGGGCGCCGGCCAACGACGAGGCGCCGGCCGTGGACGAGGCGCCGGCCGCCGCGAACACCCCCGACGCGACCAACGGTGGGGCACCCGGGAGGGAACCCGCTGCCGGCATCTCCGCGCCCGCGTCCCAGCGCAACCGCGCTGCCTCGGACGCGGACGCCACGAGCCCCCGCGAGCGCTCCGCCCGCGTCGGAGCCGACTGATCCCCGATCCTCCGGATTTGGCCCAGAACATCATTCGGGGTCCCTGACGGGATCCCGGGCGGCGCGCGCCGCCCCTGCTGCCTGGCAAAGACGCCGTCAGAGCGGGCACCGGATGGCGGTGCCGAGGCATTTCGGGTGATCGACAAGGGTCGGCGGGACGGATAGCCTGCCGTCCGAGGCGATGATCCGGGGAGGTACCGGTGGACGGCGACGCGGAGCGTCGAGCGCGCGACGACGACACCTCCGAGCCGCGCGACTCGCTCGCCGACGCCGCCGAAGGCGCCGACGTCCCGCCGGCGATCGGCGTGCCCGCCGACGTCGCCGCGCTGCCCCACCCGTACGGCGTACCGGGCCGACCGTTGCGTCACAACGCGTTCCTGACCGGCTTCCTCGGCGGCCTCGGCCTGGTCCTCGCGTACGCCACCTTCCTCGCGGTGCGCAACGCGGCCGGCGTCCTCGTGCTGATCTTCGTGGCGCTCTTCCTGGCGATCGGCCTCAACCCGGCCGTGGTCCGGCTGCGGCGATGGGGCGTGCCGCGCGCGGCGGCGGTGACCATCGTCGCGCTCACCGTGGTGAGCCTGCTCTGCGGCGGGCTGGCCGCCCTGGTTCCGCCGGTCGTAGGGGAGGTCGGTCAGTTCATCGACCAGGTACCGAACTACATCGAGTCGCTGCAGCGCAACGAGGTGGTCAAAGACCTGACCGAGCGGTTCAACCTCGTCGAACGCGCCCAGGGCATGGCCAACCCGTCCACGGTCAGCCGCGCCCTCGGCGGCGTCTTCGGCGGCGTCAGCCTGATCTTCGGTACGGCGTTCCGGGTGCTGACCGTGATCGTGCTGACGATCTACTTCATGGCGGCCTTCGACCGGATGAAGGCCGCCGCCTACCAGCTGGTTCCCGCCAGCCGGCGGGAGCGGACGCGGTTGCTCGGCGACGAGATCCTCGCGAAGGTCGGCGCGTACATGGTCGGCGCGCTGTCCATCGCCGTCCTGGCCGGCCTCAGCACCTTCGTCTTCGCGGCGATCGTGGGGCTGGCGTACCCGCTCGCCCTCGCCGTCGTGGTCGCGGTCTGTGACCTGATCCCGCAGATCGGCGCGACCATCGGCGCGATCGCCGTCACCATCGTCGGGCTCGCCGACTCGCTGACGATCGGCATCGTCACGCTGGCGTTCTTCATCGTCTACCAGCAGCTGGAGAACTACCTGATCTACCCCAACGTGATGCGCCGCTCGGTCAAGGTCAGCGACGTGGCCGCGATCGTGGCCGCGCTGCTCGGCGTGGCGCTGCTCGGCGTGGTCGGCGCGCTGGTCGCGATCCCGGCCGTGGCCGCCATCCAGCTCATCCTCCGCGAGGTGGTCCTCCCCCGCATGCAGGAAAGGTAGCCGCTACACGACCGCGAGGTCGGGGGTGGCAAACACGAGCCGGCCGCCCCACTCGCGCACGTGGCCGAGGCGTGCCGCGGCCTCCGCCCGCGGCGCGGACGACAGCACCAGCACGTAGTCCGGGCGGTCCCGCGCGATCCGGTCCGGCTGGTGAACGGGGATCCGCGAGCCCGGCAGGAACCGCCCGGCCGCGCCCGGCGAGACGGTGTAAGCCAGCAGGTCCGCCCGTACGCCGCAGTAGTCCAGCAGCGAGCTGGCGCCGCCGTAGCCGACGACCCGCCGGCCGTCGGCCCGGGCCGTCAGCAGGAATTCGATCAGGTCCCGCTTGATCGCGAAGGCCGCCTCCGCGAACCCGCGGTGCCCGTCCAGGGTGTGCAGCCCCGCCTCGGCCTCCGCCTCCAGCACGGACTTGACGTTGGTGGACGGCTCGCCCGCCGCGGCGCGGTGGCGGGCCAGCACGCGCAGCGACCCGCCGTACGACGAGATCTCTTCGACATCGACCGCGACGAGCCCGCCGCCGGCGAGAATCTGGTCGGCGGTGAGCAGCGACAGATACTGGTGGTGGCGGTGGTCGATCCGGTCGACCTGGCGCCGCTCGACCAGCCGGAGCAGGTGCGGGAACTCGAGCGCGACCAGGCCGTCGGGCTTGACCCGCGCGGCGAGGCCGGCCGCGAACCGGGTGAGGTCCGCGGCCCGGGCGATCGCGTTGACGCCGACGACGAGATCGGCCGGGCCCGCGGCTGCCGGCGCCACGGGCACGCCGCGGGCCGCGAACGGCGCCAGCACGTCTGCGTCGGAGCCGGGCAAGGAGACCACCACGCTGTGCGGGCCGAGATCAAGGAGGTCGACCATCGCGTCGGCGAGCCGTTCGCCGTGCGGCGGTTGGCACGGCGTTTCCGCCCCGGCGGCGGCGTAGGGCGGCAGCTGGACGAGCAGGCATCGCGGGCACATCCGCACGCGCAGCGGATAGATGGTGTCCGCCGTGTCGAGGGCGTCCACCGTGACGTGCGCGTCGCGGAGCGCAGCCATGCCGAGATCGACGAACGTCTCGGTCGCCGGGGTCGCACACAGACGACAGCCCGTCATGCCGCCTCCTCCAACCGCGCCTTACCGCCAGGCAACGCTAACCAGGCCGGGCAGGCCGTGACCGGTCGAAGTAAGGATTCCGACACTCAGCGGCCGGCGTGCTCGCGCAGGATCGCGTCGGACAGGGCGGGCCACAAGGGGAGCGCCCACTCCCCGAAGTCGCGGTCAGTCAGGCACGCGCAGGCCAGCCCGGCAACGGGATCCGCCCAGAGGAACGTGCCCGTCTGTCCGAAGTGCCCGAACGTCGCCGGCGAGTTGTCCGTGCCCGTCCAATGTGGGCTCTTCTGGTCGCGGATCTCGAAGCCCAACCCCCAGTCGTTGGGCACCTGCCGGCCGAAGCCGGGCAGCACCCCGGACAGCCCCGGAAAGACCACCGCGGTCGCCTCGCCCATCAGGGCCGGCGCGACCGTCGGCACGAGCAGCTCGCGCCCCACCGCCGCGAGGTCGAAGATCGAGCCGCGTAGCTTGGACGCCGGCGACCCTTCGAGCCGGGCGTCCTTCATGTCGAGCGGGTCGAGCACCAGGTCGATCAAGAGGTCGGTGAACGGGGCGCCGGCCCGGTCCGCCACCGCCTCCGCCAGCACCTCGAAACCGCGGTTGGAGTAGATCCGCCGCTGCCCGGGCTGAGCGAGCACGCCGTCGTCGGAGATCGCGATCCCCGACGCGTGGGCGAGCAGGTGCCGAATCGTCGCGCCGGGTGGACCGGCGGCGTCGTCGAGCGACACCACCCCGTCGCGGACCGCCGCGAGGACGGCGAGCGCGGTCACCGGCTTCGTGACCGACGCCCACGGCAGCACGGCATCGGAGCCGATCGACGCGATCACGCCGGTGCGGTCGACAACGGCGACCGCGACGGTGTCGACGGGCCAGGAGGAGACGAGCTCGAGCGACCGCAGCACGCCGGCCACGCTATCCGTACCGGGGCGCGCTGCGCGATCGCAGCACGCCGGGTTGGCGCCGGTCGCGGGCCCGCCAGCAGCCGGTATGCCAATGCCGGCGATCGGACAGGTCGCCGCGCTCGTCGGCGGGCCACCCGACGACGTGCGCGGTGCCGGCCTGGATCTCCTGGCCGCAGCCGGGGCACCGGTACGCCTTGGTGGCGCCGCCGCCGGGCACGAGCCGGACGATCCACTCCCCGTCGCCGGCGGTCTGCACCGCGCCTACGCCGCGGCGCAGCCTCTCCTCGTCCAGCGGCGGGTTGCCGTCGGGCTTGGGGCGGTTGCGGCGCGGCATGCCTCAAGCGTACGGAGTTCAGCGCAGCGGGTCGGCCGGCCAACCGGCCGGGTCGTCGGGATCCCCCGCGGCCCGCACGCCGAGGGCGGTCGCTCGCGCGTCCCCGGGGTCGTACCGGCCGGAGACCACGACGTCGCCAGAAACGGTGCCCACGTCGTACGGCACGTCACCGCCGACCGAGCTCTCCAGCGGGACGGGCGGCGCCGAGGACGGGTCGAGGCCGGTCGGTCCGGTTGCCAGTCCCGTTGCCGGCCCGGTCGCCGGCCCAGTGGGCGGCCCCGTCGCCCGTGCGGTGGCGGTCGGGCCGGTGGTCGGGCCCGGGGCTGAGGGGTCGAAGCCCGTCGGTGCCGTCTGCGACGGGCCAGCGTCCGGCGAGCCGGGGACGTACGGCGGCACCAGGTCCGTCGGCGCCGGCGAGGAAGGCCACGGCGTGGGCTCCTCGACGAAGGTGACCTCCAGGCTCGCGTGACCGGGCCCGTTGAAGCCAAGTGTCCCGCTGTACCAGACGCCGTCGCCTTCCCGTTTGACGGCGCTGTCGGCGCAGCCGGTCAGCCGGGCGTCCGCGGGCAGCGACATGAGGCGCAGGGGCGCCGAGCACCGGACGGCCGTGTCGAGGTCGAGCGACTCGGCGAACCCGACGAGCACGGCGTCGTCGTCGGCCCCGGTCGCCTCGGGATCCGGCCGCGCCGAGCCTGCGTACGCCTCCCGGCGGTGCTGGTAGGCGGTCGCCGGGCTCGCCTGGACCTGGACCCGCATCTCGACCCCATCGACCGGCTGCCAGTGCAACCACCTGCTCCCGCCGGCCCCGTCGCCGCCGGGGTCCTCCTCGATCAGCCCTGCCCGACCGCCTACCTCGACCGGGGTGATCCGGTTGGGCGTCGCCGGGTCATCGCCGGGGGCGCGGGGCAGTGAGCCGCGAGCGGCCTCGACGGTGATCGGCAGGGGCTCACCCTGGCGGTCCATGGTCACCGTAACCGCCTCGATGCCCCATCGGCCGCCCCACATGACGGAGCCGACCGGCAGCGGCGACCAGGGGACGCCGAAGTGCAGCCTCCGCGGATCCGTGCCCACGAGGTCGGGCCGCTGCGCAAGTCCTGGTTCGCCGGCGGCTTCCGGCAGCGCCGGCATGCCCGTCCAGGGCGTCGGGTCGCTCGGCTCCGGACCGGGCCGGCCACCGACCAGGGGTAGGGCGACGACCATCGCGGTCGCCCCCACGACGCCGGCCGCGCCGCCGGCGGCGGCGATCTGACGACGACGGGCGCGACGCCGGCCCGCGGTCAACGCGCCCGCCAGTAGCGCATCGACGTCGACGGGCCGGTCGGCCCGGGCCCGAAGGGCGTCACCGATGCGCCGGTCGAGATCGTCGCTCATCATGGCTTGCTCCTCAGGGTCGTGGCGGACCAGCCGTCGGAGCCGATCCGCTCGCGCAGGGTGGCCAGCGCGCGCATCGCGTGCGTGCGCACGGTGACCGGCGAACAGCCGAGGATCTCGGCGATTGCGCCGTCGTCCAGGTCTTCGTAGTAGCGCAGCGCGAGCACCGCGCGCTGCCGCGGCGGCAGCGTCGCGACCAGCCGCCACATCGCGTCGCGGTCGGCGCTTTCGCCTACCAGGTCGGCACCGGACGCGACGTCGTGCACGGCTGGGACCGGCACCTCACGGCGCACCGCCCGCCGCCACCACGAGTTACGCGCGTTGACCAGCATCCGCCGCACGTACCGGTCCGGGTGGTCGGCCCGGGCGATCCGCGACCACCGGGGGTACGCCTTCGCCAGCACCTCCTGCACGAGGTCGTCGGCCCGGTGGTCGTCGCCGGCGAGCAGGCGCGCGAGTCGCACGAGCGCCGGGCCGCGCGCCAGGACGTACTCCTCGAACGTCACACTCATCAGACGCGTGCCGCCGACACTCCCGTTGACCCCCCGCGCGACGTTCTTCATCGTTCGGCGACGGCTGCTGATCCGTGGTGATCATGGTGTCCCTGGCGGTGCTGTGAGGCATCGGCAGTGCCATGATCATGGCAGGTGACGGGGCAGCGCCTCTGCGGCGCCGTCCTACAGGTGCGGGCCCAGCAGGGTGCGGTCGGCGGGCGACAGCCGGTCGCGGGCCGTCTTGGCCTGATGCCAGTACGGGTAGAGCAGCGGCGGGGCGCTCACCTCGTCGAGGCGGCGCCGCTCGTCGTCGGTGAGCGTCAGGTCGGCCGCGGCGAGATTGTCGGCGAGCTGCTCGTCGGTGCGCGCGCCGATCAGCACCGACGTGACCGCCGGCCGGCCGAGCAGCCAGGCGATCGCCACCTGCGTGGCGGAGACGCCGTGCGCCCCACCGACCTCCACCAGGACGTCCACGGTGTCGTACAGCTTGTCCTGGTCGTACACCGGCGGCTCGTCCCAGTCGGTCAGCTGCCGACCGCTCGCCGGCGCGTCGCGGTCGCGGCGGTACTTCCCGGACAGCAGCCCGCCGGCCAGCGGGCTCCAGACCAGGACGCCCAGCCCCTGGTCGACCGCCACGGGGATCAGCTCGTACTCCGCGTCGCGGGCCTGCAGCGAGTAGTAGATCTGCTGGCTGACCGGCCACGGCAGCCCGGGGCTCGGCCACGCCGAGCGCCTTCATCAGCTGCCATGCGGCGTAGTTGGACAGCCCCACGTAGCGGACCTTCCCCGACCTGACGAGCAGGTCCAGCGCGTCCAGCGTCTCCTCCGGCGGGGTCACGCCGTCCCACTCGTGCAGCTGGTAGAGGTCGATGTGGTCGGTCCGGAGCCGGCGGAGGCTGGCCTCGCAGCCGGCGAGGATGTGGTGGCGGGACAGCCCCGCGTCGTTGGGACCTGGCCCCATCGGGAACCGCACCTTGGTCGCCACCAGCACCACAACGGACGCACGTTGCTCGCCCCGGTCAGCGGGGACGGCCGTAGATCAGCTTGATCGCCTTCACGATCTGCCGCACCTGCCTGGGCGTGCGCTCGAACGTCGTCGACTTGAGGGCGGAGGGCGCGCGGCGCTTGGTGATGGCCTTGGCCCGCGCGAACTCACGCAGCCCGTCGTCTCCGTGGGTGCGGCCGAAGCCCGAGTCACCGACGCCGCCGAACGGCAGGGACGACATCCCGATGAACGTGATCACCGAGTTGACGGCCGCCATGCCGGTGCGCAGGCGTCGGGCGACGGCGACCGCGCGGCGGCGGCCGAACACGGCGCCGCCCAGGCCGTACGGGACGGCGTTGGCGAGGACGACCGCCTCGTCGATGTCGCGCACCTTTTTGATCGTCAGGGTCGGCCCGAACGTCTCCTCGCGGACCGCCGACGCGTCTTCCGGCACGTCGACCAGGATGGTCGGCCGCACGAATGGCGGCTCCACCGCCGCCGCCCCGCCGAGCACCGCGCGGCCGCCGCGCGCGAGGGCGTCGTCGATGTGTCGCCGGATCACTTCGACCTGCTTGGGCATCGTGATCGGCCCGATGTCGGCGCCGTCGGCACCCACCGTCAACCGGGACGCCCGCGCCACGACCTCGGACACGAACGCCTCGTACACCGGCTCGACCACGTACGCCCGCTCGATGGCGAGGCAGGTCTGGCCCGCGTTGGTCAGCGCGCCCCACACGCACGCCTCAGCGGCCGCCGCGACGTCGGCGTCGTCGTCGACGATCAGCGCATCCTTTCCGCCGGCCTCGATGAGCACCGGCGTGAGGGTGCCGGAACACTCGGCCATGACCTTCTTGCCGGTCGCCGTCGAGCCGGTGAACGCGACCTTGTCGACGCCCGACCTGCACAGCGCCGCACCGACCTCGCCGAGGCCGTGGACGACCCGCAGCACCGACTGCTCCGGCACCACCTCGGCGAACGAGTCGGCCAGCCACTGCCCGACCGCCGGCGTGTACTCGCTCGGTTTGAACACCACGGCGTTTGCGGCGGCGAGGGCGTAGGCGATCGAGCCGACCGGGGTGAGCACGGGGTAGTTCCACGGCCCGATCACGCCCACCACGCCGTACGGCTGGTATTCGAGGTGGGCGGAGAACTCGGCCAGCACCAGCCGGCCACGCACCCGGCGCGGGCCGAGCACCCGCCGGGCGTTGCGGGCCGCCCAGTCGATCTGGTCGATGGCACCCGCGATCTCCACGACGGCCTCGGCGACCGGCTTGCCGCCCTCCAGGTGGACCAGCTCGGCCAGCTCCTCCAACCGGTCGGCCAGCAGGGCCCGCCACCGCAGCAGCCGGGCCCGCCGCTCGGCGTGGCCCTGCGTCACCCACCACGCCGCGGCGGTGCGGGCGCGGTCGACCGTCCGGATGACGTCGTCCTCGTCGCAAACGGTGAACCGGCCGGCGTCGGCTCCGGTGACGGGGTTGGTGGAGACCAGCTGGCCGGCCTCGACCACCGGGGCGCCCGGAACGCGCGTTGCCGTCATGGCCGCAGTGTAAACCGGAAAGCTACTCATGCGTAGGTTGGGCGCGAGGGACACCGATCCGGGCGGCGGTATGTGCGCGAGCCACACTGCTCACCCCGGGCGACGATGGCACGATCGGGCGATGGAGCCCCGCGAGCTGCGCGTCGACGCGCGCGGCATCAGCCACAACGTCCACGTCGCCGGGCCCGCCGACGGCATCCCGGTGCTGATGATCCACGGGAACTGTTCGTCGGGCGCCTTCTGGTACCCGCTGCTGCGCCACCTGCCCGCAACGCTGCGCATCGTCGCACCGGACCTGCGGGGCTACGGCGCCACCGACACCGCGCCCGTCGACGCCACCCGCGGCCTGCGCGACTTCGCCGACGACATGGCGGCCCTCCTCGACCATCCCGACCTGTTCCCGACCGGGACGAACCCGATCGTCGCGGCCCACTCGATGGGATGCGGGGTCGCCATGCAGCTGCTGGTCGACCACCCTGAGCGCGTGACGGACATGTTGCTCGAGTCGCCGCTCAGCCCGTACGGCTTCGGCGGCACCCGGGACCTCGACGGCACGCCCACCACGGTCGACTTCGCGGGCACCGGCGGCGGCACCGTCAACCCCGACTTCGTCAAGGGGATCGCCGCGAAGGACCGCGGCGCCGACGAGCCGACCAGCCCGCGCGCGGTCTTGCGCGGCGCGTACGTCGCCGATCCCGCGAGCCTGGGCGCCGACGAGGAGCTGCTCCTCGACACGGTGCTGTCCACCGCGATCGGCGAGGACAACTATCCCGGCGACGCGACCACGAGCGACAACTGGCCCGGCGTGGCGCCCGGCACCCGGGGCGTGCTCAACACCATGGCCCCCAACCACTTCAGCATCGCCGGCGACCTGGTCGCGGTCGCGACCAAGCCGCACATCGCCTGGATCCGCGGCGACTCCGACGTGATCGTGTCCGACACGTCGCTGTTCGACCTGGCGTACCTCGGCGCGCTCGAGCTCGTGCCCGGTTGGCCGGGCATGGCGGCCTGCCCGCCCCAGCCCATGGTCGGCCAGACCCGCGCGGTGCTGGACCGCTACGCCGCCGCCGGCGGCTCGTACCGGGAGATCGTGTACGAGGGCTGCGGACACTCGCCCCACATCGAGCGCCCCACCGACGTGGCCTCCGAGCTACTCGGGTTGATCGCATGACGTACCGCATGCAAAGGGTGCCCGTGGCCGGCGGCGAGCTGGCCGTCGGCGTCTGGGGCGACGCCGGCCCACTGGTCGTCGCGGCGCACGGGATAACCAGCCACCACCTGGGCTTCCAGCTGATCGGCGAGGACCTCGCGACCGACCACCGGTTCGTCGCCGCCGACCTGCGCGGCCGGGGAAAGAGCCGCGACCTGCCCGGCCCGTACGGCATGGCGCGGCACACCGCCGACCTGGCCGAGGTCGTCAAGGCGTACGGCGGGTCGGCCGTGATCGTCGGCCACTCGATGGGCGGCTGGGTGGCGATCGAGCTGGCGCGGACCTGCCCGATGCTGGTCGAACGGCTCGTGTTGGTCGACGGCGGGCCGCCGCTGCCGGCGCCGCCCGGCCTGGAGGGCAACCCGACGCGGGAGCAGATCGACGCGGCGCTCGCCGCGACGGTGGGCACCGCGTACGCCCGGCTGAGCATGACGTTCCCCGATCGGGAAAGCTACCGGGAGCTGTGGCGGGCGCACCCGTCGTTCCGCGACTGGAACCCGGCGATGGCCACGTACGCCGACTACGACCTGGTGGCAGAGGGCGACGCGTTCCGGCCGGCGTGCCGGATGGCGGCGGCCCAGCGCGACGCCGCGGACCTCTACGCATGGGCGGCGCCGCCGCCCGGCCCGCTGCCGGTGCCGGCGGTGTTCCTGCGTGCCGAGCGCGGCATGCTCGACGGCGAGCCGATGTTCCCGCCCGGTGAGGCGAGCCGCTGGTTCCCCGGGATCGTCGAGCGCGACGTCGTGGGCGTCAACCACTACACGATCGGCCTGTCGCCGGCGGGGGCGGGGGCGGTCGCGGCCGCCGTCCGTGGCGAGGGCGTGTGAAACACTCACCGGAGACAGCTGAGCGATCGTTCAAGGAGCCGCGGGTGGGGCGCGAGATCAACACTGTGGGCGTGGTCGGGCTCGGCACGATGGGCGCCGGCATCGTCGAGGTCTTCGCCCGCAGCGGCATCGACGTCGTTGCCGTGGAGATCGACGACGCTGCCCTGAAGCGCGGCCGCGGCAACCTGGTCGGCTCGACCGACCGGGCGGTCAAGCGCGGCAAGCTGGCACCGGCCGACCGCGACGCGCTGCTCTCGCGGATCAGGTTCGCGGTCGGCCTGGACGCGCTGGGCGACGTCGACCTCGTCGTCGAGGCCGTGCCCGAGCACCTGTCGCTGAAGCAAAAGATCTTCAGCGGGCTCGACAAGGTGTGCAAGCCGGACGCGATCCTCGCGACCAACACGTCGTCGCTCAGCGTCACCGAGATCTCAGTAGCGACCACCCGGCCCAACCACGTGATCGGCATCCACTTTTTCAACCCGGCGCCGGTTATGAAGCTGGTCGAGGTCGTGCGCACCGTCGTGACCGACCCGTCGGTCGTCAGCGACGTCGAGGCGCTGTGCGCACGGCTCGGCAAGACCGACGTAACGATCGCCGACCGGGCCGGGTTCATCGCCAACGCGCTGCTCTTCGGCTACCTCAACCAGGCCGTGTCGATGCTCGAGGCGCACTACGCGACCCGCGAGGACATCGACGCGGCGATGCGGCTGGGCTGCGGGCTGCCGATGGGCCCGCTCGCGCTGATGGACCTCATCGGCATCGACACCGCGTACGAGATCCTCGACACGATGTACCGCCGCGGCGGCCGCGACCGCCGCCACGCGCCGGTGCCGTTGATCAAGCAAATGATGACCGCGGGCCTGCTGGGCCGCAAGTCGGGGCGCGGTTTCTACACGTACGACAAGCCGGGTTCGCCGGTCGTCGTGCCGGACGCGGCCACGCCGCCGCGTTCGGCGGACCGCACCGAGAGCGCCCCGCGGCTCGCGAAGGTCGGCGTGGTGGGCTCGGGCACGATGGCCGCCGGCATCATCGAGGTCTTCGCCAAGGCGGGCTACCAGGTCGTCTCGGTGACCCGCGGCACGGAGAAGTCGACGGCGCTCTCCGACGGGCTGACGGCGTCGCTGACGAAGGCGGTGGTGCGGGGCAAGCTGTCCGACGAGGAACTGGCCGGCGCGACGGGCCGGGTGACCTGGTCCGCGCGCTTGGACGATCTCGCCGACGCCGACCTGGTGGTGGAGGCCGTGGTCGAGGAGCTCGGGGTCAAGCGCGCGGTGTTCGCCAACCTCGACGAGATCTGCAAGCCGGGCACCGTGCTCGCGACGACGACCTCGTCGTTGCCGGTGGTCGACGTCGCGGTGGCCACCCAGCGCCCGTCCGACGTGGTGGGGCTGCACTTCTTCAACCCGGCGCCGGTCATGGGCCTGGTCGAGATCGTGCGGACGATCCGCACGTCGCCGGAGACGGTCGTGCTGGCCGACGAGGTGGTGGCCTCGCTCGGCAAGACCGGCGTGCACTGCACCGACCGGTCCGGCTTCATCGTCAACGCGCTGCTGTTCCCGTACCTCAACGACGCGGTGAAGATGCTGGAGGCCTCGTATTCGACCGCGGACGACATCGACTTCGCGATGAAGCTGGGCTGCGGCTACCCGATGGGCCCCTTCGAGCTGCTCGACGTGGTCGGGCTCGACGTGGCGCTGGCGATCGAGCGGGAGCTCTACCTCGAGCTGCGCGACCCAGGCTACGCGCCGGCGCCGCTGCTCGAACACCTGGTGACCGCCGGCTACCTGGGCCGCAAGGCCGGCCGTGGCTTCCGCGACCACACCGGACGCTGACCCTTCCCCGGCGATCAGAACAGGGTGAGGTCGTCGCGGTCCACGTCGCGCATCGCGTCGTAGTCGAGCCACACGCACCGGATCCCTCGGTCCTGGGCGAGCACCCGCGCCTGCGGCTTGATCTCCTGGGCCGCGAAGACGCCCCTTACCGGCGCCAGCAACGGGTCGCGGTTGAGCAGCTCGAGGTAGCGGGTCAACTGCTCCACGCCGTCGATCTCGCCGCGCCGCTTAACCTCCACCGCCACCGCCGCACCCGCGGCGTCGCGGCACAGCAGGTCCACCGGCCCGATCGCGGTCATGAACTCGCGGCGTACGAGGGTGAAGCCCGCGCCGAGGGTCGCGGGCGCCCCCGCCAGCAGCTCCTGCAGGTGCGCCTCGACTCCGTCCTTCACCAGCCCCGGATCGGTGCCCAGCTCGTAGGACGTGTCCTGGAAGATCTCCTCGAGGGTGATCCGCAGCTCCTCGCCGGCCTTGTTGACCACCCGCCAGACGCCCGGTGCCTCCTCGATCCGGCACGGCGGGCTCATCCAGTTGAGCGGCTTGTAGGCCCGGTCGTCGGCGTGCACCGAGACCGAGCCGTCGGCCTTGACCATCACCAGGCGGGTCGCCGTGGGCAGGTGGGCCGACAGGCGCCCGACGTAGTCCACCGAGCACCGAGCGATCACGAGACGCACCGCATCACCCTAAGCCGTCGGCGAACACGCCTTGCCCGCACGGGTGAGCGGCCGCGAGGGTGGGCGGATGAGGGTCGCCGTCCTGTCCGATGTGCACGCCGTTCTGCCCGCGCTGGAGGCCGTGCTCGCCGAGCCCGAGGTGGCGGCGGCCGACCGGATCGTGCTCACCGGCGACCTCGCCGCCGGCCCGCAGCCCGTCGAGACACTCGACGCGCTGGTCGCGCTCGGCGACCGGGCGGCCTGGGTGAAGGGCAACGCCGAACGCGAGCTCGTCACGCTGGCGCGCGGCGGCCAGACCGTGATCCCCGACCCGATCGCGCCGTGGGCGGCGGCCCAGCTCCGCGCCGACCAGGTTGCGCTGATCGATGCCCTCCCGCCGACCCACACCGAGCGGCTGGGCCGGCTCGGCACCACCGTCTTCTGCCACGCCACCCCGCGCGACGACGAGGAGGTCGTGCTCGTCGACAGCCGCGTCGAGCGGTGGACCGAGGTGTTCCAGGGGCTCGCCGACGACGTGCGCACCGTCGTATGCGGGCACACCCACATGCCGTACGCCCGGCTGGTCGACCGCCGTCTGGTGGTTAACCCGGGCAGCGTCGGCATGCCGTACGGCGGCGCCGGCGCCCACTGGGCCCTGCTCGACGGCGACACCGGCGCGGTCACGCTGCGGGTGACCCGTTTCGACCTCGACGCGGCATGCGCCCGGGTGACCGCGGAGTCGGGGTTCGAGGGCGCCGCCGATTGGGCCGACGACTACCTGCGCTCCCGGGCGTCCGACATTGACGCACTGCGCGTCTTCGGGCCCCGCGACGGCCGCTGACGAGGAAAGTCTGCCCAGGTGGCGGCCGCCACGACGGGCGCGGGTGGCCGGCCGATGCGATGCTGGGCACGTGCTCGAAGCGCTGACCGGCGCCGGGCTCGCCGCATCGGCGGGTCTCAACGCCTACATCCCCCTGCTCGCGATCGGCCTGCTCGCGCGCTACACCGAACTGATCAACCTGCCGGCCGGGTGGAACTGGCTCGCCAACGGCTGGGTGATCATGATCCTGGCGGTCCTGCTGGCGATCGAGGTCGTCGCCGACAAGGTGCCGGTGCTCGACTCGGTCAACGACATCGTCCAGACCGTCGTGCGGCCGACGGCCGGCGGGCTGGCCTTCGGCGCGGGCGCCAGCTCGCAGACGACGACGGTGACCGACCCCGGGTCCTTCTTCGGCTCCGGACACTGGATATCCGTTGCGCTCGGCGTGGTGATCGCGCTCGGCGTGCACGGCGTGAAGGCGACCGCCCGGCCGGTCGTCAATGCGACCACCGCCGGCTTCGGTGCCCCTGTGGTGAGCACGGTCGAAGACATCGGCAGCGCGGTGATGTCGGTGGTCGCGATCATCCTGCCGATCCTCGTCCTGCTGTTCCTCGTCGCGATCGTGCTGTTCGCCTTCTGGGCCATGCGCCGGCGCAACGGGCGCCGGCGGGGGCGCGCCGCCGCGCCCTCCTGACCCGGTGCGGCGGGTCAGGGCAGGCCGTTCGCGGCGCGGACGACCGTCACGAGGTCGCCGACGATCCCGGTCAGCGCGAACTGCTTCGGCGTGAACACCCGGGCCACGCCGGCCGCGCGCAGCTTCTGCGCGTCGGCCGGCGGGATGATGCCGCCCACGACCACCGGAAGGTCGCCGCGGCCCGCCGCGCGGAGCCCGTCGAGCACCGCCGGCACCGCGGCCAGGTGGGAGCCGGACAGCACGGAGAGCCCGACCAGGTCGACGTCCTCCTCGACCGCCGCCGACACGATCTGCGCCGGCGTGAGCCGGATGCCCTGGTAGATCACCTCGAAGCCGGCGTCGCGCGCCCGTACGGCGATCTGCTCGGCGCCGTTGGAGTGCCCGTCGAGGCCGGGCTTGCCGACCAGCAACCGCAGCCGGCCCCCGCCGAGCGCGGCCGCCGTCTCGCCGACCCGCTCACGCACCGCGGCCAGGTCCACATCGGACGATGCCGACGTGGCGGCCGACAGCCCGGTCGGCGCGCGGTACTCCCCGAACACCTCGCGCAGCGCCGCCGCCCACTCCCCCGTCGTCGCGCCGGCCCGCACGCACGCGAGCGTCGCGGGCATGAGGTTGGCCGTGCCGGCGGCGTCGCCGCGCAGCCGCGCGAGGGCCGTCGCGACCGCGCCGGCATCCCGGCCGGCCCGCCACTCCCGTACGGCCGCCACTGCGGCCGCCTCGACGGCCGGGTCGATCTGCTCGATCGGCTGGGCGCCGGCGGCGGTCAGCGGGGACGGCTCCGACTCGATGTAGCGGTTGACGCCCACGACGACGTCGTCGCCGGACTCGAGGCGGCGGCGGCGCTCGGCGAGCGACGAGACCAGCGCGCCCTTGAGGTAGCCGGACTCGACCGCGGCCACCACGCCGCCCATCTCCAGGATCGTGTCGAGCTCGCGTCGCGCTCCATCCATGATGGACTCGACGAGCGCGGTCACCACATGCGAACCGTCGAACAGGTCGGGGTATTCGAGCAGGTCGGACTCGAAGGCCAGCACCTGCTGCATGCGCAACGACCACTGCTGGTCCCACGGGCGCGGCAGGCCGAGCGCCTCGTTCCAGGCCGGTAGCTGCACGGCGCGGGCGCGCGCCGTGCGCGACAGCGTCACGCCGAGCATCTCGAGCACGATTCGCTGGACGTTGTTCTCCGGTTGGGCCTCGGTCAGGCCGAGCGAGTTGACCTGCACGCCGTAGCGGAACCGGCGCTGGCGTGCGTCGGCGATGCCGTACCGGCTCTCGGTCAGCGAGTCCCACAGCGTCGCGAACGCGCGCATCTTCGCCATCTCCTCGACGAACCGCACGCCGGAGTTGACGAAGAAGGAGATCCGGGCGACCACATCGCCCATGCGCGACGCCGGGACCTGGCCCGAGTCTCGCACGGCGTCGAGGACCGCGACCGCCGTCGCGAGCGCGATACCCACCTCCTGCACGGGCGTCGCGCCGGCCTCCTGGAGGTGGTAGGAGCAGACGTTGACGGGGTTCCACTTCGGAGCGTTGGCGACCGTCCACGCGATCGTGTCGGTCGTGAGCCGCAGCGACGGGCCGGGCGGGAAGATGTAGGTGCCCCGGGACAGGTACTCCTTCACGACGTCGTTCTGCGTCGTGCCGGCGAGCCCCTGCGTCGCCGCGCCCTGCTCCTCGGCCGCGACCACATAGAGGGCGAGCAGCCACATCGCGGTCGCGTTGATGGTCATCGACGTGTTGGCCGCCGACAGCGGAATGCCGTCGAACAGCGCGCGCAGGTCGCCCAGGTGGGCGATCGGCACCCCGACCCGGCCCACCTCGCCGGCCGCGAGCTCCGCGTCGGGGTCGTACCCGGTCTGGGTCGGCAGGTCGAACGCCACCGACAGGCCGGTCTGCCCCTTGGCCAGGTTGCGGCGGAACAGCGCGTTGGTGGCGGCGGCCGAGGAGTGGCCCGCATACGTGCGCATCACCCAAGGGGGATCGCGCTCGGGTAGGCTCCGGCTCTCCATGCCCGGATTTTAAGTTACCGCTCAGTCGCTACGAGCGGTGACAAACCACACAAGGACGGGTGGCGCGATGTGGACATGATGAGGTCATGACGGGCGATCTCGCGATCGAGGTGCGCGGCCTGCGCAAGGCGTACGGCGGCACGCCGGCCGTCGCGGGCGTCGACCTGGCCGTACGGCGGGGCGAGGTCTACGCGCTGCTCGGCCCCAACGGCGCGGGCAAGACGACCACGGTGGAGATTCTCGAGGGCTACCGCAGGCGCGACGGCGGCACGGTGACCGTGCTGGGCGTCGACCCGCAGCACGCCGGCGCGGCCTGGCGCTCGAGGGTGGGCGTCGTACTGCAGGGCACCGGCGAGTTCGACGAGCTTACCGTCGGCGAGGTGGTCCGGCACTTCGCCGCCTTCTATCCGGACGCGGAGGACCCCGACAAGGTCATCGAGCGGGTCGGGCTCGCCGAGAAGGTAGGGGCGCGCACGCATACGCTCTCCGGCGGGCAGAATCGCCGGCTCGACGTGGCGCTCGGCATCGTCGGGCGGCCTGAGCTGCTGTTCCTCGACGAGCCGACGACCGGGTTCGACCCCGAGGCGCGGCGCGAGTTCTGGGACCTGATCCGCGACCTGTCCGCGGCCGGCACGACGATCGTGTTGACCACCCACTACCTGGAGGAGGCCGAAGCGCTGGCCGACCGGCTTGCGGTGATCGCGCGCGGCCGCCTGCTCGCCGTCTCTACGCCGGCCGCGCTGGGCGACCGGGAGAACGCGCCGGCGACGGTGGCCTGGCGCACGGCCGACGGTTCGGTGACTCGCGAGGAGACCGCGACGCCGACGGCGTTCGTCCTCGAGCTGGCCGCGCGGCTGGGCGGCGAGGTCCCCGGTCTCACCGTGACCCGGCCTACCCTGGAAGACGTCTACCTCGCCATGATCGGACACGCTCGTGACGGCGCTTGAGGCGCGTACGGTCGCGGCCCGGTCGCGGCCGTCGGCCGTGACGCTGGGCATGCGGCAGGGCGGCCTGGAGCTCAAACAGTTCCTGCGCACCCGCGAGGCGGTCGTGTTCACGATGGCCTTCCCGGTGATCATGATCTTGATCTTCGCCTCGATCTTCAACGGCGACCTGGGCGACGGCGTCAGGTTCACGCAGTACTTCGTGACCGGCATGATCGCGACCGGCCTGCTGTCGGTGGGCTTCCAGACCCTGGCGATCCAGATCCCGCAGGAGCGCGACCGCGGCGTGCTCAAGCGCCTGCGCGGCACGCCGATGCCCAAGTGGGTCTACTTCGCCGGGAAGGTCGTCATGGTGGCCGCGATCGGCGTGGCCGAGACGGCGCTGCTGCTGTTCGTGGCCGTGGTGCTGTTCGACCTGCACCTGCCGTCGACCGGAGCGCAGTGGCTGACGTTCGGGTGGATCTGCGTGCTCGGCATCACCGCGTGCACGCTGTGCGGGATCGCGTTCTCGTCGGTCGCCCGCACGGGTCGCAGCGCGCCCGCCGTGGTCACGCCGGTAGCGCTGATCCTGCAGTTCATCTCCGGGGTGTTCTTCGTCTTCACCGATCTTCCCCAGTGGATGCAGCGCGTGGCGGCGATCTTCCCGCTGAAGTGGATGTGCCAGGGCCTACGGTCCGTCTTCCTCCCCGAGTCGTTCGGCGCCCGGGAGCCCGGGGGGTCGTGGGAGCTGGGAAAGATCGCGTTGGTGCTCGGCGCCTGGTGCGTGATCGGCCTCGTCCTGTGCATCACCACCTTCCGCTGGACCACCAAACGCGACGGCTGAACCGCCGCCGCTCGGTTATGCAGGACGCCTACGTCCGCGCCGACCTGGCCGTTACCTGGGGCCTCAACCGGATGACCACGCAACGGGCGGGCGGCGGCGTGGTCGAAAGCTGGTCGCGGGGCAGCCGGGTGTGTTCCGGCGGACCGATGAGGCTGGCGGACGGTTCACCGGCACCTGTCGTTCCCGTCCGACCCGCAGACCGCACGGGCGCGCACACACCTGTCGCCCGCCGCGCCGGTCTAGCGGTACTCGTAGAATCCCTTGCCCGACTTGCGGCCGAGGTCGCCCGCCGTGACCATCCGCTGCAGCAGCTCCGGCGGGAAGAACCGGTCGTCGCCGGTATCAGAGTAGATGTTGCGGGCCGCGTGCAGCATGACGTCGAGGCCGGTCAGGTCGGTCGTCGCCAGTGGACCCATCGCATGCCCGAAGCCGAGCCGGCAGGCCGTGTCCAGGTCCTCGGCCGAGACGACGCCCGACTCCACGAGCCTGATCGCCTCGATCGCGAGGGCCGCGATCAGCCGCGTGGTCACGAAGCCGGCGACGTCGCGGTTGACCACGACGCAGGTCTTGCCGATCTCCTCGGCGAACGAGCGCGCGGTCGCCAGCGTCGCGTCCGAGGTCTGGTACCCCCGCACCAGCTCGCAGAGCTTCATCATCGGCACGGGCGAGAAGAAATGAGTGCCGACGACCGAGTCGGGCCGTTGGGTCGCGTTGGCGATCTGCGTGATCGGAATGGCCGACGTGTTCGTGGCCAGCACGGCGTCCTCGCGGCAGATCTTGTCGAGCGCCCGGAACACGTCCTGTTTGACGTCGAGCCGTTCGAAGACCGCCTCGACGACCAGGTCGGCCTCGGCCGCGGCCTCGAGCTGGGTCGTCGGGGTGATCCGGCCCAGCACCTCCTCGATGTCGTCGACCTCGATCTGGCCGCGCTCCGCGAACCGCGCGAGGGAGGCACGGATCGTCGCCACGCCGCGCTCCGTCGCCGCCTCGTCGAGGTCGCGCAGCACCACGTCCCAGCCCGCCCGCGCCGCGACCTGCGCGATGCCCGCACCCATCAGTCCCGCGCCGATGACCGCCACCCGACCCGCCATGCATGACTCCTTCGTCGTCCTTCCGGCGCGTTCGCTCGCCACAACATATATCCGGCCCGCGGACGGACGTCGGCGGCGGTGGATCAGCCGCGGCAGGTCGCCCGCGACGACGCGACGACCCACGGTCGCCACCGTCCCGGGCGTCAGACGGGCCGCTGCCGGCCGGTGCGGACGGTCAGAAGGAGAAGACCGGGTCTTCCGGGGCAGCCGCCCGCTGCACGGCCACGCCCAGCGTGCGGAGGTCGCCGATGAAGTCGGGGTAGCCGCGGTCGATGTGGTGGACGTGGGAGATCTCGGTGATCCCGTCGGCGCACAGCGCCGCGATCGCCAGGCCGGCTCCGGCGCGGATGTCGGTCGCCCGTACCGGCGCGCTGGACAGCCGCTCGCGGCCGCGGACGACCGCGTGGTGGCCGTCGATCTTGATGTCGGCGCCCAGCCGAGCCATCTCGTTCACGAACATGAACCGACCGTCGAAGATGTTCTCGGTGATCAGCGAGGCCCCATCGCTGACCGCCGCGAGGCCGATCGCCATCGGGAGCAGGTCGGTGGCGAAGCCGGGGAACGGCAGCGTCACGATGTCGACCGCCTTCGGCCGGTCCGCCATCTCCACCCGGAACGCGTCGTGCCGCACCTCCACGAGTCCGCCGGCGCTGACGAGCTTGTCGAGCGCGACCTCCAGGAAGGCCGGGTCGGCGCCCCGGACCAGCACGTCGCCCCGGGTCATGGCGGCGCCGAACGCCCAGGTCCCGGCCACGATGCGATCGGCGACCGTCGCATGCCGTACGGGCCGCAGCCGCTCCGCGCCCTCGACGCGCAGGGTGGACGTGCCGGCGCCCTCGATGCGCGCGCCCATCGCGGCGAGCATCCGGCAGATGTCGACGATCTCCGGCTCGCGGGCCACGTTGTCGATCTCGGTGACGCCTTTCGCGAGCGCAGCGGCTGTCACGAGGTTCTCGGTGGCGCCGACGCTCGGGAAGTCGAGCCAGATGGTCGCGCCCTTGAGGCCGCCCGGCGCCGAGGCGATGACGTATCCGTGCTCGCTGTCGATCTCCGCGCCCATCCGCGCCAGCCCAGAGACGTGCATGTCGAGCCCGCGCGAGCCGATCGCGTCGCCGCCCGGGTGCGCGACACGCACGTACCCGCGGCGGGCCAGCAGCGGCCCGAGAACGGCGATGGACGCGCGGAGCCGCCGTACGAGGTCGTAGTCGGCCTCGACGCCCGGCTCGGCCGGCACGTCGATCGAGACCTCCAGCGCGGCCGCGCCCTCCGGCGCGAACTCGACCACGCATCCCAGCCGGCGCAGCACCTCGGCCATGATCGCGATGTCGGTGATGCGCGGGACGTTGGTGATCGTGCTGCGGCCCTCCGCCAGCAGGGCGGCGGCCATCAGCTTGAGCGCCGAGTTCTTGGCGCCCACCACGGCGACCTCACCGGCCAGGCGAGCGCCCCCCTCCACGCGGATCACGTCCACGTGGGCCATCGTATGGTCTCGGCCGGGCTGCTCGTGCTCCAGCGTCGAGGCGGTCCGTACGCTGTTCGTCATGGCCGTTCACCTCACCCGCATCTACACGAAGGCCGGCGATACCGGCACGACCCGGTTGGGCAACAACGAGCTCGTCCCGAAGACCTCGCCGCGGATCGCCGCGTACGCCGACGTGGACGAGTGCAACGCCGCCCTGGGTGTAGCGCTGGCGCTGGGCGATCTGTCACCGTCGGTGCGGGCGCTGCTGGCGCGGGTACAGAACGACCTGTTCGACGTGGGCGCCGACCTGGCGACGCCGATCGAGCCCGACCCGGCGTACCCGCCGTTGCGAGTGACGGAGGAGTACGTCACGCGGCTCGAGGGCTGGTGCGACGAGTACAACGCGCGGCTGTCCAAGCTCGACTCCTTCGTCCTCCCCGGCGGCACCGCAGGAGCCGCGCTGTTGCACGTGGCGCGCACGGTCGCTCGACGCGCGGAACGCGCCGCATGGGCCCTCGTCGCGGACGATCCAGCCCGAACCAGCGCGCTCCCGGCAAAGTATCTCAACAGGCTCTCGGATCTGGTGTTCATCTTGGCGAGATCGGCCAACCCGGACGGCGACGTGCTGTGGGTCCCCGGAGGCAGCCGCGTGAAGCCCTGAGGCCGTGCGCCGGCGCTCAACCGAGCTAGCATCCGCCCCGCAACCACGGCGGGTGTCGCCCGAGCGGGGCGAGGGCGCCACCGACGGCACCATTGCCCCGCTCGCGCCGGGTGCCCGGGTGGTCTCTCGCCCGAGCAGGGCGAGGGCGCCACCGACGGAACCCATCGCCCGCCCGCGCCGGCCGCCGGATGGCCTTCACCCGAGAGCGGCGAAGGCGCCAGGGACCGCATCCATCGCCCGCCCGCGCCGGGCGCCGGATGGCCTTCACCCGAGCAGGCGAGGGGCGCCACCGACCGCACCCACCGCCCGCCCGCGCCCGGGTGCCCGGGTGGTCTTCACCCGAGCCCCGCGGATGCCGGAGGGTCTTCGTCCGAGCGGGGCGAGGGCGCCAACGACCGCAACCATTGCCCGCTCGCGCCGCCGCCGTCTGGAGCCCGAGGAGGACGGGCGCGAAGCGCCTCGTCCCCCGCAGGGCGAAGACGGCGGGTCTGAGGCGCGAGCGACCGCCGAGCGCAGCGAGGCGCGGAAACGGGAGCGAGGCGCAAGAAGCGCAGCCGCCGCGCAACCATCGCCCGGTTCGCCCGAGCGGGGCGAGGGCGCCAACGACCGCAACCATTGCCCGCTCGCGCCGCCGCCGTCTGGAGCCCGAGGAGGACGGGCGCGAA
>DATDJX010000521.1:0-19178 GCA_036520275.1 Asanoa sp.
GGGTGCGGCAGCTTGCTCACGCGTCGCCGGGCGCAGGGGGGCGATGGCGTGAGGGAGCTTGCGACCGAGCCGTCGGGTGCGGCAGCTTGCTCACGCGTCGCCGAGCGTAGCGAGGCGATGGCGTGAGCTCCAGCACCGCTGAGGACGTCGTCGCGAACGCGAACGCGGCTTCCGACCTCGCCGCCCTCGACGGTGCGGTCGCCGACTGCTTCGCCTGCCCGCGGCTGGTCGCGTGGCGGGAGGAGGTCGCGGCGACCCGGCGTGCCGCGTACCGCGAGCAGGCCTACTGGGCACGTCCCGTGCCCGGGTTCGGGCCGGCCGACGCCCGCCTGGCGATCCTCGGGCTGGCGCCGGCGGCGCACGGCGGCAACCGGACAGGGCGCATCTTCACCGGCGACCGGTCCGGCGACGTGCTCTTCGCCGCGCTGCATCGCGCCGGCCTCGCCAACCAGCCGACCAGCGTGGCGGCTGGCGACGGGCTCGCCCTGCGCGACACGCGGATCTTCGCCGCGGTGCGGTGCGCGCCGCCGGACAACAAGCCGACCCCCGTCGAGCGGGACACCTGCGCGCCCTGGCTGTGGCGCGAGCTCGAGCTGATCCGGCCGACCCTGCGGGTCGTGATCGCGTTGGGAGCGTTCGCCTGGGCGGCGTGGTGGCCGGCCATGAAGCGCGTGTACGGCGCCGCGCCGGCCGGTCCGCGACCGCCGTTCGGGCATGGGGCACACTGGAGCGGCCCGGCCGGTGGGACACCCGATCTGCTGGGGTGCTATCACGTCAGTCAGCAGAACACCTTTACCGGCCGGCTTACGCCCGCGATGCTTGACGACGTGCTGGCCCGGGCGAAGCGGCTCGCCGGCATCACCCCCGGCGAAGCGGACTGATGGGAGTGATGGTGGTGGCGCACGGGTCCGTGTTCGATAAGAGGACATCCCGGACATAACTCGATCATGGACCTCGCCTCCCTGCGCCGTTGGTGGCCGTTCGCCGCCATCGCCGTGCTGCTCGGCCTCGCCGCCGTCGCGGCCGGCCACTCGGCGCTGAAGGTCAGCCCGGTCACCCAGCAGCAGCCGACCGTGCCCGGCGGTCAGGAGGACTTCGCCTCCCCGATCAACACGGCGTTCCCGACCGAGACGCCCAACCAGGTCGCCGAGGCCCATCCCACCGATCTGCCCGGCTGGATCGGCCCGCTCGCCGCCGGCCTGTGCGTAGCCGTCGTCCTCGTCGTCGTCGGCATCGTGCTCTACCGCCTGTTGCGCGACGTCATCCTGCCCAACCGGCACCGCACGATCGAGTACGACGCCGAGCCGGTGCCGCCGCCCGTCCGGGCCGCCGAGGAGGTCGTCGCGGCGCTCGACGCCGGGCTCATCGACCTCTCCGATGCCGACAGCGACCCCCGGCGAGCGGTGATCGCCTGCTGGCTGCGGCTCGAGCAGGCGGCCGCCGCGGCCGGCACGCCCAAGCGCATCGGAGACAGCCCGACCGACCTGGTCGGCCGGCTGCTCGGGGCTCACGAGGTGAGCGCCGACGTGCTCGCCGCGCTGGCCGACGTCTACCGCGAGGCCCGGTACGCGACGCACGCCGTCGACGACCGCATGCGGGCGCAGGCCCGCTCCGCACTGCAGCGCATCCGCGCGGAGCTCACCGCCGGAGCCCCCAGATGACCGGCCGCCGCCCCTCCCCGCGCCGATCTTGGAGTTATCTTGTCGAATTGCCCGACTTGGGACATGACAAGTGCAAGATCGGCGCGGTCGGGATCGACGCCGTGATCGTCGGGGAAGGTGGGCGGTGAGCGCCGACGACACGTTCATCGACGACCTGCTCGGCTTCGAGGAGGAGCCGGTCGCCGGCGCGCGCCGCCGTACGGCGGTCGGCTGGTGGGTCCGCACCGCGCTGGCCGCCGCCGCGCTCGCCGCGGTCACGGTCGTCGGGCTGCGGCTGTTCGGCTTCTCGGTGCCGATCCCGACGATCGTCGCCGGCTATGTCGCGCTGCTCCTGCTCCGCAAGGTGTCCGCCTCCCTCGCCCCGCCCACCACGCGCCGCGGCGTCAGCCGCCGGCCGAGCGGGGAGGAGGACGGCTCGTACGACTTCACCGACCGCGATGCCCTACGCTCCGCCGTGGCACGGTGGGACCGGCTCCTCACCCGTGCCGGCACCGAACTGGGCTCGGCGAAGGCCGCACACCGTACCCTGGTCGAGCTCGCCGAGGAGCGCCTTCGCCAGCGGCACTCGGTCACCGTCGAGACCGACCCGGCCAAGGCCCGGGCGCTGGTCGGCGAACCACTGTGGACATACCTTTCCAGCCCGCCCACCCGCAACCTGGCGCCGCGCGACGCGGCGGCGTACGTCCAGTCATTGGAGACGCTATGAAGGACGACCTGCAGCCGGTTCCCACGTACGAGGTGGGCCGGCTGGCACGAGCGGTGCTCGACTCGGTCGGCTCGGTCGTGGTCGGCAAGCGGGACGCCCTGGAGCTGGTGCTCGCCGGCATCCTCGCCGGCGGCCACGTGCTGCTCGAAGACCTGCCCGGCCTCGGCAAGACGCTGACCGCCCGGTCGTTCGCGCAGGCGCTCGGCCTCGACTTCCGGCGCCTGCAGTTCACCCCGGACCTGCTGCCCGCCGACGTCACCGGCTCGTTCCTGTACGACCAGCGGCGCGCCGACTTCTCGTTCCGTGCCGGCCCGGTATTCACCAACCTGCTGCTCGCGGACGAGATCAACCGAACGCCCCCCAAGACGCAGGCCGCGCTCCTCGAAGCCATGCAGGAGAAGCAGGTCTCGGTCGAGGGCGTGACCTACCGGCTCGACCCGCCGTTCCACGTGCTGGCCACCGCCAACCCCATCGAGTACGAGGGCACCTATCCACTGCCCGAGGCGCAGCTGGACCGGTTCCTGCTGCGGGTCTCGTTCGGCTATCCCGGGCGCGACGAGGAGTGGGAGGTTCTACAGCGCCGGATGGCCCGTCGCCAGGAGGAGGCCGAACTCGAAGCGGTCGTCGACGCCACGACGCTTCGTGGCATGCAGGCCGCGCTGGAGAGCGTCGCGGTCGAGGACTCCGTGGGCCGCTACATCGTCGACCTGACCGCGGCCACCCGCGAGCACGCGTCGGTGATGGTCGGTGCGTCGCCGCGGGGCTCGCTCGCGCTGCTCCTGCTGGCCCGCGCGAAGGCGGCGCTGTCCGGCCGCGACTACGTGATCCCGGAAGACGTCAAGGACGTCGCGGCGCCCGCGTTGGCACACCGGATCACCCTGCGGCCCGAGATGTGGCTGCGTCGCGTCGACCCGTCCTTCGTGGTCAGCGAGGTCCTCGACCGGACGCCCGCGCCGGCCAGCGGCGCGCTGCCCAGCTACGGCGGTCCCATGCCGACCGCGCGCCCCGACCGTCCCGGCGACCCGAGCTTACGGATGACCGGCGCGGTCTCCAGCCGATATGAGGGATAGCCTCCGGTCCGGTCCGGGAGCGGCGGGCCCTCTGGTCCGGCCGGCCGCGCCCGCCTGGGCCGCCGAGGTCGCCGACCCGGCCGACGACGACACGCCGCGCTGGGCGCCCAGCAAGGCGCTCGGCCGGGCCGTGCTGCTGACCGGGCTGCTACTGATCGGCGGCGTGCTGTTCGGCCGGGTGGACCTGATCGTGCTCGCGACGCCGTTCGCGATCGGCACGGCGTACGCGTTCCGCCGACGCCCGGCGCACTCGCCACGGATCCGGGTGGGCACAGACGACACCCATCACGTCGAGGGCGACCCGGTTACCGCCTGCATCGAGGTGGCCAACCGAGACACGATCGCGTACGACGTCGTGGTCGTGCGCACCCACGTGTCGCGCTGGCTGAAGCTGGCGGATGCCGACCGGCCGCACGTCGTAGCGGTTGCCCCCGGCGGGGTACGGGAGGTCGATCTCCGCGGCGAGACCCTACGGTGGGGGCGGCATCCGCTCGGCCCGGCATCCGTCCGGGTGACCGCGTGCGACGGGCTCCTCGCGAGCCGTCCGGTGGTGAGCGGCGTCCGCGGCGTACGGGTCTACCCGGTGACCGACGTGTTCCGTGCCGACGAGGCGATGCCGCGCGCGGCGGGCCTTGTGGGCGGCCACCGCTCCCGCCGCCCGGGCGAGGGCGGCGAACTGGCCGGCGTACGGATCTTCGGCCCCGGCGACCGGTTGCGCCGGGTGGACTGGCGGGTGTCGCTGCGCACCGATCGGCTGCACGTGGCGGCCACGCTGTCCGATCGCGACGCCGAGGTGGTGCTCCTGCTCGACCTGCTCGCCGAGGCCGGCAGGTCCGGCGGCGTCAAGGGCTCGGCGTCCGTGCTCGACACGACCGTCCGCTCCGCGGCGGCGATCGCCGAGCACTACCTGCACCGCGGCGACCGGGTCTCGCTGCTCGAGTACGGGCCCGCGGCCCGTCGGCTGCGCCCCGCGACGGGCCGCAGGCAGTACCTGACGGTCCTGGAGTGGCTGCTCGACGTGAAGGTCGACCAGGTCGTCTACGAGCCGTACGAGAACGTGTTCGGGCCGCAGGTGCTGTCCCACAACGCGCTGATCGTGGTGCTGACCCCGCTCGTCGACCCCCGGTCGGCGGAGATGCTCGCTCGGCTGGCCCGCTCGGGGCGATACGTCGTCGCGGTCGACACGCTGCCCGGCGCCGCCGCGCCGCCCCGGCGCGGGCCGTGGACCGACGTCGCGCACAAGGTGTGGCGGCTGGAACGCGACAACACCATCGGTCAGCTGCGCGAGCACGGTGTCCCGGTCGTGGCCTGGGCCGGCGCGGGCAGCCTCGACCTGGTGCTGCGCGACGTCGCTCGGCTGGCCTCGGCGCCGAAGGCGGTGCACCGATGATCGAGGCGTTGAGCGAGCGCTTCCGGCGCGCGTACGTCATCGTGACCCGCGCCACGCTGGTGCCGGTCATGGTGCGGATGGCCGTGTTCGCCGCGCTGCTCGGCGCGCTGGTGGTGACGCTGCCGCCCAGCGTGATCGAACCGCGCACGGTGCTGCCGTTGCTGCTGGTCGCGGCGCTGCCGGCGGTCGCGCCGCGGGGTCCGACCACCACGCTGGCCATCGTCGCCATCGTGGTCGCGTGGGTGGTCACCACGGCCGGCGCGGGCGAGCGGATCGCGCTGTGGCGGCTGCTGACGCTGGCCGCGTTCCTTTACCTCGCTCACGGCCTGGCGGCGCTCGCCGCGGTGCTCCCCACCGACGCGGTGGTGTCGGCCGACGTGCTGGCCCGCTGGGTCGCTCGCACGGCCGCGGTCGTGCTGACCGCTTCGGTGCTGGGGGTGCTGTTGGTGTCGGTGTCCGGCATCGGGGGCAACGACACCTTGCTGACCGCGGGGGTCGTCGGGCTGGGCATCGCCGTCGCGGCGGCCGCCCTGCTGGCCTGGATGGCGCGCCGCCGGGCCTGACGTTGTGCTGCATCACAGAAGGGCGTCTCGATTACGGCTTACGGGCATCGGAAGAGGACAATCGATCTCGTGAGACCTCAACGAATCCTCGTCGTCGGAGCCGGACACGTCGGGCTCTACGCGGCCCTGCGCCTGTCCAAGAAGCTGCGCGCCCGCGAGGCGGAGGTCACCGTCGTCGACCCGCAGCCGCACATGACCTACCAGCCGTTCCTGCCCGAGGCGGCGGCCGGCAACATCTCCCCGCGCCACACGGTCGTTCCGCTGCGCCGCGAGCTGCGGCGCTGCCGCATAGTCGCCGGCGCGGTCACCGCGGTCGACCACGACCGCCGGGTCGCGACCGTGCAACCGATCGTCGGGCCGCCACGGAAGATCGAGTACGACCACATCATCGTCGCGCCCGGGTCCGTGTCCCGGACCCTGCCGATCCCGGGCCTGCGCGAGCACGGCGTGGGTTTCAAGACCATCGGAGAGGCGATCTTCCTGCGCAACCACGTGCTGGAGCGCCTCGACGTCGCGGCCGCGACCACCGACCCGGCCGTCCGTCGGTCCGCGCTGACCTTCGTGTTCGTGGGCGGCGGCTACGCCGGCATCGAGGCCCTGGCCGAGATGGAAGACATGGCCCGCGACGCCCTGCGCTACTACCCGGAACTCTCGACCGAGGAGATGCACTGGGTGCTGGTCGAGGCCACCAACCGGATCCTGCCCGAGGTCGACCGCGACATGGGCGCCTACACCGTCCAGGTGCTGCTGCGCCGGGGCATGGACATCCGCCTGGGCACCCGGCTCGAGTCGTGCGTCGACGGCGTGGTCAAGCTGTCCGACGGCGACTCGTTCAAGGCCGAAACAATCGTGTGGACGGCGGGTGTGAAGCCCTCGCCGATGCTCGACTTCGTCGACCTGACCAAGGACGAGAAGGGCCGGCTGACCTGCCTGCCGACGCTGCAGGTGGTCTCCTCCGACGGCACGATCGTGCCGGGCGCGTGGAGCGCCGGCGACTGCGCTGCGGTGCCCGACCTGACCGGCCCGCCCGGTGCGCTGTGCTCCCCGAGTGCCCAGCACGCCGTCCGCCAGGCCAAGCGGCTCGCCGACAACATCCGTGCGGTGATCCGCGACCGGGAGCCGACCGACTACCGCCACAAGCACGTCGGCAGCGTGGCGAGCCTCGGCCTGCACAAGGGCGTGGCGCAGGTCTACGGCATCAAGCTCAAGGGCATCATCGCCTGGCTGATGCACCGGACCTACCACCTGAGCCGGATCCCGTCGCTCAACCGCAAGATCCGCGTGGTGATCGACTGGACCTTGGCGCTGTTCCTCAAGCGCGAGGTGGTGGCGCTCGGGCAGCTGCACGACCCGCGCGTCGAGTTCGAAGACGTGACCGCCCACATCGACGCGAATCCCGAGCTGCCGCCCGTGGTCGGCACGGCCACCGCCGTCGAGGGCGGCCGCGCCGCACCCGCTCCGGTCGACTCCCGCACCTGACCCGGCGCGCCCCCCTATCCCGTCGATCTTGCCGTGCGAGACACGCATCTGAGCCACCGAAGGTGCAAGATCGCGGGGTCGAGACGGGAGGACCGCGCCCGCCCGACCGCGCTAGCGGACCTTCCAGGTGACGGCGTCGGCGACGCGGGTGCCGGGCCCGAAGAGGGCCTCCAGGCTGGCCAGCAGGGTGTCGTAGTTCGTCGCGCCGGCCACGAGGACCACGCAGGACGCGCCCCAGAAGTCGATGTCCTTCTGGGCCTGCTGTCGCTGCGCGTCGCCGATCCCGGGGACCTTGCCCTCCCGCTCGGCTTGGGCCAGCAGCTGCGACGTCGGCTGCTTGTAGGTGCCCATCGACGCGCGGCCCTCCGAGCCGTACGGCGCGATGAAGAAGCCCTCCGGGATGCCGAACGACGCGTCCGTCGCCGCCGCCCAGCGCATCGGCCACGGATCCTTCGGCGTGGCGGGCGGGACCGGGACCATCACGCCGCCCGGCTTGACGCAGTCGCGCCAGGCGCCCGATGAGATGAACGTCGGCACCGGCGGGCGGGCGGTTGCCGGCAGGGGAGTCGGGAAGATCGGGACCAGCGCGGCCACGACCAACAGCGGCACCAGCGTGCGGGCGGGCTTCCACCGGGCGCTCATGCCGTGGTCGACGGCGACCGCCAGCACGGTCGCCACCAGCGGGATCAGCGCCAGCGCGAACCGCATGGGAAGGGCGCCGTCGATGACCGGATAGCCGATCAGGTGCAGGTACGGGCCGGTGATGTCGGTGCGCGTCCCGTTCACGACCACCGTCGGGCCGAGGGAGAAGCCGGCCATCACGAGGCCGGCGGCCGCACATGCGAACACGATCGGCCGCCGGATGAGCCACAGCGTGCAGGCGGCGGCCACGATGAGCAGCGGCCAGCCGAGGAAGGTGTTGTACTCGGCCGGACCGGTGGACAGCCGCGCGGATTCGTCGGACCCGGCGAGCGACAGCGGCGACACCGCCGGGAACGACGCGAGGTCGGCCGAGAAGTAGTCGGGGCTGAACACCCCGTTGGGCACCGACTGCGGCCCGCTGAACTGGAACGCCAACGGCCGGGCCAGCGCGACCACCGCGAGGCCGACGGCGAGCGCCATGCCGGCGAGGAAGCCGGGTAGCGCGCGGAGCGCGAAGACCGGCCGGGCCAGGGCGTAGACGACGGCCATGACGGCGAGCGTCAGCGCGCTCAGAAAGAGGATCTCCTCGCCGACGAATGCCTGCACGGTGACCGTGGCGGCCAGGCCGACCCCCGACGTGGCCACCCGCCGCCAGTCGTAACCGCCGTCGTGTGGGTCGGCTGCGCGCACCAGCCGCACAACCAGCCAGACCATGACCGGTACGAGCCAGAGCGCGGTCATGTGCAGGTGGCTGTTGGATTGCGAGACCTCGCCCGGCGCGAACCCGCAGAAACCGCCGCCGATCGTCGCGGCGACCCGGTTGACCTTCAGGACGCGGCGGAACAGCAGGTAGAACGCGATCGCGGTGACGCCGAGGTTGAGGGTGACGAGCAGCGCGAATGTGGTCGGCGAGCCGAACACGAGGGTGATCGGGGAGAACAGGACGCCGAGGGCGATCACCGATGTGTTGACCATCAGGTTGACGCCGTCGGGCGCGTTGAGCAGGCGGGTCAACAGCGCGAAATCGCCGTGCAGCACCCGCGAGTCGACCGCGAGGAACCACTCGTAGAGGGTTTGGTCCTCGGGATTGAGCGCGAGCGTCCGGGTCGCCGGATCGGGCCACAGGCCATGGGTGATCCAGGCCGCGAGCAGCAGGAACGCCAGGCAGATCGCCCAGTCGGCGCGGGCCGGCCGCAGCCGGGCCCACAGCCGGGCCCACAGCCGCTCGGTGCCCGAGCCGGTCGGCGCGGCCGCCGCGTCTGACGCCGGGTGGCCGGCGTCGGCCTCCGTGGCGCGGGCTGTCCTCGTCACGGGCATGACCCTAGTACGCGTAGGCGCCGGTCAAGCGCCGGGAGCGGCACGGCGCACAGCGGGGGCGACGGCGCGCTCCTGCGCGCCTTGGCCCACGACCGGCTACGGTGGCATTCTGCGGACGCGCGGGCGCGCCCCGTGACCGGCCCGGGTGGTGGAACGGCAGACACGGCCGCCTTAAAAGCGGCTGCCGCAAGGCGTGCGGGTTCGACCCCCGCCCCGGGCACAAGGTCGGCGAGTATGTCCTTCTTCCTCGTTGTTCAGTGAGAACCGTTCGGAATCGGGCCTCGTCGGATGGGCGTCGTACCACGGCAGGTGGGCGTGGTTCTTAGGGTCTGGGGTGCAGGTCCGCACGGTGTGACCCCACGCTCGTCGCCCGCAGAGATCGCAGCGTGGGTACGACCGGAGCCCCTAGGTCCGATTGGTCGCGGGGTGCCGGCGCGGAGTCGCGTCCGAGCGTGATCCCTTGCGGAACCGCACCACCGTGCTGGCGGCTTCGAAGATCTCAGGGGCTCGTGGGTGGGCATAGCTGACCAGACCCACGCGGTGGGCGGATTGACCGTGCCGCGGATGTTCCTCAGCAGCGGCGTCAACAGGATCCGTCACGACCATGGCTAGGAGCTGGTGAACCTGATCACGGCGATCGGACGCGGCGGTGTCGGCGTCGGTCGGTTGACCGGCGATTCATCCTCCGCGGGCGAGACGGACTCACCCGGGGTTCGCGAACGCTCGAACCAAGCGGCGGCGGATGCGGGCAGATCACGACGGGGGAAACCCGATGGCCATGGCGGCGGGAATCGACCTGGTTACGACCAACTCGGTGATCGACGCGCTCGAGGGGCGGAGAAGCCACGGTGACACCGAACACCGAGGGGTCGCGAAGAACGCGGTCGGTGGCGGCGTTCATCGACGACGGCGAGCGCCTTGTCGGCCAACCTGGCCCCAGCGGCAGGCCATCCTCAACTAAGCGCGATCGGTGACCGAGCGAAGCGAAGGCACCATCAGGCTCAGCGCCCGGGTCACGGCGGCTGCGGGCGAAGCGAGGAGGGGACGTGACCGACCTGATCACTGGTAGGCCGCCTCGGGTCTCGGCGGCGCAACGCCTCGTCGGGGTGTTGACCGCGGCGCTGCTGGGCGTGGATGCGTACGTCCATCTCCACGACGCCCACCTGTACGACGCGGTCACCACCTCCTGGCTAAGCCAGGGCGATCTGTTCCGGGCCGAGGCCGTCGCCGCGATCGTCGTCGGGGTCGCGCTGCTGGTCTGGCCGCACCCGGTGGGCTGGGTGCTGGCGGCGCTCGTCGCCGGCAGCGCCGCCGGCGCGGTGTTCCTCTACACCTACGTCGACGTCGGTCGGCTGGGCCCGCTGCCCGACATGTACGAGCCGACCTGGGACCTGCCGGGCAAGCTGACCTCGGGCGCGGCCGAGATCGCCGCGACCGTCCTCGCCGTCGTCGGGTTCGCGCTGTCGATCCGGGACCGGCGCCGGCGCCGCGCCGCCGGATAACGGCCGCCCGGACACGACGACCCAACCGGAAGCCGTGCCCGGCGATGACCACGTGTGCACAGACACCCAAGGAATTGCCCGGAGGGCCCACCGAGCGCGGCGGGGCAGGGAGTCTGTCTCGCTGATGGGCTACCGGGGATTCTCGCGTTTTCGGTGCACAACGATCCCGATCGGGTGAACCCGGTTCACCAGAGTCCCAGGAAGGGTGGTCGCCATGAGCGGCGTCGGCACACCTTCTGCGTTCAACGGGATCCGTCCCGACCGTGGCTACGGGCTGGCCAACGTGATCAGGGGCGATCGACTCGGCGGCGGCGGCGTCGGTCGGCTGACCGGCGATTCACCCTTCGCGGGGGAGACGGTGTCATCCGGCGCCGGGGACATTCGAACCAGGATTGTCGAGCGCCATGTCCGGTTTGACCGATGAGAGATCACTGAGGAGCGTTCATGACCACGGGGTACGTTTCGACGAAGGACAACGTCGAGATCTTCTTCAAGGACTGGGGCAGGGGACAGCCTGTCGTGTTCAGTCATGGCTGGCCGTTGACAGCCGACGCGTGGGACGACGCGATGAAGTTCGTGGCGGACAACGGCTATCGGGCTGTTGCGCACGACCGTCGCGGGGGCGGTCGTTCGAGCCAGCCGTGGGACGGCAACGACCTGGACGCCTACGCCGATGACCTCGCCGCCGTGATCGAGTCCCTCGATCTGCGGGACATCGTTCTCGTGGGGCACTCGACCGGCGGCGGGGAGATCACCCGTTACGTCGGACGGCACGGCACCTCCCGGGTCGCGAGGATGGTGCTCGTCGGTGCTATTCCTCCGCTCATGCTCAAGACGGAGGCGAACCCTGGCGGGCTTCCGATCGAGGTGTTCGACGGGCTTCGTGCGGGGCTGTCAGCCGATCGTTCGCAGTTCTACGAGGACCTCAGCGCGCCGTTCTACGGGGCGAACCGCGAGGGATCGACCGTTTCCCAGGGCCTTCGTGACCAGTTCTGGGGGCAGTCGATGACATGCGGGCTGAAGGGCGCGTACGACTGCATCAAGGCGTTCTCCGAGACCGACCTCACGCTGGACCTCAAAGCGATCGACGTGCCCACGCTGATCATCCACGGCGACGACGACCAAATCGTGCCGATCGGCGCCTCGGCGATGAAGTCCTCCAAGATCGTTAAGGATGCCCAGCTGAAGGTGTATCCGGGCGCGCCACACGGCCTGACGAGCACGATGAAGGAAGAATTCCAAGCCGACCTGCTGGGGTTCCTCCGGTCTTGAGCCGGAGCGGCTGCCGGAACGCGGGCACCAAAGATCGAACGACCTTGCTGGGCTTGAACCGTCTATAGCCCCTTCCCGATCGACCGATCGGGAGGGTCCGCGCGGACGTCTCGGTCTACAGCGAGAAATTCCCGGGGTCTTCGCTCAGGACTCAAGCAGAAGGCGCTGGATCTCACCGGTCGCGGTACGAGGCCGCGCTTAGCAGCACACGGCATGCGTCTACGACATCGATGATGCCGACGAGATGCCCGTCCTCGACGACCGGCAGGTGTTGGATGCCGGAGGAGAGCATCAGCTCGGTCGCCGCCGTGAGAGCGGTGCTCGGCTGCACGCTGACCTGCTCACGGGCGATGACCTCGTCGATGCGTGTCTCGTTGAGGTCCTTGCCATCGGCCACGGCGTGCGTGATGTCTGTCTGCGTGATGATTCCTACCGGTTGCATGGTTTCGTCGTCCGTGGTGACCACCACAGCGGTATCGTCGGCGTGTCGCATGAGGTATGCGGCCGCCGCGAGATGGCCTTGTCGTTCGACCGTGGACACCGCCGCACGCATCGACTCGCCGACGATTGCCGGACCGCCCAGCTGACGTCGCGGAGAGTCCCTGGGCTTATCCATCATCGCTCCTCTCGATGTGGGCGAAAGGCGAGTCGACGCGCGCCTCCCCGATGGTCACCGGAATTCGCCTCCGCGACCCCGTCACAGTACTCGTGGGCTGCGGCCCGCCGCCGCCGAATGCCTGTCGGGTGCCATCTCAGCGCCAGGGCTGTGAGCAGGAGAGACGGCATACGGCAGGCGAGCGTCGTGGTGGTTCGGACGGTGGCGTTTGTGATCCTGCGGCGGGTTCTTGGCCTGGTCGGTGTGGGTCCCGCGCCGGATGCCAAGGACGTCGAGATCGCGGTGCTGCGCCATCAGTCGATGGTGCTGCGGCGGCAGGTCGCCCGGCCGCGCTACACCCCGCAGGATCGGACGATGTTTGGCCATCCTGGCGCGGCTACTGGCGCGGGACCACTGGGCAGTGACGCGACCGGGCACCACGGCGGCGCACTCATTCGATGAATCCGCCCTGCTCGCGCGCGGCATCGCGAAAGCCGTCATATACCGCGGTCGACGTGGAAGGTATAACCGGACCTGTGAAGCTCGCGCGTGTAGGACCTCCCGGGCGGGAACGGCCGGCAGCCGTCCTCCCCGACGGCCGCCTGGTCGACCTCAGCGGCATCGACGACATCGACGGCGTCTTCCTTTCCGGAGGCGGTCCGCAACGGGTCCGCGAGCAGCTCGCCGCCGGCTCCGTCGGCAGCCGTGACGCGGCCGGCGCGCGCTTCGGTCCACCGATCCGCCCGGGCAAGGTGGTGTGCATCGGACTCAACTACCACGACCATGCCGTCGAGACGGGCCAGGCGATGCCCGAGGAGCCGATCGTCTTCATGAAGGCGAGCGACACGGTCGTCGGCCCGTACGACCGGGTGCTCGTGCCCCGCGGCAGCCGCAAGACCGACTGGGAGGTCGAGCTGGGCGTGGTCATCGGCCGCCCGGCGCGCTACCTGGGCTCGGCCGAGGAGGGGTTGGCCTGCGTCGCCGGATACGCGGTCTCCCACGACGTGAGCGAGCGCGAGTTCCAGCTCGAGCGCGGCGGCCAATGGGACAAGGGCAAGTCGTGCGAGACGTTCAACCCGCTCGGGCCGTGGCTCGTCACCGCCGCCGAGGTGCCCGACCCGCAGCGGCTCGGCCTGCGGCTGTGGGTCAACGGGGTGCTGCGGCAGAACGGGACGACGGCTGACATGATCTTTGGTGTGGGAGAGCTGGTCCGCTACCTCAGCCAGTTCATGGCGCTCTACCCGGGCGACCTGGTCAACACGGGCACGCCGGCGGGCGTGGCGCTCGGGCAGCCGGAGCCGAAGCCGTACCTCAAGGTCGGCGACGTGGTGGAGCTGGAGATCGACGGGCTGGGCCGGCAGCGGCAGGCGTTGGGAGCGGCGTGATGGGGGATTTCGACGGCCTCGCCGCGCTGGTCACCGGAGGCGCGTCCGGCATCGGGCTGGCCGCGGCGCGGCTGCTCGCCGCGAGCGGCGCCCGGGTCGCCTGCCTCGACCTCACGGTCGACGATCTGCCGGGCCCGCTCGTCGGCGTCGTCGGCGACGTCACCGATGACGCGACCGTCCGGGCCGGCGTGGCCGTCGCCGCCGAACGGCTCGGCGGCATCGACGTGCTCATCAACAACGCCGGCATCGGCGCGGCCGGCACGGTGGAGGCCAACTCCGACGAGGAGTGGCACCGGGTGCTCGACGTGAACGTGGTCGGCATGGCCCGGGTGACCCGCGCCGCCCTGCCGCACCTGCGCCGCTCGACGCACGCGGCCGTGGTCAACACCTGCTCGGTCGTCGCGAACGTCGGGTTGCCCGACCGCGCCCTCTACAGCGCGAGCAAGGGCGCCGTGCAGTCGCTGACGTACGCCATGGCGGCCGACCATCTGCGCGAGGGCATCCGGGTCTGCTGCGTGGCGCCGGGCACCGCCGACACCCCATGGGTACGGCGGCTCCTGGCCGCGGCCGACGACGCGGACGCGGAGCTCGCGGCGCTCGAGGCTCGACAGCCCTCCGGCCGGCTCGTGAGCGCCGACGAGGTGGCCGCCGCGATCGCCTACCTCGCGAGCCCGCGGGCGGGCGCGACCACCGGCACATCGCTGGCGGTCGACGGCGGCCTGTCCGGGCTGCGGCTGCGGGACCCGAAATGACCATCCGCCTGCCCGGGATCCGGCTCGGCCTCGGCTGCGGGCCGCTGGGCAACCTCTACCACGCGATCGGCGAGGACCAGGCGGTCGCGACCGTGGACGCCGCGTGGGACGCGGGCGTCCGGTTCTTCGACGTCGCCCCGCACTACGGACTCGGGCTCGCCGAGCGTCGCCTGGGCAAGGCGCTGGCCGGCCGGCCGCGGTCGCAGTACGCGGTCAGCACGAAGGTCGGCCGGCTGCTCGAGCCGACGCCGGACGACGCCGGCCTGCGGGACGTCGAGGGCTTCGACGTCCCGCGCACGCACCGGCGGGTGTGGGACTTCAGCCGCGACGGGGTCCGCCGGTCGATCGCGGAGAGCCTCGACCGGCTCGGCCTCGACCGCGTCGAGATCGCCCTGCTGCACGACTCCGAGGGCAACGCCGACGCCGCGATCGAGGAGGGCTACCCGGCGCTGGCCGAACTGCGCGACGAGGGCGTGGTCGGCGCGATCGGCGCCGGCTCGAAGGACATCGCGTTCCTGCACCGGCTGGTGACGACCCGCGCGCCCGACGTCATCCTGGTCGCCGGCCGTTACACGCTGCTCGAGCAGCCGGCGCTCGACGAGGTGCTGCCGGCGTGCCTGGCGGCGGGCACGTCCGTCCTCAACGGAGGGATCTTCAACAGCGGCCTGCTCGCGCTGGACCGGCCCCACGACGACTCGCCCTACGAGTACGGGCCGGCGCCCGCCCCGGTCCTGCAGCGAGCCCGGGCGATCGCCGACATCTGCGCGCGCCACGGCACCACGCTGCCGACGGCGGCGCTGGCGTTCGCCCGTTCCCACCCGACGGTGGTGTCCGTCCTGGTCGGCGCCGACTCGCCGGACCAGATCAGGCGCAACGCCACCCTGGCGGCGCAGGAGCCGCCTTCCGAGCTCTGGCCGGCGATGGTGGAGGCCGGCCTGCTCCGTTCGGTGCCGACGGTCCTCCGGTGATCGACGCGCACCACCACCTGTGGCGGACCGACCAGCGGTACGCCTGGCTCGACGCCCCCGAGCTGGCGCCGATCCGCCGCGACTTCACGCCGGACCTGCTCCGGCCGTCGCTGGCTGCTGCCGGTGTCACCGGCACGGTGCTCGTCGAGGGCGGGCGGTGCGACGTCGAGGAGGCGGCGGTGCTCTTCGGTCACGCCGCCGCCACGCCAGAGATCGCCGGCGTGGTGGCGTGGGCGGACGTCGCCGAGCCGGGGCTCGCCGACCTGGTCGCCCGTTATCGCGCGTTGGAGGGCGGCGGCGCGCTCGTCGGGCTGCGCTCGCAGGTGCAGGCCGAGGAGCGCGACTACCTCGACCGTCCCGAGGTCCGGGCCGGTCTCGCGTCGGTGGCGGCCGAAGGGCTCGCGTTCGACCTGGTCGTCCGGGTCGACCAGCTGCCCGCGGCGGCTCGCGCCGCGCAGGCGGTGCCGCAGCTCCGGTTCGTCCTGGACCACCTTGGCAAGCCGCGCATCCGCGCCGGCGCCGAAGGCTTCGCGCAGTGGCGCGACGCGATCCGGCCGCTGGCCGCCGCGCCGAACGTGTCCGCGAAGCTGTCCGGGCTCGTGACCGAGGCCGACTGGGCGACCTGGAGGGCCGACGACCTGCGCCCGTACGTGGTCGAGGCGCTGGAGCGGTTCGGCGCCGGCCGGCTGATGTTCGGCTCGGACTGGCCGGTCTGCCTGCTCGCGGTGTCCGGGTACGGGGAGGTCGCGGCCGCGCTGGAGGCGGCGCTGCCGCCGGTGTCCAAGCAGGAGCGTCGGGCGCTGTTCGCGGGTACCGCGACGGAGGTCTACGGCCTCGCGCGATGATCGAGCCATGACCGCGCTCGAGGGCCCCATCCGGGCGATGATCGACGCGACCAACCGGGAGGACAGCGACGGTTTCGTCGCGGCGTTCGCCGACGACGCGGTGCTGGTCGACTGGGGCCGCGAGTTCGCCGGCCGGGATCGGATCGCGCGCTGGAATGCGACCGAGAACATCGGCGTGCACAGCCGGATCGCGGTCGAGGGCGTCGAGCACGACGGCGCCCGGACGATCGTCTCGGTCAGGGTTTCGGGCGAGGGCTACACCGGCGGCGGCGCGTTCGTCTTCCGCACGGGCGACGGCCGGATCACCCGCATGGAGATCACCGGATAGACTAGTTAGTGAGTGAGCGGCTCACTCTTGTGAGTGAGTAACTCACTCAGTATAGTGTCACCCGTGACCCTGCCCACCACGCCGATCGTGTCGCCGAGCGGCCGTGCCCGGCCGCTTCCTCCCGAGGAGCGCCGTGCGGCTCTCATCGAGGCGACCCTGCCGCTGATCGCGGCGCACGGCACCAAGGTGACCACCAAGCAGATCGCCGAGGCCGCCGGCGTCGCCGAGGGAACCATCTTCCGCGTCTTCCCCGACAAGGACACGCTGGTCCAGGCGGCGGTCGCGAGCATGCTCGACCCGCTGCCGATCGTCGCCGAGCTCAACGGGATCGACCTCGACCTGCCGGTGCGCGACCGGATGGCCGCCCTCGTGGGGCTGCTCCAGAAGCGGTTGAGCACGGTGTTCAACGTCTTCCTGGCGATGCGCATGCAGGGTCCGCCGCCGGAGTGGCACGACCGGCAGCGGTCGATGAACCGCGACGGCAACGACGCGATCCTCGCGGCCGTCGACCGGGTGCTCGCGCCCGACCGCGACAGGTTCCGGATGCCCGCCGCCGAGGTCGCCCGCGTCATGCGGCTGCTGACCTTCGCCGGCACCCACCCGCTCATCTCCGATCACAACCCGCTGACGACCGACCAAATCGTCTCGATCCTGCTGGACGGGGTCCTCGACCCCGACGCGAACTGACCCCGGGGGACCAGTGCTGATCCGACTCCTACGCCAGGGCCTGCGGCCGTACGGCCGGCCGCTGCTCGCCGTCGTGCTCCTGCAGCTCGTCGGCACCATGGCCTTGCTCTACCTACCGAGCCTCAACGCCGACATCATCGACAAGGGCATTGCCGCCGGTGACACCGGTTACATCATCCGCACCGGCGGCTGGATGCTGCTGGTCACCGCCGTCCAGATGGCGTGCTCGATCGCGGCGGTCTTCTTCGGCGCCCGCACGGCCATGAGCTTCGGCCGGGACGTGCGCTCGGCGATCTTCCACCAGGTCGGGCGGTACTCCGCTCGCGAGGTCGGCAAGCTCGGCGCGCCGTCGTTGATCACCCGTACCACCAACGACGCCCAGCAGGTGCAGATGCTCGTCGTGCTGACCTGCACGATGCTGGTCGCCGCGCCGATCATGGCGGTCGGCGGCGTCATCATGGCGCTGCGCGAGGACGTCGGCCTGTCCTGGCTGATGCTGGTCAGCGTGCCGGCGCTGGCGGTCGCGATCGGCTTGATCATCCGCAAGATGATCCCCCAGTTCCGCCTCATGCAGGACCGCATCGACACGGTCAACCGGGTGCTGCGCGAGCAGATCACCGGCGTGCGGGTGGTCCGCGCGTTCGTGCGCGAGCCGTACGAGACCGCGCGCTTCGGCGACGCGAACGCCGACCTGACCCAGACCGCGCTGCGGGCCGGGCGGCTCATGGCCATGATCTTCCCGACCGTGATGCTCGTGCTCAACGTCTCCGGCGTCGCGGTGCTGTGGTTCGGGGCCCAGCGGGTCGACAGTGGACAGATCGAGATCGGCGCGCTGACCGCGTTCCTCAACTACCTCCTGCAGATCCTGATGTCGGTCATGATGGCGACCTTCATGCTCATGATGGTGCCGCGCGCGACCGTTTCGGCCGAGCGGATCATGGAGGTGCTCGACACGGACTCCTCCGTCGTGCCGCCGGCGGTGCCGGTGGGCGCGGTCGACCGGCACGCCGAGCTGGAGATGCGCGACGTCTCGTTCCAATACCCGGGCGCAGCCGCGCCCGTATTACGCGACGTCTCGTTCGTGGCGCGGCCCGGCGAGACCACGGCGATCATCGGCAGCACCGGCGCCGGCAAGACCACCTTGCTCTCGCTCGCGCCGCGGCTGTTCGACACGACGGCCGGGTCGGTGCTCGTCGACGGCGTTGACGTGCGCGAGCTCGACCCCGAGCTGCTCTGGAGCAAGCTCGGCATGGTGCCGCAGCGGCCCTACCTGTTCACCGGCACGGTCGCGAGCAACCTTCGGTACGGCAACCCGGACGCGACCGACGACGAGCTGTGGGAGGCTCTGACGGTCGCCCAGGCCCGCGACTTCGTCTCGGAGATGCCCGAGGGCCTCGAGGCGCCCATCGCGCAGGGCGGCACGAACGTCTCCGGCGGCCAGCGGCAGCGGCTGGCGATCGCCCGGGCGCTGGTCCGGAAACCGGAGATCTACCTGTTCGACGACTCGTTCTCGGCGCTCGACGTCGGCACCGACGCCCGGCTGCGGGCGGCCCTGCGGCCGGTCACCGCCGACGCGGCCCTGGTCATCGTCGCCCAGCGTCTCGGCCAACGCCGCGATCGCCTCCATGCCGTCGGGCACGCGGTCATCGCGCGCCTCGCCGTCCGGCGCGACGCGCTCCGGTACCCCGTCGGGCCGGCCGTCATCGCGCGCCCCGCCGTGCGGCGCTAGGCCGTCCGGCGGCTCGCCGTCCTTCCAGCGCCTGCCGTCGTCGGTCATGCCGCGGCCCCCACCGTGAGTTGGGACTCGACGATCTCGGCGTAGGTCGGGCAGGTCACGAGGAGGTCGTCGTGCCGGCCCGTCCCGACGATCTCGCCATCGTCCAGGACGATGATCTGGTCGGCGTCGACGATCGTGGACACCCGCTGGGCGACGATGACCAGGGCCGCGTCGGCGGTGACCGGCCGCAGGGCCGCCCGCAGCCGGGCGTCGGTGCCGACGTCGAGCGCCGAGAACGA
>DATDJX010000522.1:0-5380 GCA_036520275.1 Asanoa sp.
CGAGCAGCAGCGTGCGGGCAGGCCGGACCGGCACCGCCCGCACGCTGCGCCGGCTAGTTCGCGACCGCCAGTTCGGACTCGGGGGCGGCGGGCGCGGGCACCGGAACGACCAGCACGGGGCAGGTCGCCAGCCGGATGCACTCCTCGCTGACCGAGCCGAGCACGGTGTGGCGCAGCCGGCTGTGACCGTGGCTGCCCAACACGAGCAGGTCGGCCTTGCGGGCGGCGTTGGTGAGCGCCACGGCCGCGCGACCCTCGACAACCTCGCCCGCGACCGGGTGGGCGGAGCCGTGCCGCGTGGTCAGGGCCGTGAGCTCCCGATCGAGGATCTGCTGGGCGTGGCGACGCTCCTCCTCGGGGTTGGTCACGCTGGGCCGTTCGAAGTCCGGGCCGTCCCACCGCCAGGCGACGACCGCCTGGACGGAGCCGCCCTGCGCGGCGGCCTCGGTCGGCGCCCACTCCAGCGCCCGACGCCCGCCCGGAGAGCCGTCGACGCCGACGACAATGAGGTAGTTGTCCTTCATGAAATCCTCCCTTTCCAGGTCTCTGAGGGCAGTGTCTGCGCCGTCTGCTCGCCGCGGCAGGCGCCAACGTCCCATGCGTGCGGGTCGATGGGCCCTGATATCCCGCCGATGTGCCCGACACCGATGCGCCCGGTGTCGTAGGGCGCCTCGGCCGCGGCCGTCTTCATCGGCCGCTGCGTGGTCATCAACCCGGCCTGCAGGTCGCCGGTGCCAAACGACTCGCCGTCCGGGCCGAACGTCCGGGCGTCGACCGCGGCGGCATCCGTCCAAACGCGGACGGCGGGTCCGCGGGCCCGGCTCCAGGGGCCTTTCGCCTCTCCACGCGCGGAGTGGGCGGCCGGGAGGCTGGGCATCGGAGGTGGCGCGATGTCGTACACACATGACGCTGTCGGCCGCGGGTCCGGCTCGGTGATCCGGCTCGGCCTGTCCGCTGTCGAGGTCTTCGTCGGGGTTGGCGCGGTCTACGGCGGCATCATGCTGATCGCCGACGGCTGGGCGCTGCCGTTGTCGGATCTGGAACCGCTTGCAATGTCGTCGTGGATGTGGCCCGGGATCGCGCTGCTGGCCGTCGTGGCCGTGCCGATGCTCGGCGCCGCCTATCTGGCCATCCGCCGGCATCCGTTCGGCGGCGACGCGTCCGTCGCGGCCGGCCTCCTCCTGATCGGCTGGATCATCGTCCAGGTCGCGGTCATGGGGCTCGCGATGGCGTGGCAGCCCGTGATGGCGGTGCTCGGAGCGGTCGTCGCGCTGCTCGGGTGGCGCCTGACCCGCACGGAGGGGCGACGCTGATGTCCAGGATCGCGGGGCGGTGGCGGTGGCTCGGCGTGGGTCTGATCCTGCTGGGTACGGGGATCGCCGCCGCGGCGGTCCTCGGCCCGCTCGTCCTCGGTGTGCTCGTCTATCGCACGTCGCCGACGACCCTGCACCAGATCGCCGGCGGTGACGCCGCCGCCCTGTGCGTGGTGGCACCGGCAACCGTCGCCGTCGGCCTCCTCGCGCTGCGCCGCGACGCCGCGGCCCCGATGCTGGGCCTCGCTCCGGCGGTCTTCGCGCTGTACACCTATACCCAGCTGGTCGTGGGGAACGAGCATCTGCGGCTGCCGGGCAACGTCGAGGCCTTCTTCCCGCTGCTGCTCGGCATCTTCGTGCTCGCCGGCGCGGTCGCCGTCGGCGCCTGGAACGCCGCGGGGGCGCGTGGACTCCCGCCCGTTCCGCGCCGCGTCCGCCGCGCGGCGGGCATCCTGCTCGTCGCGATCGCGGCATTCGTCGTCGTCGTCCTCCACCTGAGGTCCTATGTGGATGCCGTTGGGGGGCGCCCGTCAAGCGTCGCGTACCTGTCGAGCCCGACCCCGTTCTGGCTCGTCAAGCTGATGGACCTCGGCATCGTCGTCCCGGCCGCGGTCGCGGTCGGCGTCGGCCTGCTCCGCGACCGCGCCTGGGCGGTCGAGCCGATGTACGCCATCGTCGGCGCCTACACGTTGCTCGGCGCGTCCGTGACCGGCATGGCGGTGACCATGGTGCTGCGTGGTGACCCCGAGGCGTCGGCCGCGACGCTCGTCGGAACCGCCCTCGTGACGGGCGCCCTCGCGGCCTTCTGCGTCGTTCTCTACGGGCCGTTGCTGCGTCCGCCGCGGGTCGCCGGGCTGCCGGTGCCGGCGCAACCCGGCATCCCGTCCGGAAGAAGGTGAGCCCGATGATGGGTGACGGTTACGGCTTCGCCATGGTCGGCATGGGTTGGCTGCCGGTCGGTGGACCGCTGCTGCTGATCGCGCTGGTCGTGGCGGGCGTCCTCCGGTGGCGCAACGGCCTGGCGGACGGCTCCGACCGTGCGCGGCAGACGCTGGCCGACCGGTTCGCCCGCGGTGAGATCGACGAGCAGGAGTACCTGCACCGGCTCGAGCTCATCGGCCGCCGATAGGTTGCGGCGATGCCGTCCGCGCCGCGGCGGATTCCCGTCGAGGAGGCCATCAGCGGGCGGCGGTTCGTGCTGCGTGCCGAACTGCCCGGCATCGACCCGGACGAGGATCTGCGCATCACCTACGCGGCGGGGGAGCTGCGCCTCGACGTGTGCCGGGAGCCGGCGGAAACACGAAGGATGGCGCTCCGAGTTCGGGCGTGCGCAGCCATACCCCGGCGGCACGGTACGCCGACGGCGTGCTCGAGGTGTCCGCGGTCGTCGGTCCGGTCGAGCCGGGCCTACGTCCGTTCCGGGTCGCTGTCGAGTAGCGCACGGCCCTCCGGCCCGGCCACGCGTGACCTCCGACCCTGACCGCGGCCGCGCGGAGGGCGTGCGATGAAGACGGATCCGGGAACGGTCCGAAGGCCGCAGGAGGTGTCATCATGCGTCTCACCTGGCGCGACGGGGTGGCGACCGGGTTCGTCGCGCTCGGCCTGACCGCCTACGTCGAGTTCGTGCGGGTCGGCCACGTCCTCGCCATCCCCGACGCCAAGGGAGTCAGCGCGGTCATCTTCCTCGCCGGAATGGCGGCCTGCGTCGTCGGCGGCGGCTCGCCCACATCGGCACGACCGGTTCGGTGGACCGCGTCGACGTCGTGGCCGGCGTCGTCGGTTCGGTTACCTTGTTCGCCGCCGCCGCCGCGATGCTCGTGGGAGGCGTCGTGCTGCTGAGCGTCGTGGCAACCGGCACGCTCCTGCTCTGGGGCGTCGCGACCGCCCGCCGCCTCGTGGCGCGCCCCAGGGTGGTCGACGGCCGGCTCGTCGTCTACCCCGACCGGTTCCTCGCGAGGCCGTGGCGATGACGTCCGCGACCCGACCGACCACGGTGGCCCCGGCGCCTCCCTCCGGGGCCACCGGCCGGCCGGCTGCCCCCGTGCTCGTCGCAGTCGTCCAGGGTATCGCGTTCGTCGTCCTGGTCGCCGCCGACGGAATCCCGCCATGGCGTGCGCTGCGCGCCGTCGTGGTCGTCGCCGGCACCGTCGCCGCAACCGCCGGACTACGCCGGGCGAGCCGGTCGGTCCGGGGCTGGACCGCCGTCGGATGGGGCCTGGCCGGGCTCGTCACGGGGCTCGGCATCGCCCCGGCGCACCTGTCCAAGTCCGGCGCGACGACCGTCGCCGTGACCGGCGCCGCGCTCCTGTTCGCCGGCCTCGCGCTCGCGGCGTACGGCACGGTCGTGCTGGTCCGTGCCGCCCGCGGTTGGCACAAGCTGCTCGCCGTCCCGGCGGCGGCCCTCGTCGCGCAGTTCGTCCTGCTGCCGGTGCCGCAGTCGATCGCCGCCACCAACGTGCCGCCGACGTCTTCCGGCGCGCCGACGCCGGCAGCCGCCGGACTGACGTACGAGGACGTCGTCGTGCACACGCGCGACGGCATCCCGCTCGCCGCGTGGTTTGTGCCCGGGCCCAACCGCGCTGCGGTGGTGCTGCTGCACGGCGCCGGATCGACCCGCGGCGCCGTCGTCGACCACGCGGCCGTCCTCGCCCGCCACGGTTACGGCGTTCTGCTGCTGGACACGCGCGGCCACGGCGCCAGCGCCGGGCGCGCCATGGACTTCGGCTGGTACGGCGTGCCCGACGTGGCGGCCGCCGTGAGCCATCTGGTCGGCAGGTCCGATGTGGACGAGGACCGGATCGCCGTCGTCGGCCTCTCGATGGGCGGGGAGCAGGCGATCACCGCGGCCGCGGCCGACCGGCGGATCCGGGCGGTGGTGGCGGAGGGTGTCGAGCGCCGGTCGACAGGCGATCTCGAGACGCTTCCCTCCGGCGTGGGCGGAGCTGTCCAGCGCGCCGTCGAGTGGACCGTCTTCACCGTTGCGGACCTGCTCACCGAGGCTGCGCAGCCGATCGGGCTCGCGGACGCGTTCGCCCGTACGGCGCCGCGCCCGATCCTGTTGATCGCCGGCCGGGGCGAGGTGGACGGCGCCCGGCAGTACCGCGCCGCGGCACCGGTGTCCACACAGTTGTGGGAGCTGCCGGACACGCCGCACACCCAGGGGCTGGCCCGGCACCCCGACCAGTGGTCGGCCCGGGTGACCGCGTTCCTGGACAGCGCGTTGCGCCCGTAGCCGGCGCGACGCAGGACCGCAGAGGAGGCATCGTGAACCGCCATCACGTACGGGTGCGCGCCGACCTGACCGAGCCGCCGGGCCGATGGCTGACCGCCGAAGGGCTGACCCTGCACGCCGACCGCTGGGCGGTGGATCTTAGCGGCTTCGGCGCGGTGCGCATCACCGCCCGCGGTGACGGCCGGTACTTCCTCGGCATCGCCCGCCAGGCCGACGTGGATCGCTGGCTGGCCGGCACGGCGCACGATCGGCTGGTGGACCGGACGGGTGAGGCGGACACCCGGCTGATCCGCAGCGGTGGCACGCCGCCACCACCACCGGCCGGGATCCCGTGCGCGCCCCGGTTGGCTCCCTCCCAGGAGCGCTGACATGACCCTGCGAACCCGGTCCGGGCCGTCGCGAGGCGGCCCTGGCCGGCTGGAGATCGGCGACCTCATGACGTTCTGGGCCGAGGAGCCGTCCTCGGCCTGGAACATCGGCCTCGCCGGTCTGCTGGAGCCGGTTCCGTCGATCGTCCCGCCCGATCTCGAAGCCCTGTGTCGCATCATTTCCGCGCGGATGGCGGCCGTACCGGAGCTGCGCCGGCGGGTCGACTGGACGCACTTCGACCGCGGCCGCCCGTTGTGGATGGACGACGAGTCCTTCGACGTCCATCGGCATGTCGGGGTCGCACGGCTTGCCGACGCGTCGGAGCCGGAGTTCCTCGACTGGGCCGCCACCTGGGCCGCTCGGCCGCTCGACCGCGATCGTCCATTGTGGCGGATCGTATTCGTGGCCGGGCTGCGCTGCAACAAGGTGGGAATGGTCGTGGCCGTGCACCACGCCGTCGCGGACG
>DATDJX010000523.1:0-3581 GCA_036520275.1 Asanoa sp.
CGCCGCTTCATGGCAGGCGTTCGCCCAGGAGCTGGGCACGCCGAACCTGCGCCTGGTGGGCCGTGAGCCCGCTCCGGGCATCGACCTGCTGGCCTTCGACGAGCAGTCCGGCCGCGCCGTGGTCCTGCACGTCACCGGCGATACCGTCGAGTGGCAGATCAGCCGCGCGCTCGGCGCCGTCGCCGACGTCGCCGGCTGGGACGCCGCCCGGCTCGCCGAGATCTCCGACGCGCTCGAGGCCGTCGTGCCCGGTGACTCGCCGCAGCTCGTGCTCGTCGCCGGCGGCTACGACCCGCGCGCCATCGCCACGCTCGACTGGCTGAGCCGCCGCCACGGCGTCGAGGCGTCCTGCTTCAGCGTCTCCGTCCTGCGCTTCGGCAACGAGCGCCTGTTGTCAGTGCACCGCGAGCCGCGCGACGGCTCGGCGACCGACGCGGCCGCCCAGGTGCACTGGATGCTCACCGGCGCCCAGTCCGCGCCCGCCGGCCAGGCCGGCGCGGCCCAGGCCGTCGCCAGCACGCCGCCGCCTCCGCGCGGCTGAAATTCCGTCTCTCCCCCCGGGGTCCGTGTCCTTCATCGCACGGACCCCGGGCGGGGGACGGCTTCTCTAGTTGGGCCGCAGCCGCGCGACCTGCGGGTCGTGGTCGGACTGCTGGTCGGCGAACTCGGAGTTCACGTGCACCGAGTCGTACTCGGGCAGCGGGACCAGCAGCGCGGGTGAGACCAGGATGTGGTCCAGCGCCTGGGAGTTGCCCTCGAACACATACGAGTAGCGCTCGTTCGGCGGCAGCAGGTAGTAGAGGTCGAGCATCTGGAAGCCCTGCAGGATCTGCACGGTCTCCGAGAACTCGAAGTCGTTGATGTCGCCGAGCACGACGTAATTGCCGAGCGGGTCGGCGTGCTGGATTTCGCGCGCGAACGCGTTGACGATCGTCGCCTGCGCGTGCCGCTGCGTCTCGGTGACGCGGGTCGGCGGCTGGAGGTGGCCGAACAGCGGGTCGTCGCCGCCCTTGGAGTTGAAATGGTTGGCGACCACGATCAGCGTCTTGCCCTTCCACGTGAACTCGCCGGCGAGCGGCTTGCGGCTGGTGGTGAACGCCGGATCGGACGGCTGGATGCGGCCCGGGCTGAACGTAAGGTGCGCGTCGCCACGGCTCCGCACGACCGCCGTCGCGTTTGTCGACGTGCCACCAGGTCGGTCTACGAACGCCAGACCGCGATCCGTCCGGAACAGGAAGCCCTGGCGGATGTTGCCGCCGGGCGCCCCGCCGTCCTGGTCGTCGACAGGGTCGATCTGCCGGTACTGGTAGGTCGGGCCGCCGGCGGCCGCGATCGCCGCGATCAGCGTGTTCCACGTGACGCTGGCGTCGGTGACCAGGCTGGCGGTGCCGCCGGTCACGCCATCGTTGTCCTGGATTTCCTCGACGGCGACGACGTCCGGTGCCTTGAGGTTGTTGATGAGCGTGTCCGCGAGGCCCGCGAACTTGGCCGGCGAGTCGGTCGGGGCCAGGTTCTCGACGTTGAACGACGCGATCGCCAGCTCGTTGGTGCTCGGCGTGTCGGTGACCTCGCGCTGGAGGGCACCCGTCGCCGTCGCGTCGGCCAGCGGGTAGTACTTGTAGTTGTCGAACGAGTAGTCCGCGACCGCGACGATCGGCGACGAGAACTTGTCACCGACGTTGGCCGTGTTCGGCGTCTCGCCGATCACGTCGTCGAGGATGAAGCGCTCGGGGTTGAAGTCGTCCGCGCGCACGATCACGCCGCCGCGCGGCGTGCGCACGCCGGCGAAGCGGCCGTTGTCGCCGACGATCGAGACCTCGCCGAAGCTATTGCTCGGCCCGGTCGCCACGGCGTCGTTGAACTGCAGGAGCATGCCCTCAAGGCTCTCGTGGAAGTCGATGCCGTCCTCCTGCGGGTCGAACATCGGGTTGGTGTCGACGTCGCCGCTCGAGTCGTTGTCGATGACCCGGTTCGGCGGGATGCGGCCGCCCTCGCCGACCACGGTCGGAGCGATCGGGCTACCGCCCTCCACGGGCGTCACCGTCGGCCGGGAGATCTCGGTCAGCGACAGGCTCTCGGGACCCCAGCTGGCCGGCTTGAACTCCTGGACGGCGCCGCTGAACTGCACGGCGGTGCCGACCGGCGGCCGCGCGCTCGGGCTGAACAGGAAGATGCCCTCGGAGGTGCGATTGTCCGCGTCGGGGCTGGCGTCCTGCACCCAGATGCCGTTCGTACTCGCCGCGGTGACCACGCCCGGCACACCGCTGACGACGCGGTTCTCGTACGGCGAGCGGTGCTGCGCGCCCTGGATGTCGTGGATGCGCAGGCCCTCGACCCCGATCGTCGAGAAGCGGAAGTCGTCGTCCAGGTCCTCGGTATGGACGGTGACCGTGCAGGTCTCGCCGCGCGCGAAGTCGGTCGCTGGATCGAGCGTGAACTCGGTCGGACCGCCGCCTTCGGTGAACGCATGCGTCCCGCTGCTCGAGCAGCTGATGCCGAACGTCGGCTCGACCGGACCGCTGAACGTGACCGTCACGTTGCTGTCGAGCGGGACGTCGTTCTCGCCGTCGGCAGGATCGGTTGAGGTGATGCTGGCCGGCGGCGGCGTGTTGCGCGGGTTCGGCGCGCCGACCGTGAAGTCGAGGAGGTTGTTGTCGGTGTCGACGTTGCCACCCTCGAGTCGCTGGGCCGACGTCGTGTTCGATAGCCCCTGGGTCGGCAGGCCTTCGGAGTCGTTGGCGTTGCCGTACCCGACGAAGTCCTTCACGCCCGGTGCGGCGTCGCAGTCCGCGCCGCACGTGAGCGTCGTGTTGTTGGTCACCAAGGCGACCTTTCCGGCGCCTGCCGCCATCGCGATGGTGCCGGTGGCGTTGGGCGTCGGGAGCTCCGGCGCGGCGGTGTTGGCGCCGGCCGCCTCCTGCACGAGGTAATAGCGGCCCGGCCGGATAGTGCCGGTCAGCGGCGTCCGCTGGTATGAGGTTCCGCCCGCCGCCGCGTACTGCACGCTCCAGCCCGTGACCGGCACGGGGTCGGGGCCGTGGTTGTAGAGCTCGATGAAGTCGTTCTTGTACTGGGCGCCGGTATTTCCGCCGCCGCCGTAGACCTGGGAGATGACGATGTCGGGCGAGGCCGCGGAGGCTGGCGCCGCGAGGACGAGTAAGGCCGCTAGGGCGGCGAGCAGTACACGCATTGCGCCACCCTATCCCGGCCGTCTGACCGTGATTGTGAAGCTTGTCAGAGGGCTTGCACCTCGGCGAGCACCTCGCCCACCGAGGCCTTCGCGTCGCCGAACAGCAGCGCGGTCTTCTCGTCGTAGAACAGCGGGTTGTCGATGCCCGCGAAGCCGCTGTTCATGGACCGCTTGAGCACGATCACCGAGCCCGCCTTGTCGACGTCGAGGATCGGCATCCCGTAGATCGGCGAGTCGGCCACCGTCCGCACGGCCGGGTTGGTGACGTCGTTGGCGCCGATCACGAGCGCGACGTCGGTGCGCGGGAACTCCGGGTTGATGTCGTCCATCTCCTTGAGCTTGTCGTACGGCACGTCGGCCTCGGCGAGCAGCACGTTCATGTGGCCGGGCA
>DATDJX010000524.1:0-12166 GCA_036520275.1 Asanoa sp.
CTCGCAGCCTCGCGCCTGGCTGGATCGCGGACGGTGCGCAGGCCGTCGATCCGGCGACCCAGCCGGTGCTCGTCGCGGATCGTGAGCTCGGCGAGGCGGGCACGCGGGGGCTGGTTCATCTCGGTGCCAAGGATAGGCAGGGCCGCGCCCCGGTCGCCGCTCGGTTTCCCGAACCCCGCCGATCTCGGATCTATCTGTGCGAACTGCCCGGTTTGGGTGACGATCAATCCAAGATCAGCGAGGCTATGCGGACGTGATCCTGGCCGCGTGGGTCTTGGCGGCCGGCTCGAGAAAGCGGATCAGGTCCGCGGCCTCGGCGCTCAGCATCGCTTCGGTGGCGCGGGGAAGCGTGGCGAAAGGTGTTACGTCGAGCACCGCGCCGCCGCGCTTCACCGACGACGACCAGGTGCCGGCCACCACGCCGTCGACGAGGAACGTGGGCAGCCACCGCAGGTTGGCGCGCCGGTAGACCCGGTCGCGGTAGGCGTCGGGCAGGATCCGGGCGCGCCGGTTGGCGGCATACGCGAGCAGCGCCCCGTCGAACGCCGGCAGGAACCGTACGGGCGCCTCGACGTCACCGCCGGGCCGGGGCGCGCCGGGCACGTCGTACAGCACCCGCTTCGAGCCCTCCTCGCCGAGCGTCTCCAGGTCGAGCCGGTCGAGCACGGCCTTGGCGGTCTTGACCCCGGCGCCGGTCCAGTACGCCACGTCGTCGGCGCCCGCCGGCCCGAACGCGGCCAGATGACGGCGCACGACCAGCTCCCACGCGGGTCCGGTGTCCGCCATGGCGGCCGGCAGCGCGCGGTACCCGGACGGCGTCCGCGCGCCCCATCGCCCGTCCGCCGGCGCGCGCACGAACGACGGCTGCGCGCGGAACGGTCGCCAGTCGTACTCCCGCTGGGCCGCGACCGCCTCGTCCGGCAGCGCACCGGGATGCGCGGCCACCCACGACTCCACGTACGCCGTGACCTCCTCGCCGGTGCGAACCTTCCCGGCCGCCCAGCGCAGCGTGGCCGCCAGCAGCTCGTCCGCCCGCGACGGCGGTGCCGCGCCACGCAGCAGCCAGCCGCCGACGCCGCCGTCGACCGCAACCCGCGCGTACGCCGGATGCTCGGCCGCGCTGACCAGGTGCAACGTTCGCCGCATGAGGATGCCGGTGACCAGGTCACCCGCGTCGAGCGCGGCCCACAGGTCCGCCGGGTCGAAGCCGGACAGCCGGCTCCACAGGCCGATCGGCGGCGTCGACCACTGCTGGGCCTGGACCGCCCCGATGGTCTCGACCGCCTCCACCACCCCGAGCCGGTGCCGTGCCAGCAGCCCCTGCCGCGCGAGCAGGGCGCGGTTGAGCGCCGCGCTATCTTGGGAGGTTCGCATCGCTTCCAGGGGGATCGCTCTTGTCCGGTCGCGCCGATGATATCGATCACGAGCAGAAGTACGTTGACACCCTCTACGAACGCCTCGACGGCATGCGGGAGCGGGCCGCCCAGCGGCGCGCCGTCGCGCTGAAGACCCGCGGCGGCACCCTTCAGGCCCAGACCGAACGCGACGCCACCGTTGCCCTCTACACCGAGCAGCTCGCCGCGCTCTCCGCCGTGGAAAGCGGCCTGTGCTTCGGCCGCCTCGACCTCGAGGCCGTGAGCCCGCGCTACATCGGCCGGATCGGCATCTTCGACGACGGGGGCGACCGCGAACAGCTGCTGATGGACTGGCGCGCGCCGGCCGCGCGCCCGTTCTACCTCGCGACCGCCGCCGATCCGCAGGGCGTCCGCCGCCGCCGGCACATCCGTACCGCGTCGCGCCTTGTCGTCGGGCTCGACGACGAGGTGCTCGACCTGACCGAGGCGCACGGGCGGGAGGGCCTAACCGGCGAGGCCGCGCTGCTCGCGGCCGTCGGCGCGGCCCGCACCGGCCGGATGCCCGAGATCGTCGAGACGATTCAGGCCGAGCAGGACCGCGTGATCCGCGCCGACCTCGGCGGGGTGCTCGTCGTGCAGGGCGGCCCGGGCACCGGCAAGACCGCGGTCGCGCTGCACCGCGCGGCGTACCTGCTCTACACCCACCGCCGCGAGCTGTCGACCCGGGCGGTGCTGGTCGTGGGTCCCAATGCGACGTTCCTGCGCTACATCGGCCACGTGCTCCCGTCCCTGGCCGAGACCGGCGTCCTGCTCGCCACCCTGGGCGACCTCTACCCGGGCGTGAAGGCGGTGGCGGCCGAGCCCGACGCGGTGGCGGCGGTCAAGGGCCGGGCGGTGATGAAAGACGTGCTTGCCGCGGCGGTCCGCGACCGGCAGGAGCTGCCCGAGTCGCCGATCCGGCTCGTGGTCGAGCGCCAGGAGGTCGTCATCGACGCCGACGTCGTGCGCGCCGCGCGCGACCGGGCGCGCCGCTGCGGCAGGCTGCACAACGCGGCCCGCGAGGTCTTCGCGGAACAGGTGGTGGAGGCGCTCGTCGCTCAGGTGGCGGCGGCGATCGGCACCGACCCGTACGCCGACGACCCGCTCGGCGAGGGCGACGCCCCCGGCGACCCGATGCTGATGGGCGCGGCCGACCTGGCCGACATCCGGGCCGAGCTCGCCGCGGACGCCGGCGCCGCGCGGGCGCTCGACCGGCTATGGCCGCCGCTGACGCCGCAGAAGCTCCTCGCCGACCTGTACGAGGCGCCCGACCGGCTGCGCGCGGCCGGCCTGTCGGAGTCGGAGATCGCGCTGCTGCACCGCGCCGACGGCGCCGCGTGGACGCCCGCCGACGTGCCGCTCCTGGATGAGGCGGCGGAGCAGCTCGGCCCCGTGCCGGCCGCGGTCGCGGCGGGGGTCGAGGCCGCCGATCGGGTACGACGATCCGAGATCGCATACGCCGAGGGCGCGCTGGAGATCGCCCGCGGATCGGCGTCGATCGACACGGAGGACGAGGAGGACCCGGAGCTGCTGCTCGTCACCGACCTGCTGGACGCGTCGCGGCTGGCCGCCCGGCAGGAGACCGAAATGCGGCTGACCGCCGCCGAGCGGGCGGCCCGCGACCGCACCTGGGCGTTCGGTCACGTGATCGTCGACGAGGCGCAGGAGCTGTCGCCGATGGCCTGGGGGCTGCTGATGCGGCGCTGCCCGAGCCGGTCGATGACCGTGGTAGGCGACATCGCGCAGACCGGCGATCCGGCCGGCGCCGCGTCCTGGTCCGACGTGTTCGCGCCCTATGTGGACGATCGGTGGCGGCTGGCCGAGCTGACCGTCAACTACCGCACGCCCGCCGAGGTGATGGCGCTGGCGTCGGGCGTGCTGGCCGGGATCGACCCGGCGGCGGTGCCGCCGCGGTCGGTGCGCGCGACCGGCGTACCTCCGATGATGTCGCCGTTGGACCTGCCGTCCGGGTTGGCCGCGGCGCTGCGCCGCGAGGTCGAGGCCGTCGGCGACGGCCGGGTGGCGGTGATCGCGCCGCCCGACCTGATCCCCACCCTCGCACCGGTGGTCGGCGCGGACCTGATGTCGCCGGACCTCGAGGCACCGGTCGTGCTGCTCACCGTGCGGCAGGCCAAGGGCCTCGAGTTCGACGCGGTGGTCGTGGTCGACCCGGCGGGCATCGCGGCGGAGTCGGCCCGCGGGCCGAGCGACCTGTACGTGGCGCTGACCCGCCCGACGCAGCGGCTTACGGTGCTGGGCGCGCTGCCGTTCGCCTGACGGCCTCGACGACCGGTGGGCGACCCCCCCGGGATCAGCGGTCTACCGCCGCCGCTGGCCGAGCCGCCGGTCCTCCCCGCGGCGGTCGGCCCCGCGGCGGTCGGCTTCGGAGAGCTCCGGCGCCTTCTCCGGCCGGGCCAAGAGGATCGAGGGACGGGAGTCGAATCGCATTCGGGGAGCGTGCGTCGAGGCGCCCCGGCGTGGGCCGGACGCCGGCCGCTGGGGCGGCGAACCGGCGTCCGGCGCACCGTCGCCGCTAAGCGGCCGCCGACCAGGTGGCGGCGAAGGCGGCCGCCTCGCCGGCGAGCCAGCGCTCCACCTGGTCGGCCTTGACCGTGGGGTCGCTGCGGTGCACGATCCCGCGGCGGACGTCGACGAGCACGGGCTCGGCGTGCGGGAGCACCTGGTCCATGTGGCGCGCCATCAGGTGCAGCGTCGCGAGCACAGTCTCGGGGCTGGGCGGCTGCTCGTCGAGGAAGAGCCGGACCGCCTCGGCGCGGCCGTCGGGCAGGCGCAGGCCGAAGTGCGGGTTGATCTTCACGGGGAGGCCGCCGACCATGCCGATCGCGTCGCGGGTCTGGGCCAGCTGGGTCTGCGGTGCGATCGTCTCGAGGTAGGCCAGCGCGCCGGGCAGCAGCGCGGCGTAGAGCGGCTGCCAGCGCGGCTTGACCGCCTCGGCGGCCGCGTGCAGGTAGCGGCCACCGCCGTGGAAGGCGATCTCGGACCGGACCGCCTTGACCAGGGGGCCATGGGGGTTGAAGCCGGACCGGCGCTCGCGGGCGCGGCGCAGCCCGCCGACGAAGGTGGCCTTCGCGGGCCCGGTGCGGTCGACGAAGCGGGCGAACCCCAGGAGCGTGGCATAGGGGAGGGTGGGAGCGGTCACAAGAGCCTCCACGGAGCAAGATCGCTGCAGCTCAACAGCGCTTTTCGTACATCCATTCTAATCGAAGACGGCCGCTGTGCCCACTCCGGTTACCCGCACCACGGCCACCCCCGCGGCGTCCGACTCGGCAAGATCGACCGTGGCGTCGATGCCCCAGTCGTGGTCGCCGACCGGGTCGTCGAAGATCTGCCGGACGTGCCACCCGCCCGGCTTCTCATCGATGATCAACAGCGCCGGTCCGCGGGCGTCCGGGCCCGTCGACAGCGAACCGTGCAGGTCGAAGTACGGCGCCAGCGCCGCCCGCCACGTGTCCGCGTCGAATCCGGCCTCCGCGTCCAGCTCACCGAGCTCGTCGTACCGGTGCAGCGACGCCAGCGTCACCCGCCGGAACAGCGCGTTGCGCACGAGCACCCGGAACGCCCGCAGGTTGCGGGTCACCGACGGCGGCGCCTCGTGCAGCGCCTCCTGCGCCGACTCGGTCGGATTGCGCAGCCGCTCCCACTCGTCGAGCAGGCTGGAGTCGACCTGGCGCACGAGCTCGCCGAGCCACTCGACCAGGTCCTCCAGCGACGGGTCCCGCACGTCCTCCGGAACGGTGCGGCGCAGGGCGTTGTACGCGTCCGCGAGGTAGCGCAGCACGAGCCCCTCGGACCGGGACAGGCCGTAGAACGAGACGAGCTCGGTGAACGTCAGCGCCCGCTCGTACATGTCGCGCACCACCGACTTCGGCGCGAGCTCGTGGTCGGCCACCCAGGGATGGCCGCGGCGGTACATCTCGTACGCGTCATCGAGCAGGTCGGCGAGCGGCTTCGGATGCGTCACGTCCTCGAGCAGCTCCATCCGCTGCTCGTACTCGATGCCCTCCGCCTTCATCGCCGCGACCGCCTCGCCGCGCGCCCTGAACTGCTGGGCGGACAGCACCGGCCGTGGGTTGTCCAGGGTGGACTCGATGACCGAGACCACGTCCAGCGCATAGGTCGGCGACCCGCGGTCGAGCAGCTCCAGCGCCGCCAGCGCGAACGTCGACAGCGGCTGGTTGAGCGCGAAGTCCAGCGGCAGGTCGGTGGTCAGACGCGGCAGGCCGGCGGGTCCCGGCTCGGCCACACCCGCGGCGAGCAGCGCGCGGTAGATGGCGATGGCCTGGTGAATGTGCCGGCGCCGGGCGGGCGGGTCGTCGTCGTTATCGGTGAGCAGGTGCCGCATCGCCTCGAACGCGTTGCCCGGCCGGCCGATCACGTTGAGCAGCATGGCGTGCGACACGCGGAACGACGACACGAGCGGCTCGGGCTCGGCGGTCACCAGCCGGTCGAACGTGGGCCGGCCCCAGCCGACCGCGCCCTCCGGCGGCTTGCGCCGGACCACCTTGCGGCGCTTCTTCGGGTCGTCGCCGGCCTTGGCGAGCGCCCGCTCGTTCTCGATGACGTGGTCGGGCGCCTGCGCGACCACCATGCCGACGGGGTCGACGCCCGCCCGCCCGGCCCGGCCGGCGATCTGGTGGAACTCGCGGGCCTTGAGCAGCCGGACCCGTCGGCCGTCGAACTTGGACAGTCCGGTGAACAGGACCGTGCGGATCGGCACATTGATGCCGACGCCGAGCGTGTCGGTGCCGCAGATCACCTTGAGCAGGCCGGCCTGCGCGAGCGTCTCGACCAGCCGGCGGTAGCGGGGCAGCATCCCGGCGTGGTGTACGCCGATCCCGTGCCGGACCAGCCGCGACAGCGTACGGCCGAAGCCGGCCGCGAAGCGGAAGTTGCCCAACGCCTCGGCGATCGCGTCCCGCTCGGCGCGGGTGGCCACGATCACGCTCATCAGCGCCTGCGCCCGCTCCAGCGCGGCCGCCTGGGTGAAGTGCACGACGTACACCGGCGCCTGGTTGGTCTGCAGCAGCTCGTCGAGCGTCTCGTGCAGCGGCGTCGTGGCGTACGAGAAGATGAGCGGGACCGGCCGTTGCACCGACGCGACGACGGCTGTCGGCCGGCCCGTACGGCGGGTCAGGTCGCGCTCGAAGCGGGTGACGTCGCCGAGCGTCGCCGACATCAGCACGAACTGGGCGTGGGTCAGCTCGATCAGCGGCACCTGCCACGCCCAACCGCGGTCCGGCTCCGCGTAGAAGTGGAACTCGTCCATCACGACCTGGCCGACGTCGGCGTCGGCGCCGTCGCGCAGCGCGATGTTGGCCAGCACCTCGGCCGTGCAGCACACGATCGGCGCGCCGTCGTTGACCGCGGCGTCGCCGGTGAGCATCCCGACGTTCTCCGGGCCGAAGACGCGGCACAGGTCGAAGAACTTCTCCGACACCAACGCCTTGATGGGGGCGGTGTAGTACGAGCGGCGCCCGGTGCCTAGCGCCGCGAAGTGTGCGCCGGCGGCGACGAGGCTCTTGCCCGAGCCGGTGGGCGTGTTCAGGATGACGTTCGCGCCCGACACGATCTCGATGAGCGCCTCTTCCTGGTGGGTGTAGAGCGCGAGGCCCTGCCCGTTGGCCCAGCCCTCGAAGGCGGTGAAGAGCGCGTCCGGATCCGGGGAATCCGGCAGCTGGTCGGCGAGCGTCACGCGCCGGCCCGGCGGAACAGCAGATCGAAGACGGGGCGTCCGGCCCGCTCGGCGCGCCGTTCGAAGCGCGTCGGGGGCCGGTGACTCGGTCGAGGCGCGTACCGGTCGTACAGGTTGACCAGCTCGGGGTCGGCGGACAGCGCCCGCAGCATGGCAGCGGCGTACGGCTCCCAGTCGGTCGCGCAGTGCAGCACCCCATCCGGGCGCAGGCCGGCCCGCAGCGCGGGCACGTGGGCGGGCTGGACCAGCCGCCGCTTGTGGTGGCGCACCTTGGGCCACGGGTCCGGGAAGAATAGGTGCACGGCGTCCAGCCGGCCCGGCGGCAGCATCCGGCCGAGCAGCTCGAGGGCGTCGCCACGGGCGACCCGTACGTTGGCCAGCCGTCGGTCCTCGACGAGCGCGAGCAGATTGGCGATGCCCGGCGTGTGCACCTCGACGGCGAGGTAGTCGCGGTCGGGGTCGGCGGCGGCCATCGCGGCGGTCGCGTCGCCCATGCCGGACCCGATCTCGAGCACCAGCGCGGCGTCCCGTCCGAACAGTACCGACAGGTCCAGCGGCGTGCCGTCGACGGTGACGCCGTACGTCGGCCACAGCCGGGTGAGCGCTTCGTGGTGCCGGCCGCTCATCCGCCCGGCGCGGGGATGGTAGGTCCGGATCGTGGCGGTCGGGTTCACGAGGACGATTTTGCCCGCTGTCGCGCCGGGCATCCAAATGCGACAATCGACGCGGGAGTTCGCGAAAGGGGGTCGGGATGTCCGGGCGCCGAGCGATGGCCGTCCTCGCGGCGGTCGCCTGGCTGACCGTCGCGGCCGGTTCGCCCGCGCTGGCGGCTCCCGCGCCGTCACCGTCGCCTTCCCCCTCGCCGTCGCCCTCACCGTCCCCGTCGCCGACGCCGTCGCCCCAGGGCCGGTTCGTGCGGGTGAAGCCGAGCACCGCCGAGCCCGGCGCCATCGTCGGCATCGAGGCGAGCTGCCCCGACAACTTGCGCACCGCGACCGTGGAGTCACGCGCGTTCACCGACGGGCAGATCACCCTGCAGCCGCAGCCCAGCCTGGGCCTGCTGACCTCGACCGCGACGGTCAAGCCCGACGCCGCCGCCCTCACCTACCGGGTGGTCCTCGACTGCCCGGACACGCTGCTCGGCGGCCGGACGTCGCTGACGATCGTCAAGGGCAACCGGCCCAGCCACGGCCCGGCGACCGGGTTCGGCGGCACCGCCGACGACGTGTCCGGCAGCACCATGCTCCTCACCGGCGGCCTGACCGCGCTCGCGGCCGGCCTCGCGCTGGGCGTCGTGACGCTGCGCCGCCGGCGAACCACGTGAGATGGCGGGGCGGCGCTCCACCGGTCCGCTCGCCGTGGCCCTGATCGTGCTCGGTGCGGCCGCCGCCGTCGCCGGCGTCGCCGGTCGCGGCGGCATCGCCGGCGGCGCCGTGCCGCCGCCGGGCCGCTTCCCGGTGATGGAGCCGAGCGTGCCGACCCGCATCACGATCCCCGCGCTCAAGGTCAGGGCGCCGATCCACGACGTGGGCGTCGCCGACGACGGGTCGATCGCCGTGCCCGACCTCGCCCATCACAACGAGGCCGGCTGGTTCAAGAAGAGCCCGACACCGGGCCAGTACGGCCCGGCCGTGATCGTCGGCCACGCCGACACCCGCACCGGCCCGTCGATCTTCCATGGCCTGGCGAAGATCAAACCGGGCACCCGGGTCGAGATAAACCGCCGCGACGGCAGCGTGGCGGTCTTCGAGGTCAACTCGGTCGAGAAGTTCCGCAAGGCCGACCAGCCGATCGAGCGCATCTACGCCGACTTCAGCCGCCCGTCGCTGCGGCTGATCACCTGCGGGGGCGAGTTCAAGGGCGGCGGCATCGGCTACGTCGACAACGTCGTGGTCTTCGCGTCGCTGGTCGAGGCCCGGGCGCCCTGAACATCGCCGGTGCCGACGCACGACCACGATCGTGCCGTTATGCCCCCTGTGTCGATCCGACTCGTCCGATATGCGGGGGCACAACTGCAAGATCGCCGGCGTTGGGGCTAGGAGGGGTCGAGGTCGACGACGATCGGGGCGTGGTCGGACGGGGCCTTGCCCTTGCGGGCCTCCCGGTCCACGTAGGACGACTGGACCCGGTCGGCGAGCGGGGCGCTGGCGTACACCAGGTCGATCCGCATGCCCTTGTTCTGGTGGAACATGCCCGCCCGGTAGTCCCAGTAGGTGAACGGGAACGGGCCCTTCATCGGCGTCGGGACGACGTCGGTCAGCCCGACCTCGAGCAGCGCGGCGAGCGCCGCCCGCTCCGGGCCGGTCACGTGGGTCGACCCGACGAAGACCTTCGGGTCCCAGACGTCGGCGTCGGTGGGCGCCACGTTGAAGTCGCCGCACACGACGAGCGACGGCGACGACGCCAGGTCGGCGGCCACCGCGTCCTTCAAGGACTCCAGCCAGGCCAGCTTGAACCCGTAGTGCGGCGAGTCGGGCACCCGGCCGTTGGGCACATACACCGACCAGACCCGGATGCCGCCGCAGGTCGCCGAGACCGCCCGGGTCTCCGGGTCGGGGAAACCGGGCTCGCCGGCGAACCCGCGTACGACGTCGGCCAGGCCGAGGCGGGACAGCAGTGCCACCCCGTTCCACCGGCCGTCGGCGTGGATGGCGGCCTCGTACCCGAGCGCCCCGACCTCGTCGGTGGGAAAGGCCTCGATCGTGGTCTTCACCTCCTGCAGGCAGACCACGTCGGGCTTGGCCTCGGCCAGCCACTCGAGCAGCCGGGGCTGCCGCGCCTTGATCGAGTTGACGTTCCAGGTCGCGAGCCGCATGCCGGTCATTCTTTCAGGCGCCCGGGGGGTCACCGGGCCGCGGCTGCGAAGCCAGGAACCGCTCGAGCTCGGCGCCCAGCTCGTCGGCGCTCGGCAGCGGCCCGGTCTGGTCGGCGAGCAGGTTGGTGCCGGCACGGCCGCGGGTGAACGCGTCGTACTGCTCTTCCAGCGCGTGGACGACCGCGCGCGCCTCGTCGGTCTCGTCGACCTGCCGGTCGATGTCGGCGCGGACGGACTCCGCCGCCTCGCGCAGCTCCGTCGTGGGCAACATCAGCCCGGTCGTACGGGAGATGGACTCGAGCAGCACCTCGGCGGCCGCCGGGTATTCGGTCTGGGAGACGTAGTGCGGCACATGCGCGGCGAACCCGATGGCGTCGCGGCCCCACTGGCCGAGCCGGTATTCCAGCAGGTGACCGGCGCTGCCCGGCACCTGCACGCGCTGCAGCCACGGCTCGTAACCGGCGATCAGCTCGCGTCGGGTGGCGTGCGCGGTGACCCCGGTCGGCCGGGTGTGCGGGACGGCCATCGGAATGGAGTTCAGGCCGATCGTGACGCCGACACCGAGCCGCTCGACCAGGCCGCCGACCGCCGCGGTGAACCGTTCCCATTGCAGATCGGGCTCGGGGCCACCCAGCAGCAGGAACGGGGTGCCGGCGTCGTCGTGCATGAGGTGCAGCTCGAGCGCGGGCTCGGTGTACCGCTCCCAGTGGTCTTCCATGAAGATCATCGGGGGCCGGCGGGACCGGTAGTCGAGCAGCGCGTCGATGTCGAAGGTCGCGACGAGCCGGCCCTCCAGCGTCGTATCGAGGTGCTGCCGGGCAAGCCGGGTGGCCTGGCCCGCGTCGACGAAGCCGGTCAGGGTCTGGATGAGCACGGGATCGCCGAGCTCGCCCTGCGCGGGCGCGTCGGCGGCCAGCTCGTACAGCTCGTGCGGGTCGAGCACCGCTGTCGTACCTCCTCGACGGCCGCGACCGCGGCCGAATGTTCGTGAAACGCCTTTCCATCCTCCTGCATTCCGGCGGTTGTCGGCCGCCCCCGACACCGGCTACTGTAGGTCCGTCGAATGACACGCAGAGTAGTCACCGGATCGGTCGCCGATCCGCCCGCGGTCCCGGGGAGGAGCCCCGGTTGACCGAAAGGGGGAGGGCGAACGGCGCCGGGCGAGAGCCCCGCCGATCCGGGGCTAGATGCCTGCCTGATCCCGGTTTGGAGCGCTTCCCGCATTGCCCGGGTTGCGCGGATTCGCCCCAACGCTCGGTTATCTGCCTCGACTGACTGTTTTGTCGCCCGACATTTGTGGCCAGTCCCACGAAATCACCCTGGGTAATCGGGGTGGTCGTCGCCTAGCCTCGTCGGATGCGTTTTGACCACACGATTGAGCAGGACATGGGCGTCGCGACCCCCACTGACCGTTCGGCCGATACCCCCTCGGCCGACCGGGCAGGCGCGCGCCACGCTGCCGCCCGACGACTGTGGGAACCCTCCGACGCGCTCGAGGCCGCCCCCCGGCCGCGGGCGGTCGAGCTGGGCGTTGCCTTCGGTACCCGCGTCGTCGCGCTCTGGGCGATCATCGTCGCCTGGGCGACGGGCCTGGGCGCCCGGGCGGCAGCCCACTTCGCCCGGGCGGCCGACGCCGCCCGGCCCTACCTCGCCAGGATCGACGGCCTCGTGCGGCCGTTCCTGGCCAAGGCCGACCGCCTGGTCCGGCCACACCTCATGCGGGTCCAGCGCCGGCTGAGCCCGTACGCCGAGCGCTTCGCCGCCCTTCCGGCGGTGGCTCGGGTACGCACCGCGGTCGCACCGGTCGGCAAGGCCCTCGGCAACCGCGGCCCCGTCCGGTTCGCGGCGGTGGCCGGCCTGCTGGTCTGCTTCGGCATCGCCGCGGCGACCGGCGCGGCCGGCGACCACGGCACCGCACCCGGCGCCGCGGTGACCGCGGACGCGTCGCGGGACGGCTCGGCCGCGGACCGGGCATCCCGCGGCGGCGCCTTGGCGGTGCCGGCACAGCCCCCGGCGGCAGCGGCGGCCGTTCCCCCGGCCGTCGTGCCCCCCGCCGCGCCGGCCCCCGCACCCGCGGCCGCGCCGGCACGGAAGCCGGTGGCGCCCAAGCCGAAGCGGCCGGCGCCCGTCGCTGGCCTGTCGCGGGTGCAGATGGACAACGCGAACGCGATCGTCAAGGCGGGCAAGAAGCACCACATGCCCAAGAAGGCGATGGTCATCGCGGTGGCCACCGCGATGCAGGAG
>DATDJX010000525.1:0-2835 GCA_036520275.1 Asanoa sp.
GGCCGAGCTCGCGACCGAGCGCCTCGGCGGCATCGACATCTGGGTCAACAACGCCGCGCGGCTGATGGTGAAGCCGCTGCTCGAGACCAGCGACGAGGACTGGCACGGCCTGCTCGCCGCCAACCTGCACGGCTACTTCTATGGCTGCCGCGCGGCCGGGCGCGCGATGGTCGCCCAAAGCACGGGCGGCCGGATCGTCAACGTCTCGAGCGCCGCCGACATCCTCGTGGTCGCCGACCTCAGCGCGTACGTCGCCGCCAAGGGCGCGATCGTCGCGATGACCAAGGTGCTCGCGCTCGAGCTCGCCGACCACGGCATCACGGTCAACGCGATCGCCCCGGGCGCGATCGACACGCCGCTCAACAAGACCGCCTACACGCCGGAGGTGCGGCGCCGCTACGAGGAGCGGATCGGCCTGCACCGACTCGGCACGCCCGAGGAGGTCGCCGACGCGGCGCTGTTCCTGGCCTCGGACGCGTCCCGCTACGTCACCGGCCACGAGCTGGTGGTCGACGGCGCGCTCAGCATCAACGGCACGATGGGGCACGAGCGCGACTGATGGCGGCAAACCACGGCATGGGGCGGCGAGCGCGGATCCCGGGGCGGCCGGAGGATGACCCGCCGCTGCGGTTCGTCCCGCGCTACTACGAGATCGAGCAGGCGCTGCGCACGCGGATCGCCGACCTCAAGCCGGACTCGCCGCTGCCGTCGGACGCGATGCTGTGCGAGGAGTTCGGCGTGAGCCGGATGACCGCGCGCAACGCGGTCCAGCGGCTGGTGCAGGAAGGGATCGTCTACCGCGTCCCCGGCCGCGGGACGTTCGTCGCCGAGCCGCCGGTGCACCGCCAGGCCGGCAACCTGCTCTCGTTCACCGAGGAGATGCGCCGGTGCGGGCGCATCCCCAGCTCGCGGCTGCTGAGCCGCGAGCGGCGCGAGCCCGGCCCGGCCGAGGCGTCACGCCTGCAGCTCGCACCTGGCGACGAGGTGATCGCCCTGCGCCGCCTGCGCGTGGCCGACGACGAGCCGGTGGCGATCGAGGAGGCCGTCTTCCCGGCGGCCAAGGTCGCCGCGCTGCTCGAGTCTGCCGACCTCGAGCACGCCTCGCTGCACGACACGCTGGTCCACGGCGGCCACATCCCGACGATGGGCCGCGCCCGCCTTGGCGCCGAGGCCGCCGGCCCGGACGACGCGGAGCTCCTCGGCGTCCGCGAGGGCGCCCCGCTGCTCGTCGAGAAGCGCGTCATCCACGACCAGGACGGCCGCCCGCTCGAGCTCTGCGAGTCCCGCTACGCGGGCGACCGCTACGGCCTCGACGTCCAGTTCGACGTCGAGCTGCCGAGCCCGAACGGCAGCTAGCCGCGACGGACGCGGTAGCGGATATGGGTGGCCTCCGGCGTGTCGATCACCCGAACGATCTCCAGCTCGACGCGCGACGGCAACACCTCGAACAACCGACGGCCACGACCGAACAGCACCGGGACTTGGTGGATCTGCACCTCGTCCAGCACCCCGGCCTCGAGCGCCCGTTGCGCCGTGTAGGCGCCGTGCACCACCACGTCCCGGTCCCCGGCGGCGGCCTTCGCCTGCGCCATCGCGCTCTCGATCCCGTCGTTCACGTACGTCACCAACGGATAGTTCGCGACGGACGGGCCAGGCGGCCGGTGACTGGGCACGAAGATCGGGACGCCGTCATGGTTATCACCGCCCCAGTGATCGACCTGCTCCACGGTACGCCGACCCGCCAGCACCGCACCGGTCGCGTTCCATTCGTCGAACAACTCCCCGGCCGGCCCGGACGGCCGGCCGTACTCCCCGGCCGGAGTGGCGATCCACTCGTGCAGCCGGTCGAAGCCGTCGCCGCCGGGGTTGTCCGGTTCGTCGTTCGGACCCGCGATGTACCCGTCGAGGGACATCGACATGTACAGCACCGATGAGGACAAAAGGCTTCTCCTTTCAGGACTTCATGTCGGCCGCGAGGAGGGCGTCGATCTGGCCGACGGACTGCGGGATCACATCGAGTGTGCCGCGGCGCTCGAGCAGCGCCATCTGCTCGTTGGAGTCAAAGCTGAAGCGCAGCTCCATTCGGGTCCCGCCGTCGTGCTCGGTGAGTCGCATCTGCACGGCTGTGGCCGGCATCTCGGCGTTTGGTGTCCCGTCTTCGTTGGCGAATCCGTCGGTGAACGCGAGTGACCCGGGCGCGTCGACCGACGTCACCCGCCACCAACCGCGAGACGTCTCGCCCCCTGGACCGGTCATGAGGTAGGTGACCTCACCGCCGGCAACCAGGTGGTGCTTCTCCACGGTCGCCGGGTGGGTCGGCGGCCCCCACCAGCGCTCCAGTTGCCGCGGGTCGGCCCACAACTGCCACACCCGCTCGATCGGGGCATCGAACTCGGCGACCAGGATGAGGCTGAGGTTGTCGAAGTCCTTCTCGACCGTGATGACGCTCATCTGCCGTGCCCCGTCAACGGCTTGTCCTTCTTAGGCTGGGGAACCTGCGCGAGCAGATCGGCCATCCGCTCCACGCGTCCGCGCCAGGCCGCCTCGAGCTCGTCGAGGACGCGCCGCGCCCGGCCTACGGCGTCGCCGTCGATGTGCACGAGCTGCTCCCGTCCGCGACGTTCCTTGGTGACCAGGCCGGCCCGCTCCAGCACCGCGACGTGCTTCTGCACCGCAGCGAAACTCATCGGGTAGACGTCGGCGAGTCGCGATACCGACGGCTCGCCGCGTATACAGCGGTCGAGGATGTCGCGGCGCGTGCCGTCGGCCAGCGCGTGGAACAGGCCGTCCACCTCCTCATCGGTCAATCCACCTACAACCATTCGGTTGTAGGTT
>DATDJX010000526.1:0-2685 GCA_036520275.1 Asanoa sp.
TCGACGCTCATCGACCGGCTGCCCCGGGCCCGGGTGCTGGTGGCCGTCGAGCTGGCCTGGGCGGCGCTGGTCGGCTTGGTGCCGCTGGCCCTGCTGGCCGATTCACTGGTCCCGCTCTACCTCGTGGTCGGCGTCTCCTCGGTGGTCTCCTCGGTGTTCCGCCCGGCGGTGAGCGCGCTCATCCCGCAGGTGGTCGAGCGGCCGGAGGAGCTGTCCGCCGCGAACTCGATGTACAGCACGCTCGAGGCGCTCGGCACCCTGCTCGGGCCGCTGCTCGCCGGCGTCCTCATCCAGACGCTGCCCACGTCGGCGGTCTATGCGGTGACCGCGGTCGTCGTCGCCTTGCCGGCGATCCTGGTGGTCCGGATCCGCACGACCGCGAAGGCACCGGCCCGGGAGCCCGCCCAGCTGCTCAGGCGGCTGCTGGAGCCGCTCGCCGGCTTTTCCACGCTCTTCGGCAACCGCTCGGTCGGTTCGGTGGTGACCGTCTTCGTGGCGCAGTGCGTCATGCGCGGTCTGCTGAATGTCTACGTGATCGTCGCCGCCGTCGGGGTGCTCGGGGTCGGCCGGGCCGGCGCCGGCCCGCTGTTCGCCGCGCTCGGGGTCGGCGGGCTGCTCGGCGCGCTACTGGCGCTGGCCACCAGCGCGTCCCGCCGGCTCGCGGCGCCGTTCGTGGTCGGGATGACGATGTGGGGGCTGCCGGTACTGGTGGCCGCGCTGGTCCCGAAGCCGTTGGTGGCCTGGCTCGCGCTCATGGTGGTCGGCGTCGGGAACGCGGTCGCGGACGTCAACGGCTTCACCGTGATGCACCGGCTCATCCCGGATCATCGGCTCGGCCGGGCCTTCGGGGCATTCTGGGGATCGGCCATGGCCGGGGTGGCCGTCGGGTCGATCGCGGCCGCCCCGCTCATCGACGGCGTCGGCCTGCTCGCCGCCATGGGTGGCAGCGGCGTGGTCATGGCGCTGGTTCCGTGGCTGCTCTGGCCCCGGCTGCGGCATGTGGACACCGAAGTCACGGTCGACGCGGACCGGATCGCCCTGCTCCGCAGCCTGCCGCTGTTCGCGCCGCTGTCCCGGTTCTCGCTCGAGCACATCGCTCGGCGGGCGGCCGCGGTCGCCGTCGACCCGGGCGGCGTCGTGGTGCGTCAGGGCGAGCCGGGCGACCTGTTCTACGTCGTCGAGTCTGGCGAGCTGTCGGTGCAGGTGGACGGCGCCGAGCGCACCCGGCTGGCGGCCGGCGCCGGCTTCGGCGAGATCGCCCTGCTGCACCGTATCTCCCGCACCGCCACCGTGGTCGCGATCAGCCCCGCCCGGCTGCTCGGGATCGACGCCGAGGCGTTCATCGCCGCGGTCACCAGCAATCCCGGCGCGGAAGGCGCCGCCCGGTCCCTCGCCGAAGAGCGGCTCGCCGAAGCGCACCGCGCGCGGTCGCCTGAGCCGCCGCTACCTCGGTACCGGGCCGAGCAGGAAGCCGGCGGCGATGCGGAGCCGACCACCGCTCCGCCGTAGCAGAGCAGGCCGATCGGCTCGCTGGGCCCCTTGAGCTGCAGCATCGACGTTGAGGATCGCGGCACGCGAGGCGTACGGGGGTCCTGGGGAGCGGCACCTCTCGGCGGGCTCGCCTCAGCGGGCGTGCTCGAATAGGATTGGCGCCATGAGGCTGTTCAGCCAGGACACAAAGGTGCAGGCGCTCAAGAGTGTCCCCCTCTTTGAGGGCCTCTCCCGCAAGGAGCTCGTCCAGCTGGAGCGGATCTGCGAGGACCTCCGAGTTGAGCCGGGCAAGGTGCTCTGCAGGGAGGGTCAGATCGGCCACGAGTTCTTCGTGCTCGTCGACGGGAAGGTGCAGGTCGCCCGAAAGGGCAGGCGTGTCGCGACGCTGACCGGTGGCGACTTCGTGGGAGAGATCGCACTGATCATGGAGATGCCGCGCACGGCGACCGTGACGGCCGAGACGCCACTGCGCTTCTTCGTGCTGACACGCAGGGAATTCCACGCCGTGCTCGACCAGAACCCGAAGGTCGAGCGCAAGGTGCTGCGGGCCCTTGCCCGGCGGCTCGCGGAGACATCGAGCGACCCCACGCTGGCGTAGAGCTTCGGCCAGATCTTCCTTGAGCACTACGTGCCCCGCTGGGAAGACATGACCGACGTGCCCACGGGCTGGCTCGCCAAGGCCTCACCCGTTCCTGATGGCATCGACCCCGGTCTAGGGCGGAACGCCAACAGCGGATAAGTTCGGCACTGACGCTCGGCGACAACCTGGGAACGCGCCGGTCCGCATGGCGCTCAACCCGGGATTGTTGATAAGGATGAGGTCCCAGGTTCAAGTCCTGGGAGGCCCACAAATCGGCCCGTTACCAGCGGAAACGCTGGCGATCCGTTTCGTTGTCTTTCGAGGAGCAGCCTGTGGCGGAGTCTTGGAATCGCGAGGTCGCGGAGAAAGCGGGGGTCGACCCCGAGTACGTCGGTCGGCTCCTTGAGCTCGGGCTCCTGGGTTCGACCCACCGGGAGGCGACGGATGGAGGGGCCGTTCGACGGGTGCGCATGATCGTGAGCCTGGAGGGGGCCGGGATTGCCCTCACTGACATGGCGGCGGCGGTCACCGACGGCGTGCTCTCGTTCGCCTTTCTGGACCTTCCGGTCTTCGACCGGTTCTCAGGAGGCACGGCTACGACCTTCCGGGGGTTG
>DATDJX010000527.1:0-12232 GCA_036520275.1 Asanoa sp.
CCGAGGGCGGGGGTGCGCCGGCGATCGCTCGGGACCGCGTCGGCCCGGGTTGGTCGCAGGAGGGGACGGCCGCAGGGGTGCGGTCGAGGCGGGGACCCGTCGGCCCGAGGTCGCACGGTGAGTGGTCGGCGCCGGGAGGCCCGGGCCGGCGACCCACCGGCCCGAGCTCGCGGGAAGGGCCCGCCACGGGCGGCCCCGGGGCGGCTCCGAGGCAGCCGCCGCGGGAAGGGGCCGGCCCGGGACCGGTGGTGACAGAGCGAACGTGCCGGGCTCGCGCCCGTCACCGACCGCCCTTCGGGCGGGATCGGGCCGGCGACCAAGCGGCCCGTGCCCGCAAGAGGGCCGGCCCATCGGCGCAAGGGTGGCGCCCGGGTCGCGGGACCGGCCCACGGGGAAGACGGAGGTCATGACGCTCACCCGACCCGGGCCAGGCGGCGTGCCGCCCGGTCGTCGGTCGAGACGTAGTCGTCGGCGGCGGCCCGGATCAGCCCGGCCGCGCGGGCGACATCGGCCGCCGCCGAGCCCAGCGCCGCCTCGACGGCAGACCGCAACGAGGTCAGCGCGGCCGCGGTTGCCCAGCCCGGGGCGGACACCACGAGCGCCGGCGGGTCGGGCGGGCCCGATGCCAGCGAACGCGCGGTGCGGTCGAGGTCGGCTGCGCGGGCCAGCAGGGCGTCGGTCTCGACATCGATCATCATGTCCCTCATGCGGACCACGCTAGGAATCCCCGTACCCCCGCCGAAAGTCCTGTGGACAACGGCGAGCCACCGCCTGTCCGGAGCTGTCCACACCCCTTGTCAAACGCTCCCGTTAGGGTGTACCGGTGATCGTCGCTGTCGGCATCGACGTGGTGCTGGTCGAGCGGTTCGCGGGCGCGCTGGCCCGGACCCCGCTGCTGGCGGACCGCCTTTTCACCGAGGGTGAGCGGCTCACCGGGTCGGGCAACCCGCGTTCGCCGGAGTCCCTCGCCGCCCGGTTCGCCGCGAAGGAGGCCGTAGCCAAGGCGCTGGGCGCCCCCATCGGGCTCAACTGGCACGACTGTGAGATCGTCGCCGACCCCGACGGCCGGCCCTGGCTCACCGTCTCCGGCACGGTCGCCGCCGTGGCCAAGGAGCGCGGCGTCAACCGCTGGCACCTGTCACTGTCGCACGACGGCGGCATCGCTTCCGCGATGGTGGTGGCGGAGCGATGAGGCCCGCATACCATGTCGAGGACGTACGGGCCGCCGAGCGGGCGCTCATGGCCACGCTGCCGGAAGGCACTCTCATGCAGCGCGCCGCCGCCGGGCTCGCCCGCCGCTGCGCGCTGATCCTCGACGACCAAACCGGCGGCGTGTACGGCCGCCGCGTCCACCTGCTCGTCGGGTCCGGCGACAACGGCGGCGACGCCCTCTACGCCGGCGCCATGCTCGCCGATCGCGGCGCCGCGGTCAGCGCGCGGTTGCTCAACCCCGACCGGGTCCACAAGGGAGGGCTCGCCGCCCTCCGACAAGCGGGCGGTCGGGTCACCGACGCGGCACCCACCACCGTGGACGTCGTCGTCGACGGCATCGTCGGCATCGGCGGACGGGGCGGCCTGCGGCCGGACGCGGCCGCCGCCTTCACCGAGGCCACCAGAACGGACCCGGTTGTCGTCGCCGTCGACGTCCCCAGTGGCGTCGACGTCGACACCGGCAACGTCGCCGGCGACACGGTGATCGCCGACGTCACCGTCACCTTCGGCTGCCTCAAGCCGGCCCACGTGGTCGGTCCCGCCGCGCCGCGCGCCGGCCACGTCGAGCTGGTCGACATCGGCCTCGAGCTCACCGCAACTCCCGCCGTCGAGATCCCGGAACGCCGGGACGTCGAGGACTGGTGGCCGCGCCTCGAACCAAGCTCCGAGAAGTACCTCCGCGGCGTCGTCGGCATCGCCACGGGCTCTGCGACGTACCCCGGTGCGGCCGTGCTCGGCGTCGGCGGCGCGCTCGCCGGCCCGACCGGCATGGTCCGCTACGTCGGCACGGCGCGCGACTTCGTCCTCCATGCGCACCCGAGCGTGATCTGCACCGAGGACCTCGCGAATGCCGGCCGCGTCGAGGCCTGGGTCTGCGGCTCCGGCCTCGGCACCGACGGCGCCGCACGCAAGACCCTGCGGACCATTCTCGACGCCGACGTGCCGGCCGTATTCGACGCCGACGCCCTCACCATCCTCGCCGAGGACCTGGCCGTCCTCAGCGACCGGGCACAGCCCAGCGTCGTCACCCCGCACGACCGTGAGTTCGCCCGCCTCGCCGGCGGCGCGCCCGGCGCCGACCGGGTCGAGGCCGCACGGGACCTGGCGGCAAGGACCGGCGCGGTGGTCCTGCTCAAGGGCGACCGCACGGTCGTCGCCACGCCCGAGGGCCGGGCGTACGCCAACCCGACGGGCACGTCGGCCCTCGCGACCGGGGGTACGGGGGACGTCCTCGCCGGCCTCCTCGGCTCCCTGCTCGCCGCTGGCGTGGAGCCGGCGGAGGCGGCCGTCGCGGCCGCGTACGTCCACGGGCTGGCCGGTCGCGAGGCCGCCCGGGGCGGCCCGGTGACCGCCGCCGACGTGGTCGAAGCGCTCAAGCCGGTCGTCCGGGACATCTGAGAAGGACCGTCGGTCCCGGAAAGTAGGCTGGGTCGCATGTGGCAGGCCGAAGTGCGCGTCGACCTCGACGCGATCCGCGACAACGTGGCCCGGCTGGGCGCCGGCACGAGCGCCGCGGTGATGGCCGTCGTCAAGGGCGACGGGTACGGGCACGGCATGGTGCCCGCGGCCCACGCCGCGCTCGACGGCGGCGCAACCTGGCTCGGCGTCTGCACCCTCGAGGAGGCCCTCACGCTGCGCCAGGCGGGCATCGAGGTGCCCGTCCTGGCCTGGCTGCTGGCCCCCGGCCTGTCGCTGCACGACGGGGTCGCCGCCGGCGTCGACCTCGGCGCCGCCGGCGTCCCCATGATCGCCGAGCTGGCCACCGCCGCCAGGCGGGCCGGCCGGCCGGCCCGCGTCCACCTCAAGATCGACACCGGCCTGTCCCGCGGCGGCGCGACCCCCGACGAATGGCCCGCGCTGGTGGAGGCCGCCGCCAAGGCCCAGGCCGACGGCACGGTCGAGGTGGTCGGCGCCTGGAGCCACCTCGTCTACGCCGACGCGCCCGGCCACCCGACGATCGACCGTCAACTGGCGGTCTTCCAGGAGGGGATCGAGGTCGCCGAGCGGCTCGGCGTGAGACCTCAGCTGCGCCACATCGCCAACTCCGCCGCCACACTCACCCGGCCCGACACGCACTTCGACCTCGTACGGCCGGGCATCGCCGTCTACGGCCTGTCGCCGATTCCCGGCGAGCAATACGGCCTGCGCCGCGCGATGACCGCGCGCGCCCGGGTGATGCTGACCAAGCGGGTTCCCGCGGGCGCCGGCGTCTCGTACGGGCACACCTACACGACGCAGCGGGAGACGACGCTCGCGATCGTGCCGCTCGGCTACGCCGACGGCGTGCCCCGCCATGCCTCCAACGTCGGCCCGGTCGGCCTCGGCGGTAAGGTGCGCACGGTCGCCGGCCGGGTGTGCATGGACCAGATCGTGGTCGACTGCGGCGACGACCCGGTCGTCGCCGGCGACGTCGCGACGCTGTTCGGGCCCGGCGACCTGGGCGAACCCACGGCCGACGACTGGGCCGAGGCCGTCGGCACGATCAACTACGAGATCGTCACCCGGTTCGGCAGCCCCCGGGTGCCGCGGGTCTACGACGGCGCGGCCGTCCCGACCGGCGGAGCGGGTGCGCGATGAGCATGAAGAAGCGGGTCGGCATCATCGGCGCGGCGGTCGGCCTTGCCGCGGCCGGCATCGCCGCCGGCATCGCCGTCGAGCGAGCGGTGGTGCGGCGGTCCAAGCGCGGCGTCGGCGACCCCTACGTCCACGAGCCCTTCGACCGGCTGCCGTTCGACGAGGCGCTCACGGTCACCACGGGCGACGGCACCGACATCTACGTCGAGGTGGTCGAGCCCGCGGTCGACGCTGCTGCGGCGCCGGTCGTCGTGTTCGTCCACGGCTTCTGCCTCGACATGGGCACGTTCCACTTCCAGCGCAAGCTGCTCGCCAGGCGCGGTCACAACCGGCTCGTCCTCTACGACCAGCCCGGCCACGGCCGGTCCGGCAAGCTGGAAGGCGGCGAATACGAGCTGCCGGCGCTGGGCGAGACGCTCCTCGACGTCCTGCAGGAGACCGTCCCCGGCGGCCCCATCGTCCTCGTCGGACACTCGATGGGCGGCATGGCGATCATGGCGTTCGCCGAGCTGCACCCGGAGTTCTTCGACGACCGGGTGGTCGGCACCGTGCTGATGGCCACGTCGGGCGGCCCGCTCGAGGAGTCGAAGTTCGGCCTGTCCGCGCTGATCGGACGGGTCGGCGGCCCGCTGCTCCCGCTGGTCAACAACGCCACGCGGGTCACCGGACCGGCGATCGAGCGGGCCCGCACCGCGGCCTCCGATCTCGCGTGGCTGCTGACCAGGCGGTACGGCTTCGGCGGCAGCCACCCGAGCCCCTCCCTGGTCACCTACGTCGAGACGATGAACTCGCGCACGTCGGTCGACACGGTCGCCCGCTACCTGCGCACGCTCTACACCCACGCCCGCTACCCGGCGCTGGCGGCGCTCGCGCACACCCCGACGCTCGTCCTCGTGGGCGAGAAGGACTTGATCACTCCGGTCGCCCTCTCCGAGGAGATCCTCCGCCACGTGCCCGACGCCGAGTTCGTGAAGGTGCCCGACAGCGGTCACGTCGTGATGCTCGAACACGCCGACGTCGTCGACGAGGAGCTGCTGACGTTCCTGGAGAAGATCGAGGCATGACCGTGCTGTCCACGGTGGACGACACCCGGGAGTTCGGCCGCCGCCTCGGCCGGATGCTGCGCGCGGGCGACCTGGTGGTGCTCACCGGCCCGCTCGGTGCCGGCAAGACGGCCCTGGTACAGGGGATCGGCGCGGGAATGGCCGTGCTGGGCGACGTCACCTCGCCGACGTTCGTCATCGCCCGCCTCCACCGCCCGGCCCGGCCCGGCGGGACGCCGCTCGTGCATGTCGACGCCTACCGCCTCGGCACCGCCGCCGACCCGCGTGCCGAGGTCGACGACCTTGACCTCGACGCCTCCGTCGACGACGCGGTCACCGTCGTCGAGTGGGGCGAGGGCGTGGTCGAGCAGCTCGGCGACGCCCACCTCCGGGTGCGCATCGACCGACGCGACGACGACACCCGGGTGGTCGAGCTGGTGCCTGGCGGCGGCGACTGGGCCGAGCGGGTCAAGGAGATCGGGTGAACCTGCTCGACCGGCTTCCGGCGCGGTGGCGCGACGCCCTGGCCGCGCGCCTGGACTCCGACGCGACCGCCGCGCTCTCGGCGTTCGTCCACGAGCAGTACGCAAACCACACCATCTACCCGCCCCTGGCGGACCTCTTCACCGCCTACCGGCTCTGCCCGCCCGATGCCTGCCGGGTGGTGATCCTCGGCCAGGACCCCTACCACCGCCCCGGCCAGGCCCACGGGCTGAGCTTCAGCGTGCGTGCCGGCACGCCGGTCCCGCCATCGTTGCGTAACGTGTTCGCCGAGCTGGTCGGCGACCTCGGCTGCGCGACGCCCGCGAGCGGCGACCTGTCCGGCTGGGCGGCCCAGGGTGTGCTCCTGCTCAACGCGGTGCTCACCGTGCGCTCGGGTGCCGCCGGCTCGCACGCCGGCAAGGGCTGGGAGGCGTTCACCGACGCGACCATCCGCGCGCTGGATGCCCGAGCGCAGCGGGTGGTCTTCCTGTTGTGGGGCGGATATGCCCGGCGCAAGGCGGCACTGGTCACCAACGCCGCGCACGTGGTGCTCGAGGCCGGACACCCGAGCCCCCTGAACACCCGCGGCTTCCTGGGCAGCCGCCCGTTCAGCGCCACCAACAAGGCCCTCGCCGACGCCGGCCTTCCGCCCGTGGACTGGTCGAGGTCGTCCGCCGGATAAGGTGCATTTCGTGCTTGTTCTCGTCGTCGACTCGTCCACGCCCGCGGTGACGGCTGCCGTCGCCGACGTCGGCGACGACGGCGTCGAGATCCGCGCCGTGCACCGCGACGTCGACCCCCGGGCACACGGCGAGCTCCTCGCGCCCGCGGTCCAGACCGTCCTCGCGCAAGCCGGCGCACGGCCGCGCGACCTGGCGGCGATCGTCGCCGGTCTCGGCCCGGGCCCGTTCACCGGCCTGCGGGTCGGCCTCGTCACGGCGGCCAGCATGGGCCAGGTGCTGGGCATCCCGACGTACGGCGTGTGCTCGCTCGACGCGATCGGCGTGGTCGCGCCCGGCGAGGCCGCCGCGCCCGTCCTGGTGGCCACCGACGCGCGCCGCCGCGAGGTCTACTGGGGGCTGTACGCCGAGGGCGGTCGGGTGAGCGGTCCCGACGTCGACCTGCCCTCGGTCGCCGCCGCCCGGGCCCGGACGGCCGGCGCCGGGCTCGCGACCGGCGACGGCGCGGCGCGCTACGCCGACGAGTTCGGGAGGCTCGGCTTCGAGGTGCTCGACGAGCCGCGCTATCCGGCGCCGGAGGGCTTCGTGGTGCTGTCCCGCGACCGCATCCTCGCCAAGGCGCCCGGCGATCGGCTCACCCCCCTCTACCTGCGGCGGCCCGACGCGGTCGCGTCCGCTTCGCGCAAACCGGTGCTGCCGTGAGGCTGACCCGGCTCCGCTGGTGGCACATCGGCAAGATCATGCCGATCGAGGCGGACCTGTTCGGCGCCGAGAAGTGGTCGGCGGGCATGTTCTGGAACGAGCTGGCCAACCACCACTACTACGTCGCCGCGACCGACGACGACGGCAGGATCCTCGGGTACGCGGGCCTCGCCATGCAGCCGCCTGAAGCGTGGGTGCAGAACCTCGCCGTCCGCCGCACCGCCCAGCGCCAGGGCGTCGGCCGGGCGCTGCTGGAGGCGCTTCTCGCCGAGGCGTCGCGGGCCGGCGCGACCGCGGTGCTGCTGGAGGTCGCGGTCGACAACGCCCCCGCGCAGAAGCTCTACGCGGCGTACGGGTTCGAGCCCGTCGGCGTGCGCCGCGGCTACTACCAACCGAGCAACACGGACGCCGTGGTGATGAGACGTGACTGACCAACCGCTGGTGCTGGGCATCGAGACGTCGTGCGACGAGACGGGGGTCGGGATCGTCCGCGGCCACGCGCTACTGGGCAACGCCCTCGCGTCCAGTGTGGATGAACACGCGCGATTCGGCGGCGTGGTTCCGGAGGTGGCCAGCCGCGCCCACCTGGAGGCGATCGTGCCCACGATGGACCGCGCGCTGCGCGACGCGGGCCTCACGATCGGCGACGTCGACGCGATCGCGGTGACCGCCGGTCCCGGGCTGGCAGGCGCCTTGCTTGTCGGCGTTGCGGCGGCCAAGGGATACGCGCTCGCCGCCGACAAGCCGGTCTACGGCGTGAACCACCTCGCCGCACACGTCGCGGTCGACACCCTCGAACACGGTCCGCTGCCGGAACCGGCGATCGCGCTGCTCGTCTCCGGTGGCCACTCGTCGCTGCTGCTGGTCGACGACCTGGCCCGGGGCGTCGAACCGCTCGGCGCGACGATCGACGACGCGGCGGGGGAGGCGTTCGACAAGGTCGCCCGGCTGCTGGGCCTGCCGTTCCCGGGCGGGCCGCCGATCGACCGGTCGGCGCGCGCCGGTGACCCGGAGGCGATCGCGTTCCCCCGCGGCCTGACCGCGCCCAAGGACCTCGCCGCCCACAGGTTCGACTTCTCCTTCTCGGGGCTGAAGACGGCGGTGGCGCGCTGGGTCGAGGCTCGCGAGCGCGCCGGCGAGCACGTGCCGGTCCACGACGTGGCCGCCTCGTTCCAGGAGGCGGTCTGCGACGTGCTGACCGCCAAGGCGATCGACGCGTGCGAGCGCACCGGCGTCCGTACCCTCGTGATCGGCGGCGGGGTCGCCGCCAACTCGCGGCTGCGCGCGATGGCCGAGGAGCGCTGCGGCCGCCGGGGCATCGCCGTGCGCGTGCCGCGGCCCAACCTGTGCACCGACAACGGGGCGATGGTCGCCGCGCTCGGCGCACACCTCGTGGCGGCCGGCGTCGCGCCGAGCCGGCTCGACCTCCCGGCCGACTCCGCGCTGCCGCTGACCGTCGTGAGTGTGTAGTGTCCGGCAGCGTGATCGTGCGGATGTGGGAGGTCAAGGCCGAGCCCGGGCGGCTGACGCAGCTGATCTCCTACGTGTGCGACCGCGCACTGCCGGAGATCGAGGCCAACCCGCTACACATCGCGAGTGAGGTCTTCTCCTCCACCGACGACCGCGTGGTCGTCGTCTCGAAGTGGCGCAGCAACCCGGTCGACATGCCGGCGCCGCCCGCCACCCTCGTCGTGCGCGTCCCGCACAGCTGGGACTTCACGCAGGTCGACCGCTGAGTGCGCCCGTGACCCACCGCCGGCGGCGGCGTGGAAACTCGGTCGCGATCGGCGCAGTTGATCTCGTAAGTTTCTCTGTGCCATGCGTGCCTTACCTGTCGCCGATCCCGGCACTCCCGACCATCGGTCGGCCACGCGCTACCTGCTGTGGCTGGCCACGCAGGCATGGCCGCCGCTGGTCGCGGCGATCGGGCTCGCCGTCGTGTGGATGGTCAGCCAGGCCCTGGTGCCCTACGCGGTCGGCAAGGCCATCGACGACGGCGTCGCCGTCAAGGACCCGGGTGGGCTGGTCCGGTGGAGCCTGGTGCTGCTAGGCCTCGGGGTCGTCACCGCGATCTGCGGGGTCATGCGGCACCGCTTTTCGGTCTACAACTGGCTGTCGGCCGCCTACCGCACGGTCCAGCTGACCGTCGCGCAGGCCAACCGCCTCGGCGCGACGCTGCCCAAGCGACTCGCGACGGGCGAGGTGGTCAGCGTCGGCACGTCCGACATCGAGCACATCGGCAGCGCGATCGACATCCTCGCTCGCGGCATCGCGTCGGCCGTGGCGGTCGTCGTCGTCGCGGTCGTGCTGCTGACCACGTCCGTGCCGCTCGGCCTGGTCGTCGTGCTGGGCGTGCCGCTGTTGATGGGCGTGGTCGGCGGCCTCATCCGTCCCCTGCACAAGCGCCAGCAGGCCTACCGCGACCAGGAAGGTCGGCTGACCACGCGGGCCGGCGACATCGTCGGCGGCCTGCGGGTGCTCCGCGGCGCGGGTGGCGAGGCGATGTTCGCCGGCCGCTACCGCGCCGATTCGCAACAGCTGCGCAGCGCGGGCGTACGGGTCGCCCGCGTCGAGTCGGTCATCGAGGCGGCGCAGATCCTGGTGCCGGGCATGTTCGTGGTGCTCGTCACGTGGCTGGGCGCCCGCTTCGCCCTCCAGGGGAAGATCACCGCAGGCCAGCTCGTCGCGTTCTACGGCTACGCCGCCTTCCTGGTCAGCCCGCTGCGCCAGCTGACCGAGATGATCGACAAACTGACCCGCGGTCACGTCTCGGGCCGGCGGGTGGTGCGGCTGCTCGACCTGGAGCCGGAGTTCGCCGACCCGGCCGAGCCCGTAGCCGTCCCCGACGGGTCGCCGGTACTGGTCGACGAGGCATCCGGGCTGCGGGTGCGCCCCGGCCGGTTCACGGCGATCGCCGCCGACACGCCCGAAGACGCCGCGGCGATCGCCGACCGGCTCGGCCGGTTCGCGGACGGGGCGGTGACGCTGTCCGGCGTACGCCTCGACGAGCTCGAGCTGGCGCAGGTCCGTGAGCGGATCCTGGTGGCCGACAACGACGCGCGCCTGTTCGCCGGGCCGCTGCGCACCGAGCTCGACCCGCGGCTGCGCGGCGAGGCGGCGGTGTCCGAGGCACTCGCCGCGGCCAGTGCCGGCGACGTCGTCGACGCGCTGCCCGACGGCCTCGACACGGCGGTGGCCGAGCGGGGCCGCGAGTTCTCCGGGGGCCAGCAGCAGCGGCTCCGGCTTGCCCGTGCGCTCGTCGCCGACCCCGACGTGCTCGTGCTTGTCGAGCCCACCAGCGCGATCGACGCGCACACGGAGGCGCGCATCGCGGCCCGGCTCGGCGGCGCGCGCCGCGGCCGTACGACCGTCGTCTGCACCACCAGCCCGCTGGTGCTCGACCGAGCCGACCACGTCGCCTACGTCGAGGCGGGCCGGGTGGTCGCGGAGGGCACCCACCGCGATCTGCTCGCGGCCCGGCCCGACTACGCCGCCGTCGTGACCCGTGGAGAGGGGGAGGAATGAGCAAGCAGCTGCCCGTCGCCGACGCGCGCGAGGTGCGGCGATACGCGCGTGCGCTCGTCCGCCGGCATCCTCGGGCCCTCGCCTCGGCGCTCGGCCTGCACGCGCTCGCCGCCGTGGCCGGTCTGGCCGCGCCGCGCCTGCTGGGCGACCTCGTCGAGGCCATATCCAAGGGCACGAGCACGCTGACCGTCGACCGGATCGCCCTGGCGATCGCCGGTTTCGTGGTCGTCCAATCGGTGCTGACCCGGTTCGCCTACCTCGCCTCCTCGCGGCTGGGCGAGCGGGTGCTGGCCGAGCTGCGCGAGGAGTTCGTCGACCGGATCCTGTCCATCCCGCTGTCCACGGTGGAGCGTGCGGGCACCGGCGACCTGCTGACCCGTACGTCCCGTGACGTGGCCGCGCTGTCCCACAGCGTGCGCCGTGCCGTCCCGGAGACGCTGATCGCCGTCGTGACCGGCGCGTTCGTGGTCGGCGCGCTGCTGCTGGTCGGCCCGCTGCTCGCGCTGCCGTGCCTGGCCGCGGTGCCGGTGCTGTGGGCCGGCACGCGTTGGTACCTGCGCCGCGCGCCGCAAGGCTACTTGCGCGAGAACGCGGCCTACTCCGACGTCACCGACGGGATCAGCGAGACGGTGGAGGGCTCCCGCACGACCGAGGCCCTGCGCCTGCAAGACCGGCGGCGGATCCGCACCGACGGCGACATCCGCCGGTCGTGGCTGGCCGAGCGCTACACGCTGTTCCTGCGCACCGTCTGGTTCCCGGTGGTCGAGATCGGCTATGTCGTCCCGGTGGCGTCGACGCTGCTGATCGGCGGCTGGTTCTACGTCGAGGGCTGGGTCACGCTCGGTCAGGTGACCGCGGCGACGCTCTACGTGCAACAGCTCATCGATCCCGTCGACCGGCTGCTGTCATGGCTCGACGAGCTACAGGTGGGCGCGGCGTCGCTGGCCCGGCTGCTGGGCGTGACAACGGTCGAAGACCGCCCTGCGGCCGGATCGCTCGCGGTGACCGGCGCGGGACGCCGCGAGCGGTTGGCCGTCCGGGGCCTGCGTTACTCCTACGTGGAGGGTCGGGAGGTGCTGCGGGGCATCGACCTGACGGTCGAACCGGGGGAGCGGCTCGCCATGGTGGGCCCCTCGGGTGCCGGCAAGTCGACGCTCGGCCGGCTGCTCGCCGGCATCCATGCGCCGAGCGCCGGCTCGGTGACGGTCGACGGTGTCCCGCTCGCCGACCTGTCCCCGGAGGAGCTGCGCTCCCATGTGGCGTTGGTGACGCAGGAGCACCACGTGTTCATCGGCACGGTGCGCGACAACGTGGTGATGGCGCGGCCGGGCGCTTCGGGCGACGACGTACGGGCGGCGCTCGCCGCGGTCGACGCGCTCGACTGGGCCGTCGCGCTGCCGGACGGCCTCGATACCGTCGTGGGCGCCAAGGGCCATCCGGTGTCGGCGGCGCACGCACAGCAGCTCGCCCTGGCGCGGCTGGTGCTCGCCGACCCGCACACGCTGGTGCTCGACGAGGCGACCTCGCTGATCGACCCGCGCGCCGCCCGGCACCTCGAGCGGTCGCTCGCGGCCGTCCTCCAGGGACGCACGGTCATCGCGATCGCCCATCGGCTGTTCTCGGCGCACGACGCCGACCGCGTCGCGGTGGTCGAGGACGGTCGCATCATCGAGCTGGGGTCGCACGCGGAGCTGGTCGCGGCCGGCGGCTCGTACGCCGCGCTCTGGCGGTCGTGGCACGGCGACGCCCGTGCCGCCGGCGCGACCTCCGACCCGACGCACGCGCCGGTGGCCGTCGGAACGTGAGGGACCGTCCGCCCGGGCTCACGCCCCGGCGGACGGCCCGGTCTTCAGGCCGCTCCCGGGGTGCTCCCAGCCTGCTCACCGTCTGTCCCAAGGGGACGGGATACACCGCCCGTAGGGGCTGCCGTACGCTTAGAGAGCGTTTTCTGGACCCCGATGGCCTAGAGGATTCGCGTGTCGTCCTCGTGACCGGATCGTTACCTACGACCGT
>DATDJX010000528.1:0-3668 GCA_036520275.1 Asanoa sp.
GCTGAACACCGCGTCGATGGCGTAGTTGTCCCCGTTGTAGGCCGACTCGGTGTGCTCGAGCGGCTGCCCCTCGAAGTCGTAGATGATCCGGCGCTCCACCAGCAGCGCGGAGCGCGGCGGGATCTCCAGCAGGCTCGCGACGGCCGTGGTCGCGACCCGGGCCCGGATCCAGGCGCGCGAGATGGCGGGCACGAACCCGCGGGCGACCAGGCTGTCGTGGAGGGAGCCGGTCTCCAGGTCGTCGGCGAGCACGCCGGCGCAGTCGGACGGCAACGCGGCGTGCTCGATCGCGAGCGGCACCCCGTCGGCCAGCCGCAGCCGGGAGATGGCCACCACCCACGCGCCGTCCGGCAGGCGGAGCGCCTCGAGGTCGGCGCTGGTCGCCGGCCGCAGCCCCGCCTCGAGCAGCCGCGACGAGGCCTTCATCCCGCGCCGCCGCATGTCCTCGGTGAAGCTCATCAGCGAGCCCTCGTGGCGGTGGATGGGCCGCGGCGTCACGAACGTGCCGGCGCCCCTGCGCCGCTGCACCAGTCCCTCGGCCGCCAGGTTCTGCACCGCCTGCCTGGCGGTCATGCGGCTCACCCCGAACTGGGTGGCGAGCTCCGCCTCGGACGGCAGCGGGTCGCCGGGAGCGGAGGCAAGGACGCGGCGGCGGAGCCACCGTTCGATCTCCTGGTACCGGGCTTCCGGCGAGCGCTGTCCCAAGGGAGTCCTTGACCTCCTCGATGGCCAAAGTCTAGTGTTTCGCGAAATGACTAGACAACTACCTGGCGCAAGTATGGAGTTATGAATGACCGCTTCCAAGGTCGCCGGGAGGTGGACGACCGCGGCCATCGGGTTGCTGGAGCGCCTGGCCGACCGGGAAGCGGAGCGGATCGCGGTGGCGGCCGACTGGTGCGCTGACGCCATCGCCGCCGGCGGCCTGGTCCATCTGTTCGGGACCGGCCACTCCCGCATCGCGGTGGAGGAGATGTTCCCCCGGTACGGGTCGTTCCCTGGGTTCCACCCGATCGTCGAGCTGTCGATGACCTTCCACACCCAGATCGTGGGGGCGAACGGCCAGCGTCAGGCGATGTTCATCGAGCGGGCGGAGGGCCTGGCCGAGGCGATCCTGACGAACTTCTCGTTCCGCCCCAGCGACGTGATGATCGTCTTCAGCGTCGGCGGGGTGACCGCGGTGCCGATCGAGATGGCCGACGGCGCCAGGCGCCGCGGCCTCCGCGTGATCAGCGTGACCTCGGTGGCGCACTCGCGCGCGTCCGAGACCCGCGACCCCCAGGGCCGGCGGCTGCTCGACGTCGCCGACCTGGTGATCGACCTGGGCACGCCGGTGGGCGACGCGCTCATCACGTTGGACGGGCTCGGCACCCCGGTCGGTCCGTCCTCGTCGGTCGCGGCGGTGGCGGTCGTCAACGAAATCAAGGTCCAGACGGCGGAGTTGCTGCTGGAGCGCGGCGTGATGCCACCGGTCATCACCGCCGCCGCGGTCGCGGGACCGGAGCGGTCCGCCGCGCTCTTCGACGCGGCCTACGGCGAGCACGCCCGCCGTGCCGCCGCGACGCTCGCCGGCGCGGAGGGCCGCCGGCGCGCGTAGCCACGCTCGCCGCGGCGAGCCAGCCCCAGGTGGGACCCAACCGTGGAAGGGGAGGGACAGGAGATGGCCAGATCGGGCATCCGCGGGATCGTCGCGTTGACGTCCTGCATGCTCTTGGCGGCCGCGCTGGCCGCTTGTGGTGGGGACAACGGGACCTCGAGCGGAGGTGGCGGCGGCGGCGACAAGAAGTGGGTCGTCGGCGTCAGCAACACCCTGGTCGGCAACGGCTGGCGTGAGGAGATGATCTGCTCGGTAAAGGCCGAGTCGCTCGCCAGTGGCAAGGTCAGCAAGGTGGTCGTCGCCAACCGCAACGGCGGCCCGACCGAGCAGATCGCCGACATGCGCAGCCTGATCTCGCAGGGCGTCAACGCGATCGTGGTCAACCCGTCCGACCGCGAGAAGCTCAACCCGGTCATCAAGCAGGCCAAGGACAAGGGCATCGTGGTGGTCGCGGTCGACCAGGCAGTCAGCGCGCCCGAGGCCTACGTCGCCACCAACGACCAGGTGGCCTACGGCCGGCTCGGCGGCGAGTGGCTCGCCAAGGCGCTGAACGGCAAGGGCAACGTGGTCGAGATGCGCGGCATCGCCGGCGTCCCCGCCGACGACGACCGGCACAAGGGGTTCACCGAGGCGCTTGCTCAGAACCCCGGCATCAAGGTGGTCAAGGAGGTCTTCACCGGCTGGGACTTCTCCAAGGGCGGCCAGCAGGCGATCGACCTGCTGAACTCCTCCACCAAGATCGACGGCATCTGGACCTCCGGCATCGACTACACCGTGGTCAAGTCGTTCCAGACCTTGAACAAGCCGTTCGTGCCGATCGTCGGCGCCGACAACAACGAGTTCATCCACCAGCTGCTCACCATGAACGACAAGCTCAAGGGCGTCGCCGTCACCAACCCGGCGACCATCGGCGGGGTCGGCACCTCGCTCGCGCTTGACGTGCTCTCCGGCAAGCAGGTGGAGCGGGAGACCCTGCTGACGCCGCAGGTCTGGGATCACGCCACCAGCAAGGACGAGCTCGAGAAGAACTACTTCCCGGAGCGGGACCCGACCTACAGCTCCCAGGTCGAGGTCAAGCCCTACACCCACTACACGCCCGAGCAACTGTTCGCCTGCAAGGGCCCGGGGGAGTGATCACCTCCCTGTAGCGCCCATGACCGATTCAGAGCACCTGCTCCGCGCCCGCGGGGTCGCCAAGCGGTACGGGTCCGTCGAGGCCCTCCGCTCGGTCGACCTCGCGGTCGCGCCTGGCGAGGTCCACGCGCTGGTCGGCGCGAACGGCGCCGGCAAGAGCACCCTGGTCAGGATCCTCTCCGGGGTGATCCGACCGGACGCCGGCGAGGTCGAGGTCGCCGGCAAGGCGGTCCGGTTCCGCTCCCCCGCCCATGCCCGCGCCGCCGGCCTCGCCCCGGTGTTCCAGGACCCGGCGTTCGCCCCGGACCTGACCGTCGCCGAGAACCTCCGGCTCACCACCACCGACGCGGGTGCGTTCCGGCGCCAGCTCGCTGCGCTCGGCCTCGACCGCGTGGAGCTACGCGAGGCCGCCGGCATGCTGCCCCTGCCGCTGCTGCGCATGCTCGACCTGGCACGGGTCCTGGCCCACGACCCGGCGCTGCTGCTCCTCGACGAGATCACCGCCGCCCTGCCCGCCGACTACGCCGAGCGCGTGTTCGAGGCGATCCGCCGCGCCCGCGACGAGGGGCGGTCGGTGCTGTTCATCTCCCACCGGCTGCTGGAGGTCCAGGAGATCTGCGACCGCGTGACGGTGCTCCGCGACGGCCGCAACGTCGACACCCTCAACACCGCCGACGGCTCCGAGCAGCGGATCGTCGCCGCCATGCTGGGCGAGCGGGCGGCGCTGGCGGTGACCGAGCCGCGGAAGGTGGCACCGACCCCGCACCGGGAGCCCGGCGAGCCGGCGCTGGAAGTGCGCGGGCTGTCGGACGGCCACCGTGTGCGCGACGTCTCGCTCACGCTGGCCCCTGGCGAGGTGCTCGGCATCACCGGCCTGGAAGGCCAGGGCCAGGACGAGCTGTTCGCTATCCTGGCCGGCGACCGCAAGGCCGGCGGCGGC
>DATDJX010000529.1:0-2028 GCA_036520275.1 Asanoa sp.
CATCGAGGCCGCCAACCCGGGGATCACGCCGACGAACGTCCCGCCGGGGACCACGATCGCGCTCCCGGTCATCACCCACACGATCGCGACGGGCGACACGCTCGCCGCTCTCGCCGGCCGCTTCGGCCTGCAGGTGTCCGACCTCGCTGCCCAGCAGGTCAACGCGACCGCCACGATCCTCGTCCCGAACACCGAGCTCGCCCTGCCCGCGAGCCTGCAGGTCACCGTGGCGGACGGCACGACGCTGCAAGAGCTCGCCTCTGCGCTCGGGCTCACCGTCGACGCGCTCGCCGGGCGCGCCGGGGCGCGGAAGGCGCTCTTCGAGACCGGCGTCCCGGTCGCGCGCCCGAACGCGCGTGCGCGCGACATCGACCAGCTCTTCCTCGCGCTCGTGGGCAGCGGCCAGACTGCCAGCGTCGCCGGCATGTCGGCGCACTTCATGCTGCACGGGCTGCGGCTGCCCGAGCCGCCCGACGCCGCGACGGGCGCCATCGACGCGTTCTACCGCGTCACCGGGCAGCAGTTCCCGGCTCCCGGAACCATCTCCGGGACGTACGACATCGGCTTTGCCCGCGACGCCGGCGCGCCCGCCTGGGTCCAGCCGACCCTGATCCACGTCACCCAGAAGGGCGAGACGGTCGCCACCATCGCGAGCCTCTACCCCCCCGTGACTGCGCCCGAGATCATGGCGCTCAACCCCGGGATCGATCCGAACGCCCCGCCGGCCACCGTCCGGGTTCCGCAGTCCAGCGTCGGCGTGACTCTCGACCAGAGCACGCTCACGGCGCAGTCGCCGTCGACGAGCTTCGACCCCGGCATCACGGCTGGGCCCACGCGCGAGCCGCTGTTCCATGCGGCGCCGATCGCCCACTCGGTCGGGCCGCAGGTGCCGTGGACGGCGCCGGACCCGCCGACGCTGCCGGGGACGCCGGGCGCGGGAGGGCAGCCGTCGCTGTGGCGCCTGCCGCCGGCGCTGCTCAACCAGGTCGCCTCCGGGCTTCTGTCGGGGACGTATCTGCTCGGTCAGTCGCCCAAGGGCGCGCAGGTCGCGGACCCTCCGCCGGCGGTCCAGAGCTGGTCGTGGGCAACGTTCCTGCCGCTGACGGTCCGGCGCGTCGCGTCCCCCGCTGGCGACTGGCTCGACGGCACGTACCTGCTGGAGGGCGCCGACCAGACCGACCGCGACACGCTGCTCGCGCTCTGGACGCACCTTCAGGCGTCGCAGGGTCCGGTGCAGCTCTTCCTCGCGTACCCGGCGGCCGCCGGCGGGGCCGGCCTCGTGTCCGACGCGCTCGATGCAGCCGACCGGGCCGCCCGCGTCGCGGTTCTGAAGGCGAACCTCTCCACCGAGACGCACAGCGGCGGCGCGATGGAGGCGATCGCGGCGATCCGCGCGGTGCCGCCCGCCACCGACGCGTACGCCTCGCTGGCGGCGCCGGTGCAGTTCCTCCAGCTCGCGTGGGAGGCGAGCGTCACCGGCAGCGGCGGCTTCTATCTGGCCTACACCACGGCGGCCGGGACGGGCCTGCCCGCGTCGGCGTTCACCGCCGGCGAGCAGGGACAGGTCTACCTCGTCGCCGTGACCGGCGATCCGTCGTCCCCGGACCGCGGCCTGCACCCGTTCACGACCGGCGCCGTCGTGGCCGACAACCTCGACCCGAGCCGCGTGGACGTGTTCGCGTACGCCCAGAGCGGCGACACGACCGTCGTCACGACGGCGCCGCCCGGGAACGTGGCGTACAGCCTCGCGCGCAGCGACCCGTCCCCCGGCACGACGCCGACGGCGGAGGACCGCACCCAGAGCCTGTTCAGCCTGCTGGCGTGCACGGTCGCCGGCACGGGCTTCCAGCAGCCGCGGATCTCGCTGCCCGAGGGGCCGAAGAGCGGCACCGGCGGGGACTGGGAGTACGGCCGCACGATCCCCGTCTACAAGCTGGTGACGGCGCCGGCTGCGAACCTCGCCGAGCTGTTGCCGCCCGGTGCCAGCGACCCATACACCGGCATCGCCAAGGACCCGAACGCGACCGG
>DATDJX010000530.1:0-5855 GCA_036520275.1 Asanoa sp.
CCCCCCGTCGAGGTATTGCCTAGCGGCGCTTGGCGGTGAACTTCACCGTCTTGCCGAGCGGGGTCACGACCCGCCCGCGCATCGCGCTGCTGCTGTAGCGGACCACGACGCGGTCCTTGCCGCGGACGCGCTTGGCCTTGAGGACCACGCGCACCTTGCCGCGACCGCTCTTGCGGGCGGTCTTGGCCACGCCGGCCTGCCGGATCGTCAGCGTGCCGCGGGCGGAGCTGCCCTGCGGGGTGACCACGCAGACGATCGTGTTCTTCTTGCCCTTCTCGCAGTTGACCGAGAAGGACGGGCTCGGGCCGGCCGGGCCCTGCGGACCCGCGGGGCCGGTCGGGCCTGCCGGGCCTGCCGGGCCTGCCGGGCCTGCCGGACCCTGGGCGCCGTCCTGCCCGTTCTGGCCGTCCTGACCGGCGGGACCCTGCGGACCCGTCGGACCGGCCGGACCCTGCGGACCGGCGGCGGCCGTGCCGACCGTCACCGCATCCGACGTGGAGTCCGCGTCGCCGGCGCTGTTGGTCGCCGTGACCTTGCACGCCACGTCGCGGCCGATGTCGGCGTCGACCAGCTGGTAGGACGACGCGGTCGCCCCGCCGATCGCGGCCCCGTCACGCAGCCACGCGTAGTCGAGGTCCACGCCGTTGCCGGAGAACCCGGACGGCAGGCAGGTCAGCGTCTCGCCGACCACCGGCTTGCCGGAGAGGGTCGTCACGCCCGTGGGCAGCGGCGCCTCCTCCATCGCGGACGCCGCGCCGACCGTGATGGTCCGCGTGGACGTCGTGACGTTCCCGGCCTTGTCCTCGGCGTCGAGCGACAGCGTGACCGTGTTCCCGACGTCGGCGGCCTTCGGCTGCCAGCGCATCTGGAACGGGAACGAGACCTTCTTGGCCACCTGCGTGCCACCGACGCTCAGGCGGACCTCCTTGAGGTCGCCGCGCTCGTCGAAGGCCTCGACCTCGATCTCCACCGGGTCGGCGGCGTTGACCGTCGCCCCGTCGCCCGGGCGCAGCCACGTGACCGTCGGCGCGGCCGTGTCGGCCGTCGTCGGCAGCAGGTGGCCCATCACGCGGGCGACCAGCTCGTTGCGCTGGGTGGTGTCCGTGACCTGCTCCAGGCCGAAGCCGATCGCGACGGAGTCACGGGTGGAGACGATCGCGCCGCCGGGGTTGGCGGTCGCGGTCGAGTAGTCGGCCTGGACGGCCTCCTGGCGGAACGGCCGCTGGGTCGTGATGCCCGACATCGTGCGCAGGCGCGTCGGCGCCTTCGCACGCGGCTCGGGCGCGCCCGTCGTCGCGTTCTGCGTCGGCTCCTCGGTCGCCCCGGCGCCGGCGCTGGTGTCGAGCGCGATCGGGCTCATCCCGTCGAGGATCCCGCCCGTGGACGGGTTCACCGTCGAGGTGTTGTACGTGGTCGTGCCCACGCCGCCCTGCCGGACGCCGACGCCGAGCCACCACTGCGCCCAGTCGTTGGAGATGTCCAGCTCGCGGAAGAACGCCGTGTGCGGACGGTCGTCGTCACCCGCCTGATCGGGCGGGTACGAGAAGCCGTACACGGGCTCCTGCCACCAGGTGTAGTTCGAGTACGTGTTCAGGCCGGTGCTCGTGCCCAGCTGCTGCTGCCAGCCGTTGCGGCCCGAGAAGACGACCTTGCCGCCCTCGTTCATGTAGTTGCGCAGCATCTGCGCGTTGCGCACGCTCTCGCGCACCAGGTGCGACGAGCCCGTGAGGGAGAACGTGCCCGTGCCCGACGGCGTGTTGCCACGCCGGTAGTTCGAGTCCGTCACGCCCTCGCCGACGGCCTGCGGGAGCAGGTCGTCGCCCGTGTAGTAGACGACCGCGTCGAAGTGCTCGAGGACGCCGAGGTCCGCCAGCTGCTTCGAGCCTGCCGCCCCGTTCGGGCCGGCCGGCGGGTTGTCGACGTCGTACGTCTCGACGGTGTAGCCGGCGGCCGTGAGGGCGTCGACGTGCTCGTCCAGGTACCGCGGTGCGGTGTCGTACGCGGTCTTGTTGGGCGAGATGCCCTTGTAGTCCTCGGCCGCCACCACGAGCACCCGCTTCTGCCCGTTCGCCGGCCGCGTGGAGACCACGCGGTAGGAGAACCGCTGCTGCTGGGAGCCCGCGATCACGCGGACGTTGACCACGTCGCCGGCCACCAGCGGCCGGGCGGTCTGGGCCGTTCCGGGCTGGACGAAGTCCGCCGGGATCTGCGCTCGGACCTTGTGGTAGTACTTGCCGCGGAGGTCGCCGAAGCGCTCACCGCCGGTCCACGGCGTGGCGCGCAGCGTCAGCGTGCGGCTCCCGCCGCCGGGGCCGCTGGCCTGGACGACGAAGTCGACGGGGCCGAGCACCTTGCGGGCGTTGGCCTCGAGGATCTGGTCGTTGCCGTAGGAGACGCCGAACTTGTTCGGCTCGATGTCCGGCGAGCCCTTGACCTGGTACTGGGTCTCGTCGTCGGTGGCGTTGCGCGGGCGGTCGGGCCGGTCGCGGTCGAGCGTGGTCGCCGCGACGTTGCGGGCGAAGTCGAGGTTCTTCTCGAACACCGCTTCGACCTTGCCCTCGTCGTCCGGGAACGTGAACCCGGAGCCGCCGGAGCAGAACGTGCCGCCGGCCGCCGTCTCGCACTCGTCGAGCTCGGGCGTCCAGCTCATCGACCCGTACTTGTTGTACGCGTGGTCGGTGGTCTCGCCGTTGGTGATGTAGAGGTCCGACGAGCGCTGCGAGATGTACGGGTCGACCGCCGCGTCGCCGTCGGTGCCCGTGATCGCCTTGAACCACGGGTCGTCGTCGGCGTAGACGTCGGTGATGTAGCCGAACGGGTACAGCAGCAGCTGCGCGGCGGAGTGGTAGTTGATGACCGCCTCAGGGGTGATCTTGCGCAGCAGGCGGTCGTAGGCGAGGTTCTCGGGCTCCGAGAACGGCGTCAGGCCGCGGAACGTCGCGCTCGTGCGCGAGTTGCTCGCGCCCTCCTCGTCGAGGCCCCAGGCCGTCGGGTAGTTGCGGTTGGGGTCGATGCCGTCCTGGCTGTCGCCGAAGGTGCCGTTGCCGTCGTTGTCGCGCACCGTCTTGCGCCACAGGCGCTGGGTCGGCTTGCGCAGGGTGGTGTCCGGCTGGGCGGCGTTCGGCGCGCGGATGACGCCGGCCTCGTTCTTGTAGACGTAGGTGCCGCGCAGCGGGTCGGCCGGGTCGGTGACCAGCGTCGCGCCGCACATCTCGTTGTCGGCGGAGCGGAAGCCGGTGCCGCAGGTGAACGTGTAGTCGTAGCCGTCCGGGTTCTGGATCGGGAGGAACCACAGCTCGTTGTTGGCCAGCAGCTCGGCGATCTCCGGCTCGTCGGCGTGCTCGAGCCACCAGGTGGGCATGCGCCGGCCGACCTCGGCCGCGATCCACTCGCGGGCGTGGTTGACGGCGGAGAACAGCATCGCCGGACGCGTGCCGTCGGCGACGTTGCGGGCGTTCTTGGTCACCTTGAGGGCCACGATGTCCTGGCCCTGGCCGGTCTGGCCGATCACGACCAGCTTGGCCATGCCCTTGTTGGCGGCGGCGAGCGAGGTCATCTCGTCCTTGATGCCGCCGGGCTCGGAGTAGGTGCGGAACACGTCGTAGAACGGGTTCGGCGAGTCGCCGCCGGTCTCGGGCTTCGCGGAGGCCGTCCGCTGGTTCGGCTTGCTCGCCGCGATCCGGTTGGAGATCTGGGTCTCGGTCACGTGCGGACCGGGAGTGACCTCCTCGAGGGCGAGGCCCTCGGAGCGCGCCTTGCGCGCCTGCGCGTCGATCAGGTCGACGAGGATCGTCTGCGCCCGGTCGACCGAGCGGTCGTAGCCGGTGTGGCTGAGATCGACGCCGAGATCGCCGAGCACGCCGACCTTCTCGTCGTCCACCGTGGTCCGGTACATCTTCAGCGCGTCGTCCGCCGAAGCCGCCGGCGCGCCGAGCGCCATCGAAGCGAGAAGTACCGGTACGGCCATGAGGCCGCGTCGTCGCATCTACAAACCCCCTTTATGGGTCCGTCGCCCCCTCCCCAGGGGGTCCATTGCGGCGGAAGTGAATCGTGTTACGTATGCACCCACAAAATCGCTGATTCCGGTCTGTTGACCGAAACCACCAACTCAGGCGGGTGCCGCCGTCGTACTGCGGACAATCAGCTCGAGCTGGAGCCGCTCGCCGAGGGGCTCGCCGGGGTTGCCGCAGAGCGCCGCGACGAGCCGTTGGATGCCGCGGGCGCCGCTTTCCTCGAGCGGCTGGTGGACCGTGGTCAGCCCGACGTAGGGCGCGACCTCGATGTCGTCGAAACCCACAACGGACAGGTCGCCGGGCACGTCGAATCCCTCGTAGCGCGCGGCTTCGAGCACGCCGAGCGCCTGCGTGTCGGAGGCCGCGAAGATCGCGGTCGGCGGCTCGTCGAGCGACAGCAGCTCGCGCGTGAGCCGGTGGGCGACGAGGCGCCCGTGGGGGCCCTCGCGCTCGAGCTCGGGGTCGACCGGGAACCCCGCATCCGCGAGCGCCAGCCGGTATCCGTCGCGTCGCCGCTCGCTGGCCACGAACCCGAAGTCAGGCTGCGGACGGTCGCCCACGAAGCCGATCCGCTCGTGTCCGAGTTCGATCAGATGGCGGGTGGCGAGCGCCCCGCCCTCGACGTCGTCGATCGAGACGCTCGGCAGTCGCGGGTGGTGGGCGTCGAGCAGGACGACCGCGGCGCGGGCGCGCAGGAACGCCTCCACCTCGGCGTCGGTCGGCGCCAGGGAGGTGATCAGCAGGCCGTCGCTGCGGTCCAGCGGGGCGCGCCGGCCGAGGTACTCGTCGCGGTGCGCCGGGGTGGCGACGTTGCACACGACGAGCTCGAAGCCGGCGCCGTCGACGGCGGCGAGCACGCCGCGCATGCGCTCGACCGCCGACGGGTGCGTGAAGAACGGGATCACGAGCGCGAGCGTCCCGGTGGAGCCCGTCACGAGCGAGCGGGCGCTGGCGCTCGGGCGGTACTCGAGGTCCTCGATCGCGGCCAGCACGCGGGCGCGCGCCTTCGGGCTGACCTGGCCGCCGTTGAGCACGCGCGAGACCGTGCTGGCGCCGACGCCGGCCTGCGTGGCCACCTCGGCGATCGTGACGGTGGCGCTCTTGCGCCGCGGTAGGGACGGGGCCCCGGAGTCGCTCGACGCCATAGGAAATCGGGCTGCATCTTGCCAGCGCCCCGGAGCCCGGAGCGGCCCGGTCGCGGGCGAGGTACGTCAGCTGACCCCGAGCAGGCCGCGGGCGACCCGCTCGGCGACCTCCTCGTCGTCGCGCGGGTTCCCGGCCAGCGCGATCACGGCGCCCTCGATCGCGCTCAGCGAGGCCGCGGCGAGCGTGGGCGCGGGCGGGCCCGGCGGGATCGACCCCTGCGCGCGGCCGGCCTCGATCAGCCGCGCCAGGCGGCCGACGAGCTCGCGCGCCACCTCGCGCACCGCCGCGCCGATCGGATGCTCGCGGGCGGCGAACTCGACCCGCAGCGCGGCCATCACGCCGGCGATGTCGCGGCGGCAGTAGACGGCGTGGCGGCGCGCCAGCGCAACGTGCGCGTCGACGGGCGCGAGGCCCTCGCCGAACACCGAGCCGACCTCGGCGTACCACGTCTCGTGCACCCACTCGAGCGTGGCGAGCGCGAGCGCCTCCTTGTCGCGGAACTGGTGGTAGAGCGCCCCGCGTGTGTAGCCGGCCTCGGCGGCGACGGCGTCGAGCACGAGGTTGCCGTAGCCGGCCCGCGAGAGCCCGCGGGCGGCGGCCTCCAGCAGCGCCGCGCGCGAGCGCGCCCGGCGGTCCGCCTGCGTCAGCCGTGCGCCCGCCACCGGCGGCCGATCTCGCGCAGCATCAGCGGGTAGA
>DATDJX010000531.1:0-2301 GCA_036520275.1 Asanoa sp.
GCGATGCTCGTGTTCATCGCCGCCTGCATCCAAGCGCTGCGCGGCGAGGGTGGCGAGACTGCCGACCGGACCGGCCTCGCCGGATGGTTCGGCGGTTGGCTTTAGGCTCGTGCGATCGGACCGTCAGCGCCGCGCGTCGAGCTCGGCGTAGCGCTGGGCGAACGCGCGCGCGGCCTCGTCGGGCGGCCAGGCGGTGAGCTCGAGGTCGAGCGGCTCGACGCCCTCGAGCTCGGGCCAGTGCCAGCTCTCGGCGCTGAACGCCCGGCGCTCGGTGGCGAGCAGGGCGCGGTCGGCGCGCTTGATCTCCGGGACGTCGGCCTTGATGCGGAAGCGCGCGCGGATCGCCCGCTCGAGATCGGCCTCCGCCGCCTTGAACGCCGCGCCGAGCGGGCTGCGGTGCTTGAGCGGGTGCGGCATGTCGCCCAGATAGGCCTCCGTCGCGTCGTGCATCAGCGCGGCGAACGCATCCTCGGCGTCGCCGCCGCGCTGCTCGACCAGGCGCGACACGATCACCGAGTGCTGAGCAACCGAGTAGAAGGCCCGGCAGTGACCGCCGAAGCGGCACAGGTTGGCGAGCGCGCGGGCGATGTCGCCGGCGTCGAGCTGATCCGGGTCCGGGTCGAATGGGTTCACCCAGCGGCCGGAGACGGTCTGCAGGTACGGGCCGGGAGCGGGCGGAGCGTGATCGGGCACGGCCGCCCATAGTATTTCATTCGTATGACCAGCCCGAACGCGGATGACCCGCCGGCTCCTCGGTCGGAAAACTTGACCATTGGCACCTGAACCGGGAGGATCGGCCGCCGGGCTGGAAGAAGCTCAACGGAGAGGGGTCGGGAAGGGTCGGTGGGGCGGGCCACGTTTGGCCTTCTCGTGAGCGTGGTGCTTGCCGTCATCGCGCCGGCGGCGGCCTTCGGACAGTCGTCCGGTGCCGTCTGGGACCCGGTGACCGGAACGCTGCCGGCCGCGCGCGGCGGAGCGCCCGCCGACGTTCGGCCCGACAGCTACCGCGCCTTCACGCTCGACCAGTCCGCGCTCAGCGACGGCCTCGACAACGCGCCCAAGGTCGGCCTGCGCGCCAACACGCTCTCGAAGGGCGCGACCACGCTGACGCTGCCCGCACCGGGCGGCGGCTTCCAGCGCTTCGACGTCCAGGAGTCTCCGATCATGGAGCCCGGCCTCGCGGCCCGGCACCCGGAGATCAAGACCTACGCCGGCGTGGGCGTCGACGACCCGGCCGCGACGATCCGCGCCGACAACAGCCCAGCGGGCTTCCACGCCTCCGTGCGCTCGCCGCACGGCGCCTGGTACACCGATCCGTACTACCACCTCGACGACAGCGTCTACGTGAGCTACTACGGGCGCGATCTCGTCGGCAATTCGCACGGCACGTTCGTCGAGCGCGACGGCGAGACCGACAGCGACCCGCTCGACCTCGGCGCCCTCGACGTGCCGCCGGGCCTGGAGATCAAGCTGCGCACGTACCGCCTCGCGCTGGTCACCGACCCGACGTACTCGACGTTCCTCGGCGGCCCGGCCAACGTGACCGCGGCCAAGGTCACGCTGATGAACCGCGTCGACCAGGTCTACGAGGACGAGATCGCGATCCGGATGATCCTGATCGCCGACAACGACGAGCTCAATCTCAACTCGGCCGCGCAGATGACCGACCCGAACGGCCCGTGCGGCGCGGCGGCCTGCTACACGGCCGCGCAGGCCAGCGGCTGCGCCGGCGCCACGCTGGCCCGCAACCGGATCGTCGTCGGCCAGATCATCGGTGCGAGCAACTACGACATCGGCCACATCATGTTCGGCCTCAACGGCGGCGGCGTGGCCAGCCTCGGCGTCGTCGGCGGCAACAGCAAGGCCCAGGGCTGCACAGGCCTGCCGACGCCGGTCGGCGACTACATGGCGGTCGACTATGTCGCCCACGAGATGGGCCACCAGTTCGGCGGCAACCACACGTTCAACGGCACGCAGCTCAACTGCTCGGGCGGTAACCGCAACGCGGCCACGTCGGTCGAGCCGGGCTCGGGCACGTCGATCATGGCGTACGCCGGCATCTGCCAGCAGGACAACCTGCAGCCGCACAGCGACCCGTACTGGTCACAGCGCAGCTTCGAGGAGATCACGACGTACGTGACGTCGGACCGGCCGGCGATCAGCGAGGTCCAGACGGGCTCGCTGCGCGACTTCGACGGGACCGACTCGTTCACGCTCGGCTACCGCGGCAAGACCACCAACCCGATCGTCCGCGGCACCAACTACAGCGCGGCCGGCATCCAGACCGACCTCCAGGGCGTC
>DATDJX010000532.1:0-16330 GCA_036520275.1 Asanoa sp.
GCCAAACATGTACGCCGCTCGCTGGATGTCGACGGTGTTGTCGAGAGCCCACAGGTATTCCCGCGAGCCGTACCGCGCGATGTGGTCGAGCAGCGCCTGCAGCGCGTTTCCCGACTGCCACCAGGGCCGTGCGGGTTCCCACAGGCCGGTGTCCCGGTCGTAGAACGCCATCAACGCGTCGACGGCCGCCCTGGCAACGACCTCTGCACTCACGATCGATCCCCCTCCAACGGGACGGCGTGGTCCGGCCCAGGCCTACCACCGGGCAGGTTGCCTGGCAGGGGGCCGGCGTCGGCCTCGTCGTCCACGTCGGCGTCAGCACCTTCATCGGCCGAGAGCACAGCGACGGGCCTGGACCGCGATGGAGCCACAGCCGGAGTCGGCCGGTCCTCGACGTTCCACCCCGGATCGTGGGCGGACCGGCTCACCCCGCCTCCGGATGCCGGGCGGCCCCGGGGACGTGCGTGAAGCCGACCCGCAGGGCGAAGGGTCCGGGCTCGAGCCGGTGCCGGGGCAGGACGCCGGGGCCGCACGAGGCCGAGCCGATGCCGTGGTGGGCCGCGTCCAGGTTGACGTACACCCGGTCGCGGGGACGCGGGTCGCCGGAATGCCGGGCGGCGTCGAGGTCCTCGCTGGTCCACCGGCGGACGGTGAGGTCGAACGTCGGGTCGCCCTCGACGCGGATGCCCGCCCCGCGGTCCTCGGTCAGCGTGGCCCACCGCACGTCCATCCGGTTGCCGTTCTCCTGCGGGTAGACGTACGGGGTCTGCATGTCGTCGACGGTGCGGCGGAAGCGGCCGATGCGGGCCGCGGCGCACGTGTCCCGGTAGGCCTCGCCCGGCCCGCGCCCGAACCACTCCACCGTGCCGAGGGTGGCCGGCACGGCCATCCGCACGCCCGCCCGGGGCAGCACGACCGGCCAGTCGCCGACGGGTGCGGCGTCCACGGCGAGGATCAGCCGGTCGCCGTCGGCCTCCCACCGGTAGGTGACGAGGAAGGCGAAGTCGGTGGCCGCGGTGCCGACGCGCGCGCGCACGGTCAGCCCGCCCCCGCCGGTCCGCACGTCGATCAGGCGGTGCCGCAGCCGGTGCAGGCCAACCCGGCGCCAGTGCCGCCCGGCCGAGTCGGCGTCGCCGGGTTCGTCGTTGTCGGTCGGTGCCCGCCAGAGGTCGAGCCGCGGCGGCTCGACGGGAAGCCCGGCGAGGCTCCGCAACGCTCCCGTACGCGCACAGAAGACGCCGGGACCCAGCCGCAGGGCGCCGGGATCGGCGCCGTCCGCCGCGGGTCGGCGACCGGTCGGTGCGCGGTGCGGTCGCGGCCGTCGTGGCGGTGCCGACCCGAGGCGGCCCTGACCCCAGGCCACCTCGTGACCGGCAGCGGCCCAGGGTGCGTCCGCCGCGAGGACGGCCCGCACGGTGAGCCACGCCTCGCCCGGCGCGTCCGGCACGTGCGGCAGCGCCACCGTGGTGGTCGCCCCCGGTCGCAGCGACGGGACCGCAAGCACGCCCTCGGCATACGGGACGCCCTCGTCCTCGGCAACCCACACGAACGCCAGGTCCGAGGAGTCGGCGTGGTCGCGCCGGTTGGTGATGGTCACGTTGCGGACGGCCGCGTCGATCGCGATCCGCACCGGTTCGATGACCTTCTTGTACTCCACCAGCCCCGGGGACGGGCTCCGGTCCGGGAAGACGAGGCCGTCGACGACGAAGTGGCCGTCGTGCAGCGGCTCGCCGAAGTCTCCGCCGTAGGCGTACGACACGTTGCCGTCCGTCCCGACCCGCCGGATCCCGTGGTCGATCCACTCCCAGACGAAGCCACCCTGACAACGCTCGTAGGCGTCGAACAACTCCTCGTACTCGGCGAGGCCGCCCGGCCCGTTGCCCATCGCATGCGCGTACTCGCACAGGATCAACGGCAGTCGCCGCCGGTGCGCGTCGGCCGTCGGGTCCCCGGTCGAGGGCTCAGCGCGGCGCCCGATCTCGTCGACCTCGGCGTGGCTCGCGTACATCCGGCTGTAGACGTCGACGTAGCGACTGTCGCGGTCGCCCTCGTAGTGGACCGGTCGGTCGGGGTCGCGTTCGTGGGCCCAGGCCGCCATCGCCTCCAGGTTGACGCCGGTGCCTGACTCGTTGCCGAGCGACCACATGATGACGCTGGGATGGTTCTTGTCACGCTCGACCGTCCGGCGTATCCGGTCGAGAAGGGCGAGCCTCCACTGCGGGTCATCGGACGGGTTGCCGCGCCAGTCCATCTCGCCGAAGCCGTGCGTCTCCAGGTCGCACTCGTCGACCACCCACAGGCCTAGCTCGTCGCACAGGTCCAGGAACGCCGGGTCGGGCGGGTAGTGGCTCGTCCGTACCGCGTTGACGTTGTGCCGCTTCATCAATAGCACGTCGGCGCGCATCGCCTCGTACGGCACGGCCCGGCCGTGCTCGGGATGCCATTCGTGCCGGTTCACGCCACGGAACCGTACGGAACGCCCGTTGACCCGTAGCACGCCGTCGGCGACCGACACCGTGCGGAAGCCGATCCGCAGGAACGCCTGCTCGCCGCCGCTGGCGAGCACGCCGTCGTACAGCCGGGGGTTTTCGGCCGACCACGGCTCGACACGTGCGATGGCGTGCGGTCCGGCGGCGGGCGCGTCGACCAGGCCCAGCTCGGCAACGGTGACCCTGGCCCCGGCGGCGGTGTCGACGCTCAGCGTCCCGGCGCCTGTGTTGTGGTCGTAGCCGGCGTGGACGAAGCAGTCGGTCACCCCGGCGACGGGACGGGCGGTCAGCGACACGGAGCGGAAGATGCCGGACAGCCACCACATATCCTGGTCCTCGAGGTAGCTGCCGGAGGACCACTGGTGCACCCGGACGGCGAGGACGTTGCGGCCCGGGCGCAGCGCACCGCCCACGGCGAACTCCGCCGGCAGCCGGCTTCCCTTGGCGTGCCCGAGCTCGCGCCCGTTGAGCCACACCTTGAAGCACGAGTCGACGCCGTCGAACCGCAGCGTCGCGTCACCGCCCGGCCAGCCGTCGGGCAGCGCGAACGTCCGGCGGTACTCGCCGGTGGGGTTCTCGTCCGGCGTGCGGGGAGGGTCGATGGGAAAGGGAAAGTCCACATTGGTATACGCCGGTGACCCGTGCCCGTGCAGCTGCCAGTGCGCGGGCACGGGAAGCAGGTCCCAGCCGGTGTCGTCGAAGCCCTCCCGCTCGAACCCATCGGTGACGTCGGCCACCCGCTGCGCCAGCCGGAAGCGCCACGGGCCGTCCAGGTCCACGGCGGCGGCGTCGGACCGGAACGCGGCCCGGGGCGGCAGCATGCCGGCGCCCGGGCGGACGTCGTCGTAGTACGGCAGCGCCGCGGCGGTCGTCACCGGGGGCCGCCGTCGAGGGTGACCCGACTCATGCCACGATCACCTCAACGCCGGCCTCGCGCAAGGCCCGGCAGGAGTCGGGATCGGCCCCGGTGGTGGTGACGACCGTGTGGAGGTCCTTCGGGCCGCAGACGCGTCCCACGCCCATACCGGGAAACTTGGTCGCGTCGGCGAGCAGGACGACCCGGTCGGCGGCGGCGATCATCGCGCGTTTGACGGAGACCTCGACCACGGTCGTGTCCATGACCTGCCCATCGGGGCGCACGCCGCTGCACCCGAGGAAGAGACGGTCGGCGCGCACCTGGCGCAGCGCGTCCTCGGTGAGGTAGCCGACGAGCGAGCGGTAGGTGCGGCGCAGGACGCCGCCGAGCAGGATGAGCTGGACGTCGGCCTCGTCGGCGAGCTCCTCGTAGACGGCGAGGTTGCTGGTGATGACCGTGACCGCACGGCCGTGCAGGGCTCGCGCGAGCCGGTGCGCGGTGGTGCCGATGTCGAGCAGGACCGTGTCGCCGTCTTTGATCAAATCTACGCACCGCCCGGCGATCGCGTCCTTCTCCCGCACCCGTACGGTGGCGACCTCGGCGAACGGCTCGTCCGCATCGGAGGCCGACACGGCGCCGCCGTGGACGCGGGTGAGACGGCCCTCGCGATGGAGATGGACCAGATCGCGACGGACGGTGGCTGGGCTCACCCCCAGGTGGTCGGCCAGCGTGCCCACCGCGGTCGGGCCCTCCGCGCGAAGGCTGCGAAGGATCAGTTCATATCGCCGCTGCGGGAGCATGCCCAGATCGTATCAGTCAGGGTCGCTCACAACTGACCATCCTGATGCGCCACCGTTGTCAACCCTGAGCAGATAGTGCACAGTATCGCGCATGACTGCACGCACGGTAGACATGTCGTGGTTCGTGGCGGCGCGCTTCGGCCTGTTCATCCACTGGGGGCTGTATGCGCTGCCGGCGCGCCATGAATGGGTGAAGAGCCGCGAGCGACTCTCCGACGAGCACTACCGGCGCTACTTCGACCACTTCGACCCCGACCTGTACGACCCGCGCGAGTGGGCGCGTTCGGCCAGGCGCGCCGGCATGCGCTACGCGGTGCTGACCACCAAGCACCACGACGGCTTCTGCCTGTGGGACTCCCGGCTGACCGACTACAAGGTGACGAATACTCCGCATGGCAGAGACGTGGTGGCCGCGTACGTGGACGCCTTTCGCGGCGAGGGACTGCGGGTCGGGTTCTACCACTCGCTGATCGACTGGCACCATCCACAGTTCACGATCGACCATTTCCACCCGGAGCGCGACGACGCACGGTCGCGGGCCGGCCACCGCACCATGGCGGCGTACGCCGACTACCTGCACGGTCAGGTTCGCGAGCTGCTCACCGGGTACGGCAAGGTCGACTACCTCTTCTTCGACTTCACGTATCACCACACCGAGCCGGAGCGCAAGGGGCCCGCGGACTGGCGGTCGGAGGAGCTCCTGACGCTGGTCCGGACGCTGCAACCCGACGCGCTCGTCAACGACCGGCTCGGCGTGCCCGGCGACTTCGTCACTCCCGAGCAGTATCAGCCGTCCGCGCCGCTGACGAAGGCGGGCACGCCGGTCGCGTGGGAGGCTTGCCAGACGCTTACCGGCAGCTGGGGATACGACCGCGACAACCTCGACTACAAGTCCCCCGATCTGCTGGTGCGCATGCTCGTCGATGGCGTATCCAAGGGCGGGAACATGTTGCTCAACGTGGGCCCGACCGGTCGTGGCGCGTTCGGCCCCCGGGCCGAGGCGATCCTCGCCGCCATCGGCGAGTGGATGGACCTGCACGGCCGCTCCGTCTACGGGTGCTCCGCCAGCACGTACCAGCCGCCGCCCGACAGCCGTTACACCCAGCGCGGCGACCGGCTCTATCTGCACCTGTTCGCCTGGCCGTTCGGGCAGCTCCACCTGCCCGGACTGGCCGGTCGTGTCCGGTACGCCCAGCTCCTGCACGACGCCTCGGAGATTCCCATGGAGGTCATCGCCGGGGACACCGAGCCGTCGATGGTCCACCCGGGCGGCCAGGGCGCCGGTGTGCTGACCATCGAGCTGCCCGTGCAACGCCCCGACGTCCTGGTGCCGGTTGTCGAGTTGTTCCTCACCGAGACATGACCGGATGCGTCCTCGGTGGCGGACAGCCAACCCGGCCGCAATGCCGCACCTGTTCGGAGAACGCAACAGCGCCCTGGTGACCCTACGACCGGACCCTGATCGGCTGGATGTTGATCGACGCGCTGGCCGGCGCCCGCACCGCGTTGCCCTGATAGGTCACCGTCAACGTGGCCGGCTCCGTGACGTAGTACGTCACGCGTAGCGGGTCGGAAACGGGCACCGGCTGCACGGTCACCACCTGGGTACCCGCGGCCGTCGTCGCCGTTATCATCACCAGCCGCTCGTCGCCGGTCGGCCCCAGCGTGACCACGATGGTGCCGGGCAGCACGCCGTGGCGCAGCTTACCCGGCTCGAAGGAGATGGATAGCGGGGTCGGCAACTTGGCCACCTCGACCAGGGACCACCCGTACGCCGGCAGGAACGACGCGTGCGCGCCGAGGCGGGCCGAGTAGCGCACCGTACCGCCCTCCGGCGGGACGTCGGTGAACGCCGCGACCCCGTTGCCGTCGGTGTACACCGTGCCGAGCGCGGTGACGGCGCCGGTGACCGGGTTCTCCCGAGCGATGTCCAGCGGCGCACCGGGTGGCGCCGGCGCGCCGGCGCCGATCAGCGTCGCGACGAGCGTGAGCGGCTTCGTCACGGTCCCGCTGGCCGGACCGGTGACGGTGAGCGTGGAGGGTCGCAGGCCCATCGGTTCAAGGAAAGCGCGGTGCTCGAAGGTGGCCTTGGTGGCGACCAGCACCGAGCCCTTGTCCGCCGCCATGACCAGGCCCTGCACGTATGGGAGCCGGTGCGGTTCACCGTAGAGCGGCACGGTCGCCGCCGGGGTCGGCACGCCCCGGGCGAACACGGCAACGTGGTCGACGTCGGTGTGATGGTTGCAGCCGACCGCCAGCATCGTGCTGTCCGTGGACCAGGCCAGCGAGAGTCCGTTGCAGTCCAGCGGGTAGGTGACGGCCGGGGTCAGGTCACCGGCCGAGAACGTCTGGACGTCATCGAAGTACGTGGCGATGGCCACCGTCTGCCCGTCGGGCGAGACCGCGAGATCGAACACGCTCTCGTTCAGCAGGTAGTGGCTCGTCACCCACCGCGGCGCGCCGGTGCTGACGTCGAGCACGGCTAGGGCGGTCGAGTGGGCGTTGTAGTCCACCGCGTAGACCCGGTTGGGCAGCGCCGGGGAGGTGGCCACGATCGGCCGCACGCCGGGCAGATACGGCTCGATCAGAGAGACCTGGCCGGTGACGGTATCGAGCACGCCGACTCCCGCGCTGTTCGACGGGTTGTCATCCTGCGAGGCGAAGAAGAAGCAGCTAAACCCGAACGCGACGAACCGGCCCGTCGCCGCTACGTCGCCTGGACACGCGTCATGCGGTACCGGATGCCTCGTCCGCACCACCAGCGTGTCAGGATCGACCGCCACGATCTCCCGGCTGTCCGGCAGCGCCACCCAGAGGGTGCCGTCGGGTGCGACGTCCAACCCGTGGTTGCCCGGCAGCCCGCCGATCCGTGCGGTGACCCGTCCGACCAGGTCGGCCACGAGCACGTCGTCGGTGCCGGTGGCGACATACACCCGGTTTCGGACCGGAGACGGCACCACCTGGTAGATCGGCACAACCGGAAGCTCCTGTGCGGTGCCCGGCAGCGCAGCGCTCGCGGCCACGGCGGTGGCGGTTGCTGCCGGCGCAGCGATCCCCGTCGCGGCCGTCAATGAAATGGAAAGCAGGAGCAGTGCGCCCGCCGAGCCGCCGAACCAACGCCGCAGTGGCATGTCGTACACCCCCGTCTGCGCAACCCCGGTGTACGCCAGGGTGGACCACCACATCGACCCCCGCAACAGTAAGCGCATCTCGTTCCGGTAAGCGCTGTCCGCGCCGCTACCGGCGACACCACGCGCCGGCTGAAACTGATCGGTACTGCTGCCGGACCGCACGCTCCAGCGGTTCGGACGTCCACCGTGTTGGATGCGACGGAAATCCGGCCAGGACGAGCGTGGACCCGCCCGCGACCCGGCCCGCCAGGGGTAGCCTCAGCGGCAGGAACAGCGCCGCCGCAGCCGGATCTTGAGCACACCCGGCGTCGATCGCGGCGGTGACTGATGGCTGGCGGGAGCCCGACCGGCGCGGTGAGCGGTCAAACGGGGAACAAACCCAAACCTACGGAGATCCCATGGCCAGTTCGCAGCAGAGCACCGACACCGCGACAGCGGCGTCCGGCCCCACGGCCGTCCAGATGCGCTACGAGGTCACGGTGTTGCCGGTCGCCGACGACGACCGCGCGAAGGCCTTCTACCAGCGCCTCGGATGGCGTCTTGACGCCGACTTCCCGATCGACGAAGACAACCGGGTGGTGCAGTTCACCCCGCCGGGCTCGCCCGCGTCGATCCAGTTCGGCAAGGGAACGACGACGATGGCGCCCGGCTCTTTGGAGGGCATGATGCTGGTCGTCGAGGACATCGACGTTGCCCGGGACGACTTGATCCGCCGCGGGGTGGACGTCAGCGAGGTCTGGCACGGGCGGCGGGATATCAACGGACGCCTCCCCGGCCCGGATCCGGAACGCACCTCCTACCGCACCTATGCATCGTTCACCGATCCCGACGGCAACGGCTGGCTGCTCCAGGAGGTCACGAAGCGGCTCCCGGGTCGGGAGTGACCGATGGACGTTGACGCTCTCGCGCAGCTCCTGCAGGAGACGGCCGAACATCACGGCGCGTTCGAGGCGGTCGCCCCACCGCACGACTGGTGGGACTGGTACGCGGCGTACATGCGTGCGCGGGAAACCGGGAGCACGCCGGACGAAGCCGCCACGGCCGCCGGGCGCTACATGGCGGAGGTCAAGCACATCGTCGTCTCGCCCGCATGACGCCAGGCGACGTCGGCCGGGCCGACGACGCGGCCGATCGGAAGCGTCCCCCAGCTCATTCCGGCGCTCCTCGAGTCGATCTCCGAAGCCAACGATGCCGGCACAACCGGGCCGGATCCAGCCGGTGCCGGCCCGGGGACCGCGGCCGCGCCCGATGATCGTCTAATCGTACGGCAGCATTCCACCGACAGCACCGGAGCGCCCACATTCGCGCGCGGGTCGGGCCGCCGCCGCAGCCGAACTTCCCATACGATCGGGAACACCGGAACAGCGCGGACCTATCACGTCGCCGTGGTCGGCTGAACACATTCGCACAACGACTTCCGATGCGTGCGACGATCCGAGGCCATGGATCTTAGGATGAACCCGAACCGACGGCGTGGACAGCGCCCAGAACAACGTGCCCGCCACTGCGACCTGTTACCGTCGGATAACTCCAACTGACGCCCGGAGGATCTCATGGCCAAGCAGGTAATCACGACACTCGTCGACGACCTCGACGGCGGCAAGGCTGACGAAACCATCCGATTCGGATTGGAAGGAACCGAGTACCAGATTGACCTGTCCGGCAAGAACGGGCTGAAGCTGCGCAAGGCGCTGGAGCCCTACGTCAATGCGGCGACGAAACTCGGACGCGGTGGCATCAGCCGGGCCACTTCCCGAGCCAGCCGGCGTGCCAACTCGCGGGACGAGAACGCCGCCATCCGGGCCTGGGCCGCCGCGAATGGCCACGAGGTGTCCGACAGAGGCCGCATCCCGACGTCGGTGATTCGCGCCTACCGCGGGTCGCGCCGAGCCTAAGGGCAATCAGCGTCATCGAAGTATCGCTTCCGAAACGGAAGCAGGGCACGGCAGCAGCCGGGATGCGAAGGTCGTGAACGTGACCTCACGCGGCCGCTGTCCACGTTCGCTGAGAACGATGTGCGCTGAACACACGTGTCCAGGCGGCTCGTAACCCCGAGATCGCAGGTTCAAATCCCGTCCACGTACCCGGAACAACGGCCCCCACAGAGATCATCTGAGGGGGCCGTTTTCGTCTTTGCTGCTTCCGACAGCTACCAGCCTCCTGGTCTATCAATGCATCGACAAGAACCGGAACCAGCTGTCCAATCGCGCATTCGACTGCAACCGTCACCCGGACGTCCCGGCATTCCGCACGCAAAGCAGGGGGCCGCGGGCCAACCCGACGCAGGCTTGATCGATCTGCGTGACCTCGCGGGGGAGAGCCGGCGTCATCGTCTGCGTTGCCCGGCGTCAGCAGGTAGTGTCCGTCACCGTGATGGGGGCGCGCCTGGTCTGTGCGCTGGCCGGGGGCGTGCTTGCGCTGCCGGCGGCCCCGTCGCCCGCAGCCGCCGCGGCGGCCGCGCCCGTGCCGTGTCCTCGCGCGACCCCGGCGGTGAAGGTCTCGCGGCCGCCCAAGCCGACGCCGCCGCCCGATGTGCCGAGCCTCAAGACCGTCGGGGGAGCGGACCTGGCGACACCCGGGCTGGCACTGCCGGCCGGTGTCCGGCCGCCGCCGGGCGTGACGGCCACCTCCTGGGTGGTCGCCGACCTGGACACCGGAGCCGTCGTCGCGGCGTGCGGTGCCCACGAGTACGGGACGCCGGCGAGCGTGCAGAAGCTCCTGCTGACCGCGACGTTCCTGCCGAAGCTCGACCCGCATCGCGTCGTGACGGTGACCCGGGAGGACATGAAGTTCGAGGCCGGCAGCTCGGCGGTAGGCCTGCTGGTCGGCGGCCGTTACACGGTCGAGACGCTGTGGCTGGGACTGCTGCTCGAGTCCGGCAACGACGCGGCCAACGTGCTGGCGCGCCTGGGCGGCGGCTCCGCAGCGGCCGGGGTCGAGGCGATGAACGAGGAGGCCCGCCGGCTCGGCGCCTTCCAGACCCACGCGGTGACACCGTCCGGGCTGGACGGGCCGGGCCAGTTCACCAGCGCGTACGACCTTGCGCTGATCGCGCGGGCCGACTTCGCCAACGAGGCGTTTCGCCGCTACGCGCTGACCCAGCGAACGCAGATCCCCAAGCAGCCGAAGGCGACGCCGCCAGACCCGCGTGGCTTCCAGATCCAGAACGAGAACAAGCTCATCTTCGAGTACCCGGGGGCGCTCGGCGGCAAGACCGGCTTCACGTCGCTGGCTCGACACACATACGTGGGTGCCGCGTCCCACAACGGCCGACGACTCGTGGTGACGCTGCTCGGTGCCGAGGCCCAGCCATTGCGCGGATGGCAGCAGGGCGCCGCCCTGCTGGACTGGGGCTTCTCGCTGCCCGCCGAGGCGCGGGTCGGCCGCCTGGTCGAACCGGGCGAGCCCGCGCCGACCGAACCGCCGTTCGGGACGGCGGCGCCGGCGGGGTCGCCGAACGGTGCGGCCGCCGCGTCCGGATCTTCGGCGACGACACCCCGGGTGGTGGGGCTGACCAGCGGGGCCGCGGCGCTGGCGGTCATCGTCACGGCTCTGGTCGTGACGCTGCGCCGTCGGCGTCGGTGAGCGACCCGACCAGGCGCTGCGAACCCCGGGTTCCCGCATGTCGTCCGCCCTGGCTTCCCGATGGTCGCCCTCGTGCCGGCGGCCGGTCCGAAGCGTGCCGACGACCGGCGCGCCGACGTCGCGGGCGGCTACCTCACCGGTGACCGCCCCGACCGGGTGGCCGCGGCGTTCCGGCGGCGCGGTCCGGATCGCCGACGCGCCCCGACCGCCGCGGCACGCGACCGCTCATCGCCCCTGTCTCACCGGGTTCTCTTCGCCCAAATCGGGCAGGCAACCACGGCCCGCCCGCGGCAGGCCGGGTTCACGGGCGGCGGTCGGCCCCGGCCAGGGCGAGGTCGCTGTCGGGTTCGGCGGCAGGCGTGCCGCCGGCGCGGCCCGGCCACCAGGCATTGCGGCCGACCAGCGCGGTCACGCTCGGCACGAGGAACATCGCCATGACGAAAGCCGACAGCAGGATGCCGATCGAGACGGAGAACCCCATCTCGACCAGGAACGAGATCCCGGCGAGCATCATGGATCCGAAGGTGCCGGCCAGGATGAGCCCGGCCGCGCCGATGGACGGGCCGCCGTGCTCGACCGCGAGGTCCGCCGCCATACGGGGTTCGTTGCCCAGCCGGGCCTCCTCCCGCAGCCGGGCGATCATCAGGATGTTGTAGTCGGTGCCGATGGCGACCACGAAGAGGTAGAGGATGATCGGCAGCGTGAACGACAACCCCGGCCGGCCGCCGATGGCCTGGAATGCGATCACCGTCGCGCCGAGCGTGGCGAAGAACCCGAGCACCACCGAGACGAGCAGGTAGACCGGCGCGACGAGGCTACGCAGCAGCAGGGCGAGGATCAGCGCGATCAACAGGCCCGCGACCGGGAAGATCACCATGAGGTCGCGGTCGTTGGCGGCCCGGACGTCGGCGAACACCGAGCTCACCCCGCCGACCAGGGCCGTCGTGCCGGGCGGGGCCGCGGCATGGGCCACGTCGCGCAGCGGCCCACCGGCCACGTCGAGCGACGCGTTCGCGTACGGGCTGCTTGACAGCAGGAGGTCGACCCGCGCGACCGTGCCGTCCTTGCTCACCGTGCCGGGCAGCACGCTGCCCACGCCCGACACGGCCGCGAGCCGGGAGCCGAAGGCCGGTAGCGTCGCGGGGTCGATGCGGCCGCCGCCGTCGGCGCGCAGCAGCACGGTCGTCGGCGCGAGCGCGCCGGCTGGGAAGCCCTTCTGCAGGTCCTTGAAGCCCTCGGCCGACTCGGTGCCGCTCGGCAGCTGTGCGTTCTGGTCGAAGTCGGTGCGCATGCCGAGCGTGCCCAGCGCGAGCGCGAGCAGCAGCCCACCCGACACGGCGGCGACGACGACGGGCCGGCGGCCGGTGAGCTTGCCGAGGCGCTGGAACGCGGTACCCCGCGGGATCCTCCGCCACGACGTGGACGGCCAGAATACCTTCGTGCCGAGCAGCGACACGACCGCCGGCACGAGCGTGACCGCGGCGAGCGCCATCACGACGACGGCGATGGCCAGCGCCGGGCCGAGGCTGCGGAACGCGCCGAATATCGCGAGTAGCAGCGCGCTGAACGCGATGACGATCGCGCCGGCGGCGGACGCGATGACCTCGCCGACCCGGCTTACGGAGGCGACGAGCGCCGGCTTGGTCGGGTCGCCGGCCCGCAGCCGTTCCCGGAACCGGAAGAGCAGGAACAGCATGTAGTCGGTGCCGACGCCGTACAGCACAATCGTCAGGATGATCTCCAGCGACGGGTCGGCGTTGAGATCGAACAGCTTCGCCGCCGTGGCGATCAGGCCGGTGGAGATCACGGTGACGATGCCGACCGTGACGATCGGCAGCAGCGCGGCGAGCGGCGCGCGGTAGATGACGAGCAGCAGCACGATGATCAGGACGAGAGTCGTCACGCCGACGATGACCAGCGCCTTGTTGAACGCGTCCTCGTTGTCGGCGTAGAGCGCGACGTCGCCGGTCACCTTGCGACTCAGGCCGGTACCCTGCAGGACCGGCGCGGTGACATCGCGGATGCGGGTGATCGACGTGGTCAGCGCCGGGTCCTGCGGGTTGTTGCCGAGGCCGACGGTGACGAGCTGCACGAGCTTGTTGGGCGAGACCGCCTGCGGGCCGGTGACCGCGCCGGTCACCCTGTCGACGTGGGCGTCGGTCAGGGCCTGCGTCATCCTCGCGACCGTGGCCTGGTCGGCGGCGGTGAGTGGGCCGCCGTCGTCGCGCTTCACGACGATCGTCGCGGTGGCGCCGTCGGCCTGTCCGAACGCCTGCTGGGCCAGGGCGGTCGCCTGCACCGACTCGTAGCGGTCGGGCAGGAAGTCGGCCTGGTCCTGGGTCGTGGCGTCGGACAGCGACGGCGCGAACGCGCCGAGCGCCACCGCGGCCACGAGCCAGGCGGCGATCACCCACCACCGGCGATAGACGACGAACCGACCCAACCGCTCGAACATGACGCCCCCCGGTGTTGTGTGCCCCGCCTGATACTCGCGACCGCACGCTGAGAGCATCCTGAGGACGGTGTCCGCAGCATGCTGCGCTCGTCAGCATCGAAGCCGCGGGGCCGTCTGGTCGCGTAGGCCGACCGTACCGGTCGAGCGGATCGGGGTGCACCGGCTTTTCCTCCTGATCGCCCTTCGACCGTCCACGTTGGCGGGTCAGCGTCAACGGGCCAGCCCGGCGAAGGGCATCGGGCAGTCGGGGCACGTGCAGTTGGTGAGGCTGTCGCACTGCGCGGCGACCAGCTGACCCAACCGGTCACGGATCGTCATGAGGTCGGCGATCTTCTGGTCCACCTCGACGATCTTCGCCGCGGCGCGGCGTTGCAGGTCCGGCGTGGCGTGCCGGCGCCGGCCGGCATCGATCAGCTCGGCGACCTCGTCGAGCGTGAACCCGAGCCGTTGCGCGGCCTTGATCACTCCAAGCAGCGTCACGGTGTCAGGCGGGTAGGTCCGGTGCCCGCCGATGCTGCGCGCGGGCTCGGCGATGAGGCCGCGGCGCTCGTAGTAGCGCAGGGTCTGGATGTTGACCCCGGCCAACTGGGCGAGCGCCCCGCTCCGCAGGCCGGTCATGATCTCGCCATCGCGAGCAGCGCATCGAGCACGTCGACGTAGGCGGCGGGGACCTCGACGTCGAGGATGACGGCGTTCCCCGTGCCGCCGACCGTGAACTCGAAGAACGAGCAGCAACCGACCTCGCGTGCGGTGAGGTCCCGTACGGTCGCGTCGAGATCGGCCGGCCCGGTCAGGTGGAGGCGAGCGTGCCGGTCGGAGATCCGATCGACGCGGCGCAGCGCCGTGGCGAAGAGCGCGTCGAACTCGGCCACCCGCAGCGGCCGCTCGGTGGTAGGTAGCGTACACACTTCCGGTGCTTCGAATGCCATGCTCCGACGGTAAACCCGTACCCAGGTACCGGATGCAACCCCGAAAGGGCGCGCAGGTGACCGACGAACGCATCGGACCGAGCCGACTTCCTGCGCGAGGGCATCGACGGCGTCGTTGGAGCCTGACCTACCAGCGCCAGCCCCAGAACTCGCGCTGCCCGCGGATGGTGAGGCCGCCGGCCCGCTGGTTACCGGTCACCACGAAGTGCGGCCCGGAGCCGGCGGCCGGGTCGGACGGAAAGCCGCGCACGTGCAGCCCGCCCGCCATCAACACGACATCGTCGGCATCGACGGTCGCGCCCGGCGGGAGCACCAGCGTCGTCGAGCCGGCGGTCACGTTGAGGTCGATCTCGACGACCGGCGACGCGATGAGCGCCTCGGTGAAGTCGAGCTTGACCGAGCCGGCTGTGTTGCGAACCTGCAGCCGGCGCGGCACGCTCCAGCGGCCCTTGCGCTTGATGCTGGTGGCGCTGGAGCGCAGCTCGATGACGTCCCTCTGCGCGGCCGGGGGCAGCGGGGGCGCGGGCAGGTCGGCCAGGTAGGGCTCGACCTCGTCGTACGTGCGGGCCCGCAGCACGCCGTCGACCCGGTCCTGGAACTCCACGACAGACAGTCGGCCCTCGCCGAGGGCGGACTGCAGATGGGCGACGATGCGCTCCCGATCCGCGTCGGACATCCGGAACCCGCGCGGCGTCAGCTCCCCACTCACACGGCGATGGTAGCGGCGAATGGCAGCACGCCCCGTGCGACCAGGAGCGCATCGATCTCCCTGGGGCGTCATCCGACCGAGGGCGCTACCTGTCCGTCCTTGCCGGCCCGACGCCACCGCCGACGAGCAGGAAACAAGGGACGGGTCCCGTCAGGGGTCGGATCGCACGACGGCCACGGGGCTGTGGGCATGGTGCAGTACGGCGTGGCTGACCGAGCCGAGCAGCAGGCCGGTGAAGCCGCCGCGGCCGCGGGCACCGACCACGACGAGCTGCGCGCCGGCGGACGCCGCGACGACCGCCTTCGCGGGCCGGGTCTGATCGAGCGCACGGCTGACCCGAACGGTCGGGTGCTGCTCCGCCGGGCCGGCGATCGCGTTGGCGAGCAGTCCGTCCGCCTCGCCCTCGACCTGGCCCGCGTCGTAGACGAGCGGCAGCGCGGTGTCGCCGGCCTCGTCGGTCGTCGGGAAGTGCCAGGCGTGCACGGCGAGGAGCTCCGTGCCGCGCAGCTGGGCCTCGGCGAACGCGAAGCGAACCGCCGCGTCCGAGGTCGGTGAGCCGTCGACGCCGACCACGACCGGGCCGCCCGGTCGCGCCTCGCCGCGGGCGACCAGCACCGGAGCCTCGGCGCGGGCCGCGACCTGGTCCGCTACCGAGCCGATCGGCAGACCGGCGAAGGCCCCGCGGCCGCGGTCGCCGACGACGACCAGCTCCGCCCGCCGCGCCTCGTCGATCAGCACGGCGGCCGCACCGCCCTCGATGCTCTCGGCGCCGGCCGACACGTCGGGGGCGGCCTTGGCGGCCTCGTCGAGTGCCGACTCCTCGATCTCTGTGGAGGGAGTCTCCGGCGTGGACCAGCCGCAGTGGTCGCTGCCGCAATGCCGCCTCCACGGCCGCGAGGCGAACCGCGGCGAGGGACCGCTCGGAGCCGTCGACGCCGACGGCGACCGGCGGTTTCCCAGCGTTTGCCATCGAGCCCCCTTCACGCCGACGGCGGGCGGATCGGTCGTGCCGTCCGAGCCTCTCAATCCGCCGGGTCTGTCGTCACGCTAACCGCGGGCGGGTGGGTCGGGCGCGAGGATCGCGGAAGTCGGCTACGGGGGGACCCATGGTGGCGGCCGAGGCGCGGCGGCCGACGACCTTGTGGTTCGGCGGCCGCATGGCGGCGATGCGTCGCTTCGTCAGCGCCCGGTGCGGGACACCGGGTAGCACGAGCAACCCGCAGAAACGGGTGTGCAAGCATCACCGGAGTGGAGGACCGGCGAGCGGAGCTGCGGGCCGACTGCACGCGGTGCGTGGGGTTGTGCTGCGTGGCGCCGGCCTTCTCCGCGTCCGCCGACTTCGCGATCGACAAGCCGGCCGGCCGCCCGTGCCCCAA
>DATDJX010000533.1:0-11041 GCA_036520275.1 Asanoa sp.
GAACGTCACCTCGCCGCCGCTCGCGGCGTCGACCACGTGTGCGCTGGTGAGAAGGAACCCGTCGTCGGTGAACATGACGGCGGAGCCCGCGCCCGCACCGCGGCTCGTGCGGACCGCGACCGCGGCCACGCTGGGCAGGACGTGCGCGGCCACCGTCGTCACGACCCGCGAGTACGCGTCGAGGGCCTCGCGTTCGATGCGTTCGGGGTCCATGCCGCTTGCAACACTCCTCAAGGCCCGGCGATGCCCGGCGCTTGCGCTATTCGCTCAGAGCGAAACCCTGGGGCGGCGGCCGCGACCAGGCACGCCTCGGGCAGCTCGAACCAGCGCAGCGCCTCGAAGCCGGCCGATACGGACGCCGCGGAGCCATCGACGCAGTCCGACCCGGTGCGGCCGTCGAGGAGCACCCGCGCCTCGGCGAGGTAACCCGCGAGCGCATCCTCGCCGGCGACCTCGTGGTGGGCCGGCCAGCGCAGCCCGGAGCCGTCGATGGTGAGCTGGCCGAAGCGCAGCGGCGGCTCGACCGGGCCCCGGTGGTGCCGCCAGAGCCCGGTCCACGGGTCGAAGCGGTAGTCGGTCAGCAGCCTCCAGCCGTGGGTAGCGACGAGGTCCACGGCGTCGACCACGTACCGGGCCACCGTCTCGGAGATGAAGTAGTTGAAGCTGACCCGTACCCACCCGGGCTTGATGCCCTCGCAACCCGCCCTGACCTCGTGCTCGAAGCGGTGCGAGCGCTCGATGTCGATGCCGAGCAGCCGGTGGCCGTACGGTCCGGCGCACGAGCAGCCGCCCCGGGACTGGATGCCGAACAGGTCGTTGAGCAGGGCCACCACGTAGTTGTGATGCAGGTAGCGGCCGCCGGGCCGGCGCACGACGAACGACAGGATCGACAACCGGTCGGCGCGCGGGTTGCCGAGCACCTCGATCGCCGGGTTGTCCGCCCAGGTATTCACGGCGATCCGCCGAAAACGCTCCTCCTGCGCCCGGATCACGTCGGTGCCGACCGCCTGCTTGAGCCGGAATACGAGCCCGGCGCGGATCGACTCGACGATCGCCGGCGTGCCGCCCTCCTCGCGGTGGGTCGGATCGGTGCGGTAGTGGTGCTCGAACGGGTTGACGTAGTCGACCGTGCCGCCGCCCGGGACGGTGGGCACCCGGTTTCCCAGGACGTCGCGGCGCACCGCGAGCACGCCGGGCGTGCCCGGACCGCCGACGAACTTGTGCGGCGAGAGGAAGACCGCGTCCTTGTAGGACAGCGGGTCGGTGCCGCCGGTCATCGCGATGTCGACGTACGGGCCGGCGGCGGCGAAATCCCAGAACGAGAGCGCGCCGTGGCGGTGCAGGAGCGCCGCGATCGCGTCGGCGTCGGTGAGGATCCCGGTCACGTTGGAGGCGGCCGAGAACGAGCCGATCTTGAGCGGACGCGTGCGGTAGCGCTCCAGCTCGCCGGCGAGTGCCGGCAGGTCGACGTGGCCCTCGATGTCCTCCGGCACCACGACCACGTCGGCCACCGACTCGCGCCACGGCAGCTCGTTGGAATGGTGCTCGTACGGTCCGATGAAGACCACCGGGCGGTCGGCCGCGGGCACCTGTGCGGCCAGGTCGTAGCGGTCGTCGAGGGCGTCTGGGATGCGGATGCCGAGAATCCGGACGAGCTTGTCGATCGCGCCCGTCGCGCCGGAGCCGGCGAAGATCACGACGGTCTTGTCGTCGCCGCCGATCGCGGCGCGGATCGCCTCGCGGGCGTCTTCGCGCAGCCGGGTGGTCTGCAGGCCGGTGCCGGACGACTCGGTGTGCGTGTTGGCGTAGCGGGGAAGCACCTCGTCGCGGATGAAGTCTTCGATGAACGTCAGCGCACGGCCGGACGCCGTGTAGTCGGCGTAGGTGACCCGGCGCGGGCCATACGGACCCCACATGACCTGGTCGTCGCCGATCACGCCGTCGCGGATCAGGCGCAGCAGGGGCGGCTCCTCGTTGAGCATGCGCCCAGTATCGACCCCGCCCGGTCGGCTACCCAGGCCGTCCGTCGGGGAATCGGTCCGCCACGACGGCCAGCACGATCCGGTGCTCCAGGTATGCCTTCAGCGCCGCGAGCACGAGGCTGAAACCGCCCATCGAGGCGAGCGCCGCGCGAACGACGTCGTCATCGGTGTCGCCGGCGAACCCCGCCTCCCGAACCGAGACGAACGTGTCGTCGTCGCGGGCGTCGAACTCGATCGTGACCGTGCTCGCCGCGGCCGGGTCGCCCCAGGCGAAGACGATCCTTCGGTCCGGTACGAGCTCGTGCACGCGCACCGTCGTCGAGAAGCCGTACATCGCCCAGGTCCAGCGCACCTGCGCTTCGGGCACCAGGGGTCCGGTGCTGTCCGTGAACCAGAACCGGGAGGTGATCGCGGGGTCGACGAGGGCCGCGAAGACCTCACCGACCGGGCGGCGGATGAGCATGCCGGTCTGCGTCACCGGTCGCTTCGTGAGCGGCATCGTGCACTCCTTGTTCCTCAGGTGATGTCGCGGGCGTACCGCAGCTGCGGGGTCGTCACCGTGCCGATGACGTCTTCGCGCTCGCGCCCGTCCGGCGCCCAGCCGCCCCGCTCGTAGAACCGCCGCGCGTGCGCGTTGCCGGCGAGCACCCAGAGCACGACCCGCGGCCAGCCCGCGGCTCGCAGCGCGTCCAGGGCATCCACCATGAGCAGCCGTCCGAGCCCCTTGCCCTGCTCCTGTGGCTCGAGGTGGATCGCGTACAGCTGGGCCACGCCGTCGTCGTCGCCGTCCGGACCGACGTACGTGAAGCCCACCAGGCGGCCGTCGCACTCGGCGACGGTGAGCCGATGGGTCCGTCGCTCCCAGGTCCATCGCTCGGTCCACCACGCACCGAACGCGGCGGCGCCGAACGTCTCCAGCTCCTCGACGGGCACGAAGTCGCGGTACGCCGCGACCCGGGACCGGTGATGCAGGGCACCGACCGGGGCGAGGTCCTCGTCGGGCCCCGCCTGGCGCAGCGTCACGGTCATCGGACGAGCCCCCGGGGTCCGGCCGCCTCCGCCACGATGTGCGCGAGCGCAGCTGGGGTGGGCCGGGTAGGCCGGCACTCCAGGCCCAGCAGACCGTGGTAGCCCAGACCGTCCAAGATGGACAGCTCGCGAGCCCAGCCGATCGTGCCGGTGCCGGGTTCGTGCCGTCCGGGGACGTCCGCGATCTGCACGTGGCCGACCAGCTCGATCGCGCCGGCGAGGACCGCGTCCGGATGCTCGTCCATGACCAGCGAGTGGTAGTGGTCGTACAACAGCCTGACGGCCGGGGAGTCGACCTCCCGGACGATGTCGACGCACTCGACGGTGGAGTCCAAGAAGGTGCCGACGTGGTCGACACGCGAGTTGAGGTTCTCCAGCAGGAGTGTGACGCCGTACGACCCGACGACCGTCGCCGCAGCCCGCAAAGCCGCCACGACCGCCGCGCGCTGGGCGTCGCGGGGCACGCCGGGCCGCGCGTCGCCCGCGGTGACCACCAGGTACGGGGCGCCGAGGCGATCGGCGACGCGTACGGATTCCACGACGCCGGCGAGCCATCCGCGGTGCGTCGCCGGGTCGACGATCGGCGACATCGGGTCGACGCACATCGTGGTGAGCGCGGTCCCCGTGTCGCGCAACGCGCGCTTCAGGCCGTCGAGGTCCTTGTCGCGCCAGCTCCAGATCTCCACCGATGGCAGCCCGTACCCCGCCGCGGCGCGGACCCGGTCGCCGTGGTCCGGCCCGGCCTCGGTGAACAACAGCTCCAGGCAGGCGGACAGGTCGTACACGGCGATCACCGATCCCTTCGACGCGGGACCGGCACGCGCATCAGGTCCTCGGCGACCACCAGCTCGCCGTCGAAGTGGCGGCGCGCCTCGTCCACGAAGCGCCGGGGGTCGTCGTACCGCTGCGAGAAATGGGTGAGGACGAGCGTGCGTACGCCCGACTCGGCCGCCACCTTCGCGGCCTGCGCGGCCGTGAGGTGGCCGACCGCGGCGGCGGTCGGCTCGTCGCCGGACAGGAAGGTCGCCTCGATGATCAGCAGGTCGGCGCCCTCCGCGAGCGCGAACACGCCGTCGCAGAGCCCGGTGTCCATCACGAACGCGAACCGCTGGCCCGGCCGGGGCGCGCTGACCTCGTCGAGGGTGACGCGACGGCCGCCGACCTCGAGGTGACCGGCGCGGGCGAGCTCGCCGACGGCCGGGCCGGCGACGCCGAGCGGGGCCAGCCGGTCGGGGAGCATGTGGCGCCCGTCGGGTTCGACCAGGCGGAAACCGTACGTCTCGACCGAGTGCCACAGGCGGTGGGCGGCGAGTGGCGTGCCCGGGATCGGCCCGTCGCCGGTGATCGGCCGAGGCCGAGTGTCGGCGACGTCGCGGAACGCGGTGGCGTGCCGGAGCCGCTGGTAAAAATGCGTCCCACCGGCGGGAAAGTGCACGTCGACGGGATGGGCCACCCGGTCGAGCGAGATGCGTTGGACGACGCCGGGCAGGCCGAGGCAGTGGTCGCCGTGGAAGTGGGTGACGCAGATGCCGGTCAGGTCGGCTGTGGCGATGCCCGCCCTGAGCATCTGGCGCTGGGTGCCCTCACCGGGGTCGAAGAGCAGGCCCAGGTCGTCCCAGCGCAGGAAGTAGCCGTTCTGACTGCGCCGACGGGTCGCCACCTGGCTCGCCGTACCCAGAATCACCAGCTCGCGCGCCGTCACGTCGATCTCCCCGGACATGGGTCGACCCCCGAGGTTTACCGCGCGCACGCGGACCGGCTGGACTATGGCCGGCGCCTCGGGGGTCGGGTGGCTGTCGTGGATTCGCCGCGCCGCTGCCACACGGTCTCGACGAACGGAAACTGTCAAGGAACAGCGGCTAGCGGACAGCCACCTCACGAGTCCAGTTGCTATACAAAGCTCGGACCACCTCCCTTCCCGTGTACCGCCAAACTATCGAGTGCCCGCCAGCCGCGGCAACGGTTTTTTCCGGGCTAACGCGACATATCGATTCGTCCGTCCGGGTCCAAGTTCCCGATACGCGGCAACGAGATGCCCGATCTTGGACTCACGGTGCAATGCTGGTGCGCGCATTTCGGCCGTGTGGCGCGACGGTGCAGGCTCAGCCGGTTTGGGGGACCCGGCGATGCCGTCGTGAGGGGATGGGACAGCGGATGGGTAAACACGTACGGCGCTCCGGTGCCCGTCGGTGGATCGTTCTAGCGATCCTGCTGCTCGGGCTGCCCGTGCTCGTGGCCGGCGGTGTCCTCGTGCTCCGGGGTGATCCGTGGCCCGCCGTCCAGTCCGCGTTCTCCTCGTCGTGCAGCCACCGGCTCAAGGTCGTCACCGCGTCCTCGTTCGCGCCCGTTCTCAACACGATTGCGCCGGGCCTGGCCCAGGCCGACAACTGCGTGCGGCTCGAGGTGATCGTCGGCGACGGCCGCGGCGCCCCACAGCTCGTCGCGCAGACCGCCGCCGACCTGTGGATTCCCGACGACGGTTCCTGGGCGGGCGCGGCCGGCAGCCTCAAGTTGGCCCGGCCGGCGCCCGACGGCGGCCCCGGCGCCGGCGGCGCCGGCGCGGTCGTCGCCGACAGCCCCATCTACATGGTCACCGACGGGGCGACGGCCGCCAAGATCCGCGCAGCCGGCGACTCCTGGATCGCCCTGGCCAACCTCGCGAGCACCAGCGGCTCCGGGGTGAGCCTGGTCGTCCGGGATCCCGGCAACTCGGGCGACGGGCTGGTCGGTGCCGGCTCCATGGCGGAGACGGTCTGGAAGGCGAAGAACATGGACGCCTCGGCGCTGGTCCTGTCCAAGGCCCACGACGCGGCGCGTACGGTCACCGGCGGCGACCAGCCGCTGCCGGCCAGGCCCGGCGAGGTCGGCCTGGTGCCCGAGTACGTCCTGGTGCCGATGCTGTCCAAGCTCGACCGCGACGCCGCCGTGTTGAGCGGCAGCGACTACTCGGTGCTGATGCGCTACACCTGGCTGCCGACGCAGAAGGCGGCCGAGGACGACGACACCGTCGCGGCGCTCGACGCGCTGCGCACGGCGCTGGGCAGCTCGCAAGGCGTCGCCGCGATCGCCGCCGCCGGGCTGCGCTCGCCGGCGTCGAAGCCGGCCAACGAGCCGCCGCCGGGCGCGCAGCAGCTGCCGCCGCTCGCGAAGAAGGCGATGGCTGTCCTCAAGCCCCACCACATCGACCACGTGCTGGCGACCTGGTACGTCGCCGACCGCAACACCGACCTGCTCGTGGTCGTCGACGTCTCCGGGTCGATGGACGACCCGGCGCCGGGATCCGGCACGCCGCTGATGGAGCTGGTCAAGCAGGGCTGCCGCTCGCTGGAGAGCCTGCTGCCGGACGCGAGCCGGGTGGGCCTGTGGGAGTTCGGCGTGCAGCTCGATCCGCCGCGCGACTACAAGACGGTGCTGGCGCCGGGACCGCTGACCGCGAGCCATCGCCAGCAGACCGTCAACGCGTGTGCCAAGCTGGCGACCCACTCCAACGGGACCGGCCTCTACGACACCATTCTCGGGGCGTACGCGTCGGCACGCGACGCCTACCGCGAGGGTGTTCCCGACCGGGTCCTGATCTTCACAGACGGCCGGAATGAGGACACCAAGGGCGGCCAGACGCTGCGGTCGCTCAAGGCGGGGCTGGCGAAGCTCAACGACCCGAAGAGACCGGTGGCGCTGAGCGTGGTCATCTTCGGCAAGCAGGCGCCGTCCGCCGAGATCGAGAAGGCGCTCGAGCCGGTGCACGGTTACGTGGACACGCTGACCACGTCCGCCGAGGTGTCGGCGGTGTTCATCCACGTGGCGGCGGGCGGCCTGCACGGCTGAGACGCATGCGTGCCGGTGGAGCACGCCCGGCTGAGCCTCCGCCGGCCGACGCCGCGCCGCCCCCGGCCGACGTGCCGGCCATCCTTCGCGCCATATTTTGCCCGGCCCACCCGCTGTCGCGGGCGGGGCCCCCGCGGGCCGTGCGAAGGTGCTCGGGTGGATCGACAACTGGCCGCGCTGGCGGCGGCGCACGGGGTGGCCACCCGGTACACGGACTCGACCAGCCTGGCCAGGCCGGTGGCGCCGGAGACCGTCGTCCAGGTGCTCGGGCTGCTCGGCGTCGACGCCACCACGCCGGCCGCGGTCGGCTCCGCCCTGGCCGCCGCGCGGGCCCGCCGGCTCGCCGACCGGTTGCCGCCCACCGTGGTGCTCCGGCAGGGAAACCGGATGGCGCTGCCAACCCTCGCAGTGGTGACGCTCGAGGACGGCGGCACGGTCCAGGTCGGCGACCGCCAGCCGCCCGATCTGCCGCTCGGCTGGCACCGGCTGGCCCACGGTGACCAGGACGTGCACCTCGTCGTCGTGCCGCGCCGGCTGCCCGCGCCGCCGGCGACCTGGGGCTGGATGCTCCAGCTGTACGCGCTGCACTCGCCCGGCTCCTGGGGGATGGGCGACCTGCACGACCTCGCCGACTTCGCACGGTGGGCGGACGCCGACACCGGCGCCGGCCTGATCCTGCTCAACCCGGTGCACGCCGTCGGCCCGACCCACCCCGTGCCAGCCTCGCCGTACTCGCCGTCCAGTCGGCGCTTCGCCAACCCCCTCTACCTCCGGGTGGCCGACACCGCCGCCTACCGGGCCGCGGACGCCGACCTCCGCGCGCGGGTCGACGCGCTGGCGCCGGCGCACAGCAACCTCATCGACTACGACGTCGTGTGGACGGCCAAGCGGGCGGCGCTGCAGCTGTTGTTCCCGCTGGCCGGCCCGCCACCGTCTGGTCACGATGATGAGCTGACCAACTTCGCCACATACTGCGCCCTCGCCGAGGTGCACGGCTCCAACTGGCGACTGTGGCCCGACGAGCTGCGCCGCCCGGACTCACCCGCGGTGGCCCAGGCCCGGGCGTCGCTCGTCGACCGGGTGGCGTTCCACGCCTGGCTGCAGCGGCTGTGCCAGGAGCAGTTCGCCGCCGCCAACGCGGCCGCCGTGGGCATGCCGGTCGGCATCGTGCACGACCTCGCGGTCGGCGTCGACCCGGGCGGCGCCGACGGTTGGCTGCTGCACGACGTGCTGGCCGAGGGCGTGCGGGTGGGCGCGCCGCCGGACGCGTTCAACCAGCTCGGTCAGGACTGGGGCCTGGCCGCGTGGCGCCCGGACCGGCTCGCCGAGACCGGGTACGCGGCCTACCGCGACATGCTGCGCCGCATCTTCGACCACGCGGGCGGCCTTCGGGTCGACCACGTCGCCGGCCTGTGGCGGCTGTGGTGGATCCCGCCGGACGCCGGCGCGGCCGAGGGCACCTACGTGCGCTACGACGGCGACGCGATGCTCGGCATCCTCGCCCTGGAGGCGCACCGCGCCGGCGCCGTCGTGGTCGGCGAGGACCTTGGCACCGTGCAGCCGATGGTGACCCGCGGGCTGCACGGGCGCAACATGCTCGGGTGCACCGTCGTGTGGTTCACCCGGGACGGCGACGACTTCGTGCCGCCGCAACGCTGGCCACGCAGCGCGTTCGCCTCGATCTCGACCCACGACCTGCCCACCGCCTACGGGTTTCTGCGCGGCGAGCACGTGGAGGTACGGGCACGGCTCGGCCTGCTGACCGTGCCTGTGGAGCAGGAGCGCGAGAGGGCGATGGAAGACCGCCGCAACCTCATCGCGATGCTCGTCGAGGCCGGTCTCCTGGCCCCGACGGGCCGAGCCTCCGACGAGGACGTCGTCGTGGCACTGCACGCCGCGCTCGCCGCGAGCCCGTCCCGGTTGGTGGCGGCCTCGCTCTACGACGTGCTCGGCGAGCCGCGCCAGCCCAACCTGCCGGGCACCGTCGACCAGTACCCCAACTGGCGGATGCCGCTGCCGGCCTCGCTCGCGGAGATCGAGGCCGACCCTCGGGTCCATCGCATCGCCACGCTGCTGTCCGCCGCGCGACCCCGCCGGCCGCGCCGTTCAGGCCGGAAGCGGTAGCGGGCGGGCCGGCACCGGGGTCGAGACGACGATCGACGTGGTCGTCTGTCCGAACAGGAGGAACGCGTCGAGGACGCCCTCGAGCGCCTCGATCGACGGCGCGTGCACCTTCAGCAGGAAGCAGTCCTCGCCGGTGACCCGGTAAGCCTCCACCACCTGCGGCGTCTCCTTGGCCGTCTGGGCCACCTTCGGCAGCTGCCCGGGGCCTGGACGCACCCGGACCAGCGCGGTCACCGGCAGGCCGAGCGCCGCCGGATCGACGTCGACCCGGTAGCCGGTGACGACGCCGGCGGACTCCAGGCGCTGCAAGCGTTCGGTGACGGCGGGACCGGACATGCCCAGGCGCCGGCCGAGCTCGGACATCGAGACCCGCGGGTTGCGCTGCAGCTCCTCCAGCAGGCGGCGGTTGACGGCATCGAGCCTTGAATTCTCAGGCATATCCACCCTCCTACCTTCAGATCGCCCTTCCGTCGGCCGCCGGATGGTGACGAAGATACCCCCATGGCGACGATGACCACGGCCGCCCGGCGGGTGCCGGCCCCGGCGTTCCTCGCCGTCAGCGCGGTCTTCCACTACCTCGGCCCGGCGTTCGCCGTCCTGCTCTTCGCCCGGCTCGACGTGCTCGGCGTCGCCTGGGTGCGGATCGCGTCGGCCGCGGCGGTGTTCGCGGTCTGGCGCCGGCCGTGGCGCGCGTTCGCCGACCACCCCGGGACACTCCTGGCGCTCGGCATCGTGCTGGCGCTGATGAACTCGGCCTTCTACGTCGCGATCGACCGGCTTGCGCTGTCGACGGTCGGCGCGGTCGAGTTCCTCGGCGTCATCGTGCTCGCGGCCGCTGGCGTCCGGACCCCTCGCAACGGGCTCGCGCTCCTCCTCGCCGTGGCAGGCGTCTACACGCTGACCGACGTACGGTTCGCCGCCGAGCCGCTCGGCTTCGCGTTCGCGTTCGCCAACTGCGCCCTGTTTCATGCTCTATATCGCGCTCGGCCACCGCATCGCCAACACGGACGGCGGCACGACGGCCGTCGACCGCCTCGCCGCGGCCATGCTGGTCGCCGCTGTCGCGGCCGCGCCGATCGGTCTGCGGCAGGCGGTCCCGGCGTTCACGGATCCCGTGGTGCTCGCCGCCGGCATCGCGGTCGGGGTGTGCTCGTCGGTCGTCCCGTACGTCGCCGATCAGTTGGCCATGGCCCGGCTGCGACGGGCGACGTTCGCCCTCATGCTGAGCCTGCTGCCGGCGACCGCGACGGTCGTGGGTCTGGTCGTGCTCCGTCAGACGCCGACGGTCCGCGACCTCGCCGGCATCGGCCTCGTCGTCGTGGCGGTCGCCATCCACGAGGTGCGGCGATGAGGCACGCGAGGCTCGGCTGCAGCGGCCTGACGGTCTCGCGGATCGGGCTCGGGATGATGAGCTTCGGCGACCCCGCCGTGCTGTCGTGGGCGCTCGACGGCGAGGCGGCCGAACCCGTCGTGCGGCGCGCCGTCGAGGCCGGCGTGACCCTGTTCGACACCGCCGACATGTACTGCGCCGGGGCCAGCGAGGAGGTGACCGGGGCCCTGCTGCGCAAGCTCTTCGCGCGCCGCGACGAGTACGTGCTGGCGACGAAGGTCTTCTACCCGACCGGCCCCGGCCCGAACGACCGGGGCCTGTCCCGGGCACACATCATGTCGGCCGTGGATGCCTCGCTACGCCGGCTCGGCACCGACCACGTCGACCTCTACCAGGTGCACCGCTGGGACCCGGAGACGCCGGTCGAGGAGACGATGGCGGCGCTCGACGACGTCGTGCGGGCGGGCAAGGCCCGCTACGCCGGCGCGTCACTGATGCGCACGTGGCAGTTCGCGACCGCGCAACACGCGGCCGACCTGCGCGGCCTCGGCCGGTTCGTTTCGATGCAGACGCGCCTCAGCCTGGCGTACCGGGAGGAGGAGCGGGAGATGGTGCCGTACTGCGCGCACGAGGGGATCGGGGTGCTCGCCTACAGCCCGCTCGCGCGGGGGCAGCTCGCGCGGAGCGGCAGCACGGCGCGTGCCGCGGCGGAGGGGGCCACGGCGACCGGCGACGCCGCGATCGTCGCGGC
>DATDJX010000534.1:0-22443 GCA_036520275.1 Asanoa sp.
CCGCCACCTGCCGGTCCGCCACCCCCGGGACCGCCGCGGGAGCCGCCACCGGCACCGCCGCCGCCACCCCCGGGACCGCCGCGGTAGCCGCCACCGACACCGCCGCCGCCACCACCGGGACGACCGGCGCCGGCGCCTGGACCGCCGGGACGGCCGGCACCGCGACCACCCGGGCCAGCGGGGCCGGACGGACGCTGGTTCGGCATGGACGCCGGGCTCGGCCGCGGCGGCATGGCCGCCGGGCTCGGCCGCGGCGGCATCGAGGCCGGGTTGGGCCGGGGACCTGCCGGTGCGCCCGGACGGTTGCCGCCCGGCGTGATGCCGTACGGGTTGTTGCCGCCGCTGCGGCCGGGCGGACGCTGGCCGGTGCCGCCCGGACCGGGTGCCGGACGCCCCGGGGCAGCCGGACGCGCCGTGGGCGTACCGGCACGCGGCGGGACCGCACCCGGGCTCGGGCGCGGCCGGGACGCCGTGCCGTCAGCCGGCGGCTCCCGCCGCGCGGTCTCCTGGGCACGGGCTTCCTGGGCGGCCTTGACCGCCGCGTCCTGGTCGGCCTTGAGCTGCGCCGCGCGCTGCTCGGCGGCCGCCACCTCGATGTCGTGGGCGCTCGCCGGCTTCGCGACCGGCGTGACCGGCTTCGGCGGCGCCGGGGTCGGGCCCTTCGGACGGGCCGGCGCGGCGGGGCGCCGCGGGGGCGCCGGTCGCACCGAAACCGCGGGCTCGCTGCCGTTGCCGGTGGACGCGGGGGGTGCGGGCGGAGCGGAGCTCGCCCCACCGGCATCGTTGAATGCGCCGCGTAGCCGGCGGGCGACGGGCGCCTCCACCGTGCTGGACGCGGACTTGACGAACTCGCCCATCTCCTTGAGCTTGGCGAGAACCGTTTTGCTCTCGACCCCGAGCTCCTTGGCGAGCTCGTGTACGCGGGCCTTGCCTGCCACTGCACTCCTCACTCCGAGGCCGTGCGGGCGGGACCCGCAGCGACCTCACTCGTGCACTTGAAGCCTGGTCATTTCTGGGACTTCATCGTGTGCTCATGTCGGTCGTCCTACCTTGCTGTGCGACACCCGCCCGGTCGGATGATCGGGCGTAGTGGTTGACGCGCGGATGTGCCCGTCCAGCTCGCTCGTGTCGAAGACACCAACTTTGCGCAACGCCCGCCCGAAGGCGTGACGCCGCACTGCCAGCGCGAGGCAGGCCGGATCGGGATGAAGGTGCGCACCCCGGCCCGGCAACCTGCGGGTCGGGTCGGGGCGGAGCCGGAAACTGGCCTCCTCGCCGACCGCGACGATCCGCAGTAGTTCGTCGGCAGGCGCACGCCGTCGGCAACCCACACAGGTGCGCACCGGCCACGCGCGTCGTACCACCACGCAGTCTACCCCTACGCACCCGCGGGCGCGCCGCCCGGCTCGGGAGCGTGATCAACAGCCCGGGACGCGTCCTCGGTGTCCGGGCGGATGTCGATCCGCCAGCCGGTGAGGCGCGCGGCGAGCCGCGCGTTCTGCCCCTCGCGGCCGATCGCGAGGGAAAGCTGGAAATCGGGGACGGTCACCCGCGCGGCCCGGTTGGCGGGGTCGACCACCTCCACCCGCAGGGCCTTGGCCGGCGACAAGGCGTTGCCGACGAACTGCGCCGGCTCGTCGGACCAGTCGATGATGTCGATCTTCTCGCCGTGCAGCTCGCTCATCACCGCGCGGACCCGTTGCCCCATCGGCCCGATGCAGGCGCCCTTGGCGTTCACGCCCGGCACCATCGCCCGTACCGCGATCTTCGAGCGGTGTCCTGCCTCGCGGGCGATGGCCGCGATCTCCACGCTGCCGTCGGCGATCTCCGGCACCTCGAGCGCGAACAGCTTCCGCACGAGGTTGGGGTGCGAGCGCGACAGCGTGATCTGCGGGCCGCGGAAGCCCTTGGCGACGTGCACCACCACGCACCGGATCCGCTGGCCGTGCTCGTAGATCTCGCCGGGCACCTGCTCGGACTGCGGCAGCACCGCCTCGAGCTTGCCGAGGTCGACCGTGACGATGCCCTTCTCGGTCCGCGCCTCGTGCGCCTGCACCACGCCGGTGACCAGGTCGCCGTCGCGGCCGACGTACTCGCCGAAGTGGGCCTCGTCGGTGGCCTCCCGCAGCCGCTGCAGGATGACCTGCTTTGCGGTCATGGCAGCGATCCGCCCGAAATCGTGCGGGGTGTCGTCCCATTCGCGGATGACGGCGCCCTCGTCGTCGAGCTCCTGGGCGTAGACGAGCGCGCCGCCGGTCTTGCGGTCGATCTCCACCCGCGCGTGCGGCTGCGCACCGTCGGTGTGCCGGTAGGCGGTCAGCAGCGCCGTCTCGATGGCGGCCAGGATCGTCTCGAAGGGGATCTCCCGCTCGCGCTCCAGGGCGCGCAGCGCCGCGAGGTCGATGTTCACCTCTCGTCCTCCTTCTCGTCGTCGTCCCCGTCGTCGATCTCGTCCAGGCGGTCGTCGGCCAGCTCCTCGGCCCGGCCGAACTCCACCTGCACGTGGCCGGGCCCGAGGTCCTGGTGGGCCACGACCGTCCGCGTGCCGTCGACGTCGAACACGACACCGGCGTCGTCGACCGCCATTACCCGCCCGGTCATCGGGCCGACCTTGACCAGCCGGCCGACGTTGCGCCGCCAGTGGCGCGGCAGCGTCAGCGGCCGGTCGACGCCGCGCGAGCCGACCTCGAGCTGGTATTCGCCGGCGAGCAGCTCGCCACCGGCCTCCTCGGCCTCGTCGAGCGCGGTGGACACCGCGCGGGACACCGTGGCGACCGCGTCCAGGTCGAGGCCGCCGTCGCGGTCGACGGCGATCCGGACGACGTGCCGCCGGCCGGCTCGCGAGACGCTGAGCTCCTCCAGGTCGTATCCCTCGGCGGCCACGACCGGCTCGACGACGCCCCGGAGGCGGTCACGCAGCGCGGTCAGGTCGACCCGGGGCAGGGCGGCGCGACGTGCCTCACCGCGGCGGGCACCCGGTCGGGGCCCGCCCGCGTGGGTGGCATCGGCCCCCCGACCAGCGGCGCGGCCACGCTGTGCCATCTGCCCCAACCCTTCCGGATCCATGACGTCATGCCACCGGACGGACGCCCGGTGGCTGCGCAGAGCGTAACCCGCGGCGAGCCGCGCCGGCCCAGCCGCCGCACATGTTCCCCGTGGTGTTGACTAGCCGGGTGCGCACGGGGTCGCGGGATGATGTGCCGGGGATACGGCGGCGTGCCGTGCTCCTGTCGGCGGTGTTGGCCGGCGCGGCGGGCGCCACGGGCTGCGGCCTGATCGACGAGAAGCCGGCGCCGCCTCCCCCGCCGGACCCGCTGGCGCCCCTGATCGGCGAGGCGCTCGCGCTGTCGGCCACCTACCGGTCGGCCGCCGCGGTGTCGGATCCGGACCTCGCCGTACGGTTGACCGCGATCGCCGCCGACCACGACGCCCACGCGCGCGAGGTGGCGCAGCTCATCGCCACGCCGCTACCCTCCGCGCCGGCTTCCGGGCCGCCGCCGTCGGCCTCGGCCACCTCCGCGGTGGCCGCGCTGCGGGCGGCCGAGACCAAGGCGCACGACACCGCGGTCGCCGCGTGCCTGGCCGCGTCGCCCGGCCGGGTCGCGCTGCTGGGCTCGATCGCGGCGTGCCGCGCCAGCCACCTCGAGGCCCTGACGTGAGCGAGGGGTCCAACGAGGCGCTGTCGGCGGCGCTCGCCGCCGAGCACGCGGCGATCTTCGCCTACGGGCCGGTCGGCGTACGGCTCACGCGCGCGGCTGCGGCGGCGGCGCGGGCCGCCGAGTCCGCCCACCGCAGCCGGCGCGACAACCTGGTCGTCGTCCTGGTCGGCCTCGGCGTCACGCCTCCGCCGGCCGCGCCGTCGTACGCGCTGCCGGAACCGGTGACCGACGCGGCTGCCGCGATGCGTGTCGCCACCACCGTCGAAGAGCGTACGGCCGCCGTGTGGCGGGCGGTGCTGCCGGTGACCACCGGCCGCGAACGCCTGGACGCCCTGACCGCCCTGACCGACTGCGCCGTACGGGCCACCCGCTGGCGCGAGCTCGACCGGGTCGAACCGGTCACGGTGCCCTTTCCCGGGCGCACCTGACTCGGGAGTCGCCGCGGCGTGCGGGCAGAATGACGGGAGTGTTCCGTGAGTTCGTGCGGCGGGCCGGCCACACCCGCCTGATGAGCCGGCTCGGTCCGCTGTGGGCGCCGGTCGACCGGCTGATCGGGCGGCTCACCCGCGGCCGCGTCGTGGCCCTCGGCATCGTTCCGTCGGTGCTCCTCACGACGACCGGCCGCACGACCGGCCGGCCGCGCCGCAGCGCACTGCTGTACGTCGCCGACGGCGACGCGTTCGTGGTGATCGGCTCGAACTGGTGCCGGACCGTGCATCCCGCCTGGGTGCGCAACCTGCTCGCCGACCCGCGGGCGACGGTGACGACGGGCGGCGAGTCGTTGCCCGTACGCGCGCACCTGGTGACCGGGCCGGACCGCACGCGGCTGTGGGACCTCGCGACGCGGGTTTGGCCGGCGTACGACACGTACGCCCGGCGCGCCGGCGACCGCGACATTCGGGTGTTCCGCCTGGAGCGGCTGCCGGACCACCTGCCGAGCGCGTGACCTGCGGTTGCCGGGTCCGGGCCGGCCGGCCGGAGACACCGCCGTGCCGTTCGATGGACGGCGCCGTGGCCGGGCCGCCACAATGACGCGCGTGCCGGAGCCGAACCCCTACCTGGCCAACCCGCGCTGGGTGGTCGCCGAGCAGGTCACCGACGCGGCCCGGCGCCGCTTCCTCGCGGAGATCCTGGCCGTGGGGGTGCACGGCTCGATGGCGCACGGGGACGACACCGACACCAGCGACGTCGACCTGGTCGTCGTGACGTACCGGCCCGGCGCCGGCCCGCGTCCGGTCACCCGGCGGGTGGACGGCGTGCTGGTCGACCTTGGCGTCGTGGGCGCCGACGAATACCTGCGACACGCCCGTACGCTTACCACCTCGTGGCCGCTGGCCGCGGACCGGTACGTGACCACCCGGGCCATCCACGACCCGTCCGGCTGGCTGGACCAGCTGCGCGACGTGCACCTCGGACGATTGGCGGAGGCGCGGCCCGCCGAGTTCGCGGCGCTCGCGCGCGAGGCGTGGTGCCGGGCCGCGTCGGCGCACGCGCGGGCCAGCCGGCTGGCCGGCTGGTACGAGACGGACGCGGCGCTGGTGGTCCTCGCCGAGGCGCGGCTGGCGGCGGCGACCGTGGTGGGGCTGCTTACCCGCACCTACTTCCGCAACGGCGCGGACGCGGTCTCCCGCACCGGCGTCGCCGGCGCCGACCTGACCGCCCTCGGCGGGGTCCTGCGCGAGCAGGCGGCGGAGCTGGCCAACCGCGGCCGGCCCGTGGACGGCACGGTGAGCGAGCTGTTCGATCGCTAGCCGCTGGCCGGTCGATCGGGGTGCGGCCGGTGGCTTTCGTTACGGGAGCGTGAGGATCTCGTAGCCGTCGTCGGTGACCACGATCGTGTGCTCGAACTGCGCGGTCCACCGGCGGTCCTTGGTCACGACGGTCCAGCCGTCGCTCCAGATGTCGTACTCGTGGGTGCCGAGCGTGATCATCGGCTCGATCGTGAACGTCATGCCCGGCTCCATGACGACCGTCGGCTGGGTGGTGTCGTAGTGCGGCACGTAGAGCCCGCTGTGGAAGGTCTCGCCGATGCCATGACCGGTGAAGTCGCGCACGACGCCATAGCCGAACCGCTTCGCGTACGACTCGATGACCCGGCCGATGACGTTGATCTGGCGGCCGGGAGCGACCGCGCGGACGCCGCGCATCATCGCCTCGCGGGTGCGCTCGACCAGCAGGCGCGCCTCGTCGGAGACGACGCCTACGCAGAACGTGGCGTCGGTGTCGCCGTGGACGCCGTCGATGAAGGCGGTGACGTCGACGTTGACGATGTCGCCGTCCTCGATCACGGTGGAATCGGGGATCCCGTGGCAGATGACCTCGTTGAGGCTCGTGCAGCACGATTTGGGGAAGCCCTTGTAGCCCAGCGTCGACGGGTAGGCGCCATGGTCGACGAGGAAGTCGTGGACGGCCTTGTCGATCTCGTCGGTGCTCACCCCGGGCTTACAGTGCTCGCCGGCCAGCTGGGTGGCCTTGGCGGCGAGCCGGCCGGCGACCCGCATCTTCTCGATCGTCTCGGGCGTCTGGACGTGCGACCCGCGCCACTCCTGTGGTCGCTTCTTCCCGACGTACTCGGGCCGGGTGATCTGCGGTGGAACGGCACGCCAGGGCGACTGGGTGCCGGGAGTGAGCGGGGCCCGCACGTTCATCAGTTCAGCCTAGCGTCGCGGCTCCGGTTCGCCCTTCTTGCTGCGGTGTCACGCGCTGTGCCAAGGTTGTTGTCGTGGATCAAGCGGACTCCGTCTTCTCCGCCGTCGTCGACGGCGACGACGCTCACCGCACGGTCGTGGTGAGCGGCGAGGTCGACATGGCGACCGCCGACGCGATGTACCAGGCGGCGACGCGCGCGCCGGCCGAGCGGCTGACGCTCGACCTGCGCAAGGTCACCTTCTTCGACTCCGCGGCGATCCATGCCCTGATCAAGATCACGCAGCGGCACGCCTCCGGCCTGGCCGTGGTGCCGTCTCCTCAGGTCCGGCGCGTGCTGGAGATCTCCGGGCTGGGCGACCAGCCATGGCTTGCGGGCGGTTGACGGGTTCCTCGGCCCACCCCGTCGGCCCGCCGCCCGGCACCGCGGTCCCGCTAGCGGGCGTCAACCGCCGACGACCGGCGCGCCGCCGCCGCCGCGGCGAGCGCGGCGAACAGACGGAAGTCGTTGGTGTCCTCCGGGTGCCACTGGACCCCGATCGCGAACGCCCGGTCCGGGTCCTCGACCACCTCCACCACGCCGTCCTCCGGGCACCAGCCGGTCGGCTCCAGCTTTCCCGGGTCGGCCACGCCCTGGTGGTGGAACGAGTTGACCGTGATGCCGTCGCCGAGCACCGCGTGTGCCAGCGAGCCCGGCTTCGTGTCCACCAGGTGGACGCCGAACTTCGGCCCGGACGTCGGCCGGTGGTTGTCGTGCCCGAGCACGTCGGGCAGGTGCTGGTGCAGCCGACCGCCGTAGGCGACCGCCATCAGCTGCATGCCGCGGCAGATCGCGAGCAGCGGCAGATCGGCGTCGAGGGCGGCGCGCAGGAGCATCATCTCGGCCGCGTCGCGCTCGGGCTTGACGACGGTCGTCGGGTGCGGCCGCTCGCCGTACAGCGAAGGGTCTACGTCGGACCCTCCGGTGAAGACCATCCCGTCGAGCCCGTCGAGCACGTCGACGTCAGGGTCGTCGGGCGTGATGAGGATGGCGCGGCCGCCGCTGCGGTGCACGGCGTGGACGTAGGCGAGCGGCAGCACGGCTGCGAACGTGTCGTTGAGCCCGAACCTCGCCTCTTCGGCATAGGTGGTCAGGCCGATGACGGGCCGAGACATCGCTTCACCTTATCCGGGCGGCCCGGACGAGCGCCCGGAAGAGACGGACGTCACCGGCTTCTTCCGGGTGCCACTGCACACCGATCACGAACCGCTTGGCGGGGTCCTCGATCACCTCGATCAGGCCATCGTCGGCCCAGCCGGTCGGCACCATCGAGCCCGGATCCGCGACACCCTGATGGTGGTAGGTGTTGACCTCGCCGTCGTCGAGAATGCCCGCCGCCAGGCTGCCCGGCGCAAACGTCACGCCGTGCGAGCCGTACAGGCCCGATGCCGGCCGGTGCTTGTCGTGGCCGAGCACGTCGGGCAGGTGCTGATGCAGCCGACCGCCGTGCAGGACGGCGAGCAACTGCATGCCGCGGCAGATCCCCAGCACGGGCAGGTCAGCGGCGAGGGCCGCCCGGACCAGCGCCACCTCGCCTTGGTCACGGCCCGGTCGGATGACGGTGAGCGGACCCGGCTCGTCGCCGTAGAGGTCGGGCCCGACGTCGGCGCCGCCCGCGATCACCAGTGCGTCGACCGCCCGTACGGCGTCACCGTCGGTGTCGTCCGGCGGCAGGACGACGGCGCGGCCGCCCGCCGCGGTGACCGCCTCGACGTAGGTATGCGGAACGAGGACGGCGAGGGCGTCGGTCCACACCCCCCACGCCGCGTGCTCGACATAGGACGTGATGCCGACGATCGGTCGCACTGTGAGTTCCCTTCCCCTTGCTCGGGGTGAACCCTACCCGCGTAATTGAAGGTAAAACCGTTCTGTCACGTGTGCGGTACGACGCCGGTTACAAGGGCGTGACGTACGCCCCCGTGATGCCGCCGTCGACGACGAACTGGGCCGCCGTCATGAACGAGGAGTCGTCGCTCGCGAGGAACGCCACCGCCGCCGCGATCTCCTCGGGCCGGCCGAACCTGCCCATGGGCACGTGGATGAGCCGTCGCGCCGCGCGCTCCGGATCCTTCCCGAACAATTCGAGCAGCAGCTGCGTGGCGATCGGGCCGGGGCACAACGCGTTGACGCGGATGCCCTCGCGGGCGAACTGCACGCCGAGCTCGCGGGTCATCGCCAGCACGCCGCCCTTGCTCGCGGTGTACGCGATCTGCGAGGTCGCCGCGCCCATCAGCGCGACGAACGACGCCGTGTTGATGATCGAGCCCTTGCCCTGACGCTGCATGTGCGGGATCGCGTACTTGCAGCACAGATAGACGCTCGTGGTGTTGACCCGCATCACACGTTCCCACGCTTCGAGACTGGTGAGGAGGATGGAGTCGTCGTCGGGCGGCGAGATGCCCGCGTTGTTGAACGCGATGTCGACGCTGCCATGCCGGTCGGCCACGCCGTCGAAAAGGTCTGAAACCGAACCTTCATCCGCCACGTCGCACGCGACGAAGTCGCCGCCGACCTCTGTCGCCGCCGCGCGGCCGGCGTCGACGTTGACGTCGACGCAGACGACGCGCGCGCCCTCGGCGGCGAACCGCCGTACCGTCGCAAGGCCGATCCCGCTGCCCGCGCCGGTGACCACCGCGACGCGGTCGGCCAGTCGATCCACTGCTACTCCTCGGTTGCGATGAAGACGTTCTTGACGTCGGTGAACGGCTGCAGCGCCTCCGGGCCCAGCTCGCGGCCGAGCCCGGACTGCTTCATCCCACCGAACGGGGTCCAGTAGCGCACCGACGAATGCGAGTTGACGCTGAGGTTGCCCGACTCGACGCCGCGAGCCACCCGCACGGCGCGTCCGACGTCGCGCGTCCAGATCGACCCGGAGAGCCCGAACTCGGTGTCGTTGGCCTTGCGCACGGCGTCGGCCTCGTCCTCGAACGGCAACACCGACACCACCGGACCGAAGATCTCCTCGCGCCAGTGCCGATCGCCGGTGCCGTCGGCGAGCAGGACGGTCGGCGCGTACCAGAAGCCCGGACCCTCCGGACAGGTCCCGGTGAACGCGACCTTCGCCGCATCCACATAGGACGACACCGTCTGCCGCTGCCCTTGCGAGATGAGCGGGCCCATCTCGGCGGTGTCCAGGGCCGGGTCTTCCACCCGGAACGACCTGACGGCCGGTTCGAGCAGCTCCAGGAACCGGTCGTACACCGTGCGCTGGACCAGGATCCGCGACCGCGCGCAGCAGTCCTGGCCGGCGTTGTCGAAGACGGCGTACGGCGCCGTGGCCGCCGCCTTCTCGAGGTCGGCGTCGGCGAACACGATGTTGGCGCTCTTGCCCCCCAGCTCGAGCGTGACCCGCTTCACCTGTTCGGCGCAGCCGCGCATGATGCCCTGACCGACCACGGTGGAACCGGTGAAGCAGATCTTGCGGACGGCCGGATGGCTGACGAAGCGCTCCCCGACCACGGTGCCGCGGCCGGGTACGACGGTGAAGACGTGCTCGGGCAGGCCGGCATCGAGCGCCAGCTCACCCAACCGGATCGCGGTGAGCGGGGTGAGATCGGCCGGCTTGAGCACGACGGTGTTGCCGGCGGCGAGGGCCGGCGCGAACCCCCAGCCGGCAATCGGCATCGGGAAGTTCCACGGGACGATCACGCCGACCACGCCGAGCGGCTCGTGGAAGGTGACGTCGATCCCGCCGGCGACCGGGATCTGATGGCCGGTCAGGCGTTCCGGCGCGCCGGCGTAGTACTCGACGACGTCGCGGACGTTGCCGGCCTCCCACCGGGCATTGCTGATGGTGTGACCGGAGTTGCGCACCTCGAGCTCCGCGAGCTCCTCGCGGTGGGCGTCGATGACCGCGGCGAACCGCCGCAACAGGCGGGCGCGGTCACCCGGCGCGACGGCGCGCCACGACTCGAACGCCCCCCTCGAGCGCTCGATCATGGCGTCGGTCTCCTCGACCGTCGCCGACGCCACGGTCTCGATCACCAGACCCGTCGCCGGGTTGACGACCTCCGTCATGTGCCGTCCTCACAACCTTTCGAAGCCACGGAAGAGCTCCCAGTCGGTCACCGCCGCGTCGAAGGCGGCGAGCTCGACCCGGGCGTTGTTGGTGTAGTGGTCGACGACCTCGTCGCCGAACGCGGCGCGGGCCACGGCGGACCCTTCCCAGAGCTCCATCGCCTCGCGCAGCGTGCCGGGCACGCGCGGCGCGTCTTCGTCGCCGTACGCGTTGCCGGTGAACTCGCGCTCCAGCGGCAGGTCGTGCTCGATCCCGTGGATGGTTCCGGCGACGAGCGCGGCGATCGCGAGGTACGGGTTGACGTCGGCGCCCGGGACCCGGTTCTCCACCCGCATGCCCTGCCCGTGGCCGACGAGCCGCAGCGCGCAGGTGCGGTTGTCGCTGCCCCAGCGCAGGGCCGTGGGCGCGAACGAGCCGGGCTGGTAGCGCTTGTAGGAGTTGACGTTGGGCGCGAAGAAGAGGCTGAGATCGCGCATCGTCGCCAGCAGTCCGGCGAGCGCGTGCTGGCCGGTCTGCGAGAGGTGGGCGGGGCCGTCGCCGAGCATCGCCGAGCGTCCGTCCGCGTCGCGCAGGGAGAAGTGGATGTGACAGGAGTTGCCCTCCCGCTGGTTGGGCTTGGCCATGAAGGTGATCGACATCCCCTCCTGGGCGGCGATCTCCTTGGCGCCGTTCTTGTAGATGACGTGGTTGTCCGCGCAGGTGAGCGCGTCGGCATACCGGAAGGCGATCTCCTGCTGCCCGAGGTTGCACTCGCCCTTGGCGCTCTCCGGCGTCAGCCCCGCGCCGGCCATCTCGTTGCGGATCCGGCGCAGCAGCGGCTCCACCCGGGCGGTGCCGAGCAGCGAGTAGTCGATGTTGTACTGGTTGGACGGCTCGAGGTTCTTGTATCCCTTGTTCCAGGCGTCTTCGTACGACTCGCGGTAGAGCACGAACTCGAGCTCGGTGCCGGCGTAGGCGGACAGGCCGTGCCCGGCGAGGCGTTCGAGCTGGCGCTTGAGGATCTGCCGCGGTGAGGCGGCGACGTCGCCTGAGCCGTCGAGCCAGTTGAGGTCGGCGAGGGCCATCGCTGTGCCCGGCTGCCAGGGCACCCGGCGCAGCGTCGACATGTCGGGTGTCATGGCGAAGTCGCCGTAGCCGCGCGCCCAGCTCGACATCGCGTAGCCCTCGACGGTGTTCATGTCGACGTCGACCGCGAGCAGGTAGTTGCAGCCCTCGCTGCCGTGCGGGACCACCTCGTCGACGAAGAAGCGGCCGTGGAAGCGCTTGCCCTGGAGCCGGCCCTGCATGTCGGTCAGCGCGAGCACCACGGTGTCGATGCCGCCGCCGCCGACCGCCACGTCGAGCTCTTCGAACGTCATCATCAAGCGGCCTCCACAGCCAAAAGGTCTACTAGTGAACCATTCCCCGGTCAATCATCCGAGTAATCCGCGGAGGAGCTCCGCGGTGGCGTCGCAGTGCTCCTCCATGGTCGCCCTCGCCACCCCCGCGTCGCCCGCCAAGATCGCGTCGACGATCCGGTTGTGCTGGGCGTCGGAGTGGTCGAGGTTGCGCTTGATCACCGGGATGGCGGCGAGGAGGCGGTCGAGCATGACCTGCACGTCCGCGACCGCCGCGGCGAGGCTGGGGCTGCCGCTCGCGGTGGCGATGGCGAGGTGCAGCCGGGAGTCGGCGCCCCGCCGGGAGGCGGGGTCGCGGTCGCGGGAGTCGGTGAGGCGCGCCACGAGCTCGCGCCGCTCGCCCGCGGACAAGGTACGGCTGGCGGCGAGGCTTGCCGCGCCTGGCTCCAGGACTCGTCGGAAATCCAGCGCATCGTGCAGGGTCGCGCCCATTTGCCGGGCCAACTCGGCGGCCCCGCCCCCCGCGCCCGTCTCGCCGACCACCCGGCCGCCGTGCGCGTCCCGCGGCGGGTCGAGCGCGATCACCCCGGCCGCCCCGTCCTGCGGCGGCGACGGCTCCAGCCCGGTCGATCGTCTGGTCCGTCGGGTGCCCGGCACCCGCCCGGGTGCGGAGCCGTTGGCGTCCGCGGCGGCCGAGACCGGCAGCCGCCCACCACGAGCCTGGCCGGCGACCCGAACACCCGCTCGGCGACCGCCCGGCCCGCGGCCGCCCGGAACGGTCTCGCCGAGGCCGCCCTCCCGTGCGCGGGACGCGGACCCGCGCGAGGCCTCGGCCGAGGGGCCGGGAAGAGGTCTGGTTTCAGACCTTTCCCCGGCCGTCGAGCGGGCGATGACGAAGGTGCCGCCGTTGCGGCCCCTGCGCGACTCGAGGAACCCGGCCTCGCGCAGGGCCGCGATCGCCTCGCGCAGGGTCACCCGGCTCACCTTGAGCCGCTCGGCGAGTTCGCGCTCGGCGGGCAGGCGGGCACCCACCTCCACGATGCCGAGCCGGATGACCTGGGCCAGCCGGGAGACGGTGGTCTCGAACGCGTTGGCCCCGCGTACCGGCCGCCACATGGGCATGGCCGCCATCGGGTCGGTGCCGTCGCGTGCGGTGGGCATCCGCCATGCTCCCGTCCGGGTTACCGCGAGCTAGCTGCGCTGCGCCGGCACCCCGACGCCCGGGTCGACTTCGTCGATCGTGCGGCGCGGGCCGGTGAACCACTTGTGCGCCGACACCAACCACCAGATCCAGACCAGGATCAGCAGGCCACCGATGGCGATCGGCGCGTAGTTGACCGCCGTCCAGGTGAACGCTTCGTTGCCGGGAACGCCGGCCGGCGACAGCGGCATGATGAAGTACAGCGAAATGACCGCGATCTCGATGACCGAGATCCAGCCCAGCACCTTGTACTTCGAGCCCAGCGTCCACGGCCCCGGCTGGAAGCGGTCGCCCATCCGCAACCGCAGCGCGATCGGGATGAGGAACGCCAGGTACAGACCGATGACGGCCACGGAGACCACGGCGTAGAACGCGGTCGGCGCGCCGGCCGGGCTCTTGTAGAGCGCCGGCAGGGTGAGGACGAGGCCGGCGATCGTCGCGCCGATGATGGCGTTGACCGGCGTGCCGTTGCGGTCCACCTTGGACCATAGCCGCGAGCCGGGCACCGCGCGGTCGCGACTGAACGCGTACGTCATCCGTGACATCGAGGTCACACAGCTCATGCCGCAGAAGAACTGGCCGATCGTCGAGATGATGATGACGGCCTTGAAGAAGAACGGCGACAGCGCGGTCTCGAAGATGGCCCCGCTGAATCCGGCGGCGCCGGTGATGGCGTCGACGTTGTTGGCGGCGAACAGGAACGAGAGCAGCAGGATCCAGCCGCCGATGGCCGAATAGAAGATGGACTGCCAGAGGCCGCGGGCGGCGGCGTGCGAGGCACTGCGGGTCTCCTCCGACACGTGGGCGCACGCGTCGAACCCGGTGATCGTGTACTGCGTGAGCAGGAACCCCAACGGCAGCACGTAGAACCAGTACAGGCTGTCGGAGAACCCCGAGTTGTTGAAGCGCTCGGTGAAGACGAACTGGAAGTCCTGGTGCTTGTCCGGTACGAAGATGAGGATCAGCACGACGGCTGTGGCCCCGGCCACGTGCCACCAGACCGAGACGTTCTGCAGGTCGTCGATGATGTTGTGGCCGTAGATGTTGATCAGGCCGTGCAGCGCCAGGATGATCACGAACAGGATGAACGTGTTGGCCAGGCTGACTTCCATGTCGAACAGGGCGCCCAGGGTCAGGTTGAGGAAGGTCGCGCACCCGTAGTCGACGGACGCCGTCACGGCGACCAGACCGATCAGGTTGAGCCAGCCGGTGAACCAGCCGTGCACCGGCTTGCCCATCGTCGCGGCCCACCAGTAGATGCCGCCGGCGGTCGGGTACGCGGACACGAGCTCGGACATGCAGAACCCGATGATGAGGATGAACGCCGAAATCAGCGGCCAGCCCCAGGAGATGGCGACGGGGCCGCCGTTCATCCACGCCTGGCCGAAGGTGGTGAAGCAGCCGGCGAGGATCGAGATGATGGAGAACGAGATGGCGAAGTTCGAGAAGCCACTCCACTTGCGGCGCAGCTCCTGCTTGTAACCGAGCTCGGCGAGGCGCCGGGCATCGCCGTCGATCGGTTCTTCGGCCGTTGCGGGTGTCGTGGTGGTCACGACGTACCTCCCTTGGGGGTCAGGGCTTACGCGATATGTGATTCAGGGATGGTCGGTGGTGCGGCGCCCGGCGACGGCGTCGATCAGCTTCCCCAGACCGGGGTCGTCGAGACCGCGAACCGCACGGGCCCATTTACCGGCTGCCTCCGCCTGGTAGTCGAATGTCGAACCGGGAGCGCTCAGCAGGCCGTGGTGCACGCAGAACCAGAGCGTCCACACGGTGTCGGACAGCACCTGGTTGAGCCGTACGCGCGCCGCGAGCGCGGGCACGGTCTCGGCACCGAAGTACGCGGCGGTGAGCGCATCGGTGCGGTCCGGGTCGAAGTCGGCCTCGGCCGCGACGTCGCCCAGCTCGAAGGCGGGATCGTTGTTTCCGGACAGTTGGTAGTCGACGATGCGGATGTCCCCCGCGACGTCGACGAGGTTGGCCGGCAGCAGGTCGTTGTGGCACGGCCGGGTGGGGAGCGGCCGTGCGGCCAATGCGTCCCGCATGTCGTCCACAGCGGACAGGCGTTCGGCGTAACCCTCGGGTGGCGCGAGGTCGTGCTTGGCGCAGATGTCCAGCAGCTCCCGCTGCTTCTCGACGATGTCGAAGTCGTTGGCGAACCGCTGCCCGGCGTGGAGCCGTCGGCAGCCGGCCGCGATCCGGGGGATGGTGGCGGCGGCACGCACATCGGGTGTCGCGAGCGTACGGCCGGGCAAGAACTCGAGGATCAGCGCGGGCACCTCGCGAAGCACCTCGATGACGCGTGCGCCCGCACCGGAAGCGGCCGCCAGCACCGTGTTCTCGATCTCCTGCAGCGGCGGGATGCCGAGCCCCGCCGCGGAGACCGCCGGGTCGAGCACCCGCAGCACGTAGCTGCGACCGCCGGCGTCCACGCGCCAGATCTGGTGCGAAAGCCCGCCTTCGATGGGCTGGTGACGCAGCGGGCGACCAGCGAAGATCGTGACGCGCCGCAGCACGTCGCCGACGTCCGGCAGGTCTCCCACGTCAGCACCAACCCTTCGGGCATCGATGCCTATGCGGGAGTGTCGACCCGGTGATCTTTCCGGTCAATACTCACGAGGTCAAAAATTGACTGGCCGGTCAGCCGATTTGGCCTGACCTTTTCGGTGGTAGTACTCCCGTGTGCGGACCGAGGCGCGGGCGGTGGTCGTCGGCGGCGGGGTGGCGGGCTGCAGCATCGCCTACCACCTGGCCAGGCTCGGCTGGACCGAGGTGGTCGTCGTGGAGCAGCACGCACTGACCGAGGGCACGACCTGGCACTCCGCCGGCTTCGTCGGCCAGCTCCGGTCGACGATCAGCCAGACTAAGATGATCATGTACTCGTCCGCGCTCTACGCCGAGCTGCGCTCGGCGACCGGCCTCGACCCGGGGTGGCGCGGCGTGGGCGGCTTGCGGCTCGCCACCACGCCCGAGCGCGAGGAGGAACTGCTGCGTCAGGTCAGCAGCGCCGAGACCTACGGCCTGGACATGGACCTCTTGACGGCCGAGCAGGCCGCCGCGCGGGTGCCGGTGCTCGACGTGACCGACGTGCGGGCGGCGGGCTGGCTGCCCGGCGACGGCTTCCTGCGGCCGGAGGCGCTGGCGAACGCGCTGGCGGCCGGGGCGCGGGCGTTGGGCGTCGAGTTCGCCACCGGCACGCTGGTCACCGGCATCGAGGTCGACCGCGGCCGGGTGAGCGCGGTCGTCACCGACAAGGGACGCATCGCCACCGAGGTCGTGGTCGACGCCGCCGGAGCCGCGGCCGGCCACGTCGCGCGCCTGGCCGGCGTGGCGGTGCCGATCGTGCCGATCAAGCACCAGTACGTGGTCAGCGAACCGCTCGCCGTCGACGTGCCGGGCGGGCTCGCCGGCACTCCGACGGTGCGCGACCCCGACCACATCGTCTACTTCCGCGGCTGCGACGAGACCGACACCGCGGGCGTGCCCCCCGGCGGCGAGACGGCCGGCGGCGGTCTCCAGGGAACCGGCGGGGGGCTCCTGATCGGCGGGTATGTGCGGGCACCCGAGGTCTGGTGGCCCGCCGCGGGTGGGGCGCCGCTCGCGCGGGCGCGCTCCCTGTTCCCGCCGCAGTTGGACCGCTTCGCCGAGTCGTGGGCGGCCGGGCGGCGGCGGGTGCCGGCGCTGCGGGATGCCGGCATCGCGCGGGTAGTCAACGGCCCGGAGGCGTTCACGCCGGACGGCGAGTTCCTGCTCGGCGAGGCCTCGCTGCCCGGCTTCTGGGTTGCCGCCGGGTTCTGCGTGCACGGGCTCGCGGCCGCCGGTGGTGTGGGCAAGATCATCGCCGAGTGGGTCGTCGACGGTCAACCCGAGTGGGACGTCGCGCCGATGGACATCCGGCGGTTCGGTGGGCACGCGGCGAGCCGCTCGTGGTCGACCGAGAAGGCGCTGGACGCGTACTCCCGCTATTACGACGTCGTCTTCCCGAACGCGGAATGGTCCGCTGCCAGACCTTTGCGGCGATCGGCGACCTGGCCACGCGCCGAGGCGCTCGATGCCGACTTCGGCGAGAAGGCGGGCTGGGAACGGGTCAACTGGTACGGCGCCAACGCCGCCCACGGCGAGGAGCACAACCGTCCGCGCGGCTGGCCGGGACGCGTCTGGTCGCCCGCGATCGAGGCCGAGTGCCGGGCGACGGCCACCGCCGCGGGCCTGTTCGACCAGTCGTCGTTCGGCAAGCTCGACGTCCGCGGCGAGAGCGCCGCCCCCTTTCTGCAATGGGTCTGCGCCAACGACGTCGACCGCCCGGTCGGCACCGTCGTCTACACCCAGCTGCTCAACGTGCGCGCCGGCATCGAGGCAGACCTCACCGTCACCCGCCTCGGGCAGACGCATTTTCGGATCGTCACCAGCACCGCGTCGGCCGTCCGGGACGCGGCCTGGCTGCGCCGGCACGCCCCCGAAGGCGTCACGGTCGACGACGTGACGAGCGCGTACGGCTGCCTGTGCCTGTGGGGTCCGGCCGCGCGGTCCATCATGGAGCCTCTCGTCGACGCGGACCTGGGCTTCCGCTTCATGCGGGCCCGCCCGCTCACCGTCGGGCCGGTGCCCGTGCTCGCGCAGCGCGTGACCTTCGTCGGCGAGGCGGGGTGGGAGCTCTACCCCCCGACCGAGTACCTGCTGACGCTGTGGGACCTCCTGCTCGACCGGGGCCGCGACGCGGGTATCCGGCCGGCCGGCTACCGCGCCATCGACGCGATGCGCGTGGAGAAGGGCTACCGCGTCTGGGGCTCCGACATCACGCCGGAGACCACGCCCGACGAGGCCGGCCTCTCGTTCGCCGTCAAGGTCGACAAGCCCTTCCTCGGCCGCGACGCCCTGCTCGCCGGCCGCGCGGGCGTCGGCGACGGCCCGGGCCGCCGGCTGCGCTGCCTCGTGCTGGACGACCCGCGAACGGTGTGCCTGGGCACCGAGCCCGTGCGTCCCGCCGGATCTTCCGGCAGAGCCGGCACGGCCCGATCTTCCGGCAGAGCCGGCACGGCCGGATCTTCCGGCAGAGCCGGCACAGCCGGGAGCACCGCCCGCGCGTTCGGCCGCGTCACGTCGGGCGGCTACGGCTTCCGGGTCGGCGCGTCCATCGCCTACGCCTATCTTCCATCGACCGTGGACGTCGGCCACCGGGTGGAGGTCGGCGTCTTCGGTCGCTGGCGTGCCGCCACCGTGCGCGCGGAGCCGCTCTACGACCCGTCCAACGAACGGGTCCGCGGCTGATCCCGCTCCACGGGCATCCGCCGCAGCGGGGACAGCCACGCCACCACGGCCGCCAGCACGACCAGCGCCGACGTCGCCACCATCGCCGTGCGCGGTCCGGCCGTGTCGGAGATGACGCCGCCGAGCAGCGCCCCGGTCGGCCAGCCCAGGCCGAACGACAGCATCCGCCCGGCCGTGTTCACCCGGCTCTGCAACCGGTCCGGGGTGACCCGTTGGCGCAGCGTGATGGAGTTCAGCACGACGATCGAGTAGGCCACCGCCCACAGCCCGAGCAGCACGGCCGCCACCACCCACCGCGCGGCGAGCACGCACAGCACCCCGAAAAGCGCCGACAGCGGCAGGAAGGCGAGGGTGACCCGGGGTCCGCCGATCCGATGGGACAGCCGCGGGAACAGCACCGCCGCGACGATCCCGCCGGCGCCCCACACCCCGTACATCAGGCCGAGCCGCGGGTCGCCCGACGGCCGTACGCCCAGGACCTGGTCGAGCCACGGCACGAACTGCCCCATGAACGCGCCACCGGTCATCGACTGCAGGCAGCCGACGAGCGTCTGCACCCGGACGACGGGATGGCGGACGAGGAACGCCAGCCCCTCCCGGATGTCGGCGATCAGGCGGGTCGGCGTGTCCGGGACCGGCGCACGCAAGGGCGTCGCGATCGCCCGCACGAGGAGCGCCGACGCCACGAACGACACCGCGTCGATCAGCAGCAGCGGCGCCGAGGCCGAGACCGCGAGCAGCAGCCCGGCCGCGCCCGGCATGACCAGCTCGAGCACGGTGCTGCCGCCGTGCACGGCCGAGTTGGCCGACGCGATCCGCGCCCGGCCGACCAGCGCCGGCAGCGCGCCGAAGTTCGCGGCGTCGAAGAACACGAACAGGATCTGGGTGAGGAACGCGACCACCAGCACGTGCCCGGCGGTCAGCACCCCGAGGGCGTACGCGATCGGCACGCTCACCAGGACGAGCGCGTTGCCGGCGTCGGCGCCGACCATCAGCCGCTGCCGGTCGACCCGGTCGGCCAGCGCGCCGGCGAACAGGCCGAAGCAGAGGTACGGCAGTCCCTCCGCCACGACGACGAACGCCGTCCACAGGTTGGAGCGGGTCACCTGGTAGACGAGGACCGGCAGCACCACGTACGTGACGAGGGTCCCGCCGACCGACACGAGCCGCGCGGTCAGGTACCGGCGGAAGTCCGCCTCGCCGAGCAGCCCCACCCGATCATGATGCAGCAGCCGCCGGACCCATGCCGACCGCGCGTTCCGCCGCCGACACCGCGTTACGGAACAACATCGCCACCGTCACCGGTCCCACCCCGCCCACCCGCGGCGTGATCGCCCCGGCGACGGCCGCGCACGACTCGTCGACGTCGGGCAGCAGCCGCCGTCCCTCGTACCGCACGCCGGCACCGATCACGACCGCGCCCGGCCGGACATGCTGGGGCTGGATGATGCCCGGCACGCCCGCCGCGGAGATCAGGATCTCCGCCCGCCGGGTATGGGCCGCCCAGTCCGGAACGCCGGTGTGCACGACGGTGACCGCCGCGTTGGCCGTGGGCCGCTTCTGCGCGAGCATGATCGACAGCGGTCGCCCGATGGTCGCGCCGCGGCCCAGGATGACCACGTCGCGCCCGGCCACCGCAATGCCGTGGAACGCGAGCATCGCCTCGATGCCGGCCGGCGTGCACGGCAGCGGGCCGGGCAACCCGAGCACCAGCCGGCCCATGTTGAGCGGGTGCAGCCCGTCGACGTCCTTGTCCGGGTCGACGGTCAGCAGCGCGGCGTCGTAGTCGAGGTGGCCGGGGATCGGGTACTGGATCAGCAGCGCGTGCACCGCCGGGTCGGCGTTGAAGCCCTCCACGACCTTCTGCAGGTCGGCCTGGGTCGCGGACGCCGGCACGTGCGCGTGCGGCGAGGCGAATCCCAGCCGCTGCGCCTCGCGCTGCTTGAGACGGATGTAGCCCGCGCTCGCGTCGTCGTCGCCGACCAGGATCGTCGCGAGGCTCGGCACGACGCCGCCGGCGCGAAGCGCGACCACCCGGGCCGAGACGTCGGCGAGGATCTCGTCGGCGACCGGACCGCCGGGCAGCATGCGGGCGGTGGCCGGAGCGGTAGAAGACATGGACTCCCCTCGCCACGGGTGCCCAGGCGGTCGACCCCCGCGGGCGAGCTCCCCGATGGTCGTTGCCATCCCCGTGCCGCCAGTCGCGTCTTGGCACCATTATGCCGCCAGCGGCCGCAGGCCGGCGACCAGGTCCGGCGGGCCCGCGGTCCCGCGGTGCGCGCCCGGCACGGACGCCGCGCCCCTCTCACCGCCCCGTATCCGACCTGACACGCGTCCTCCGGTCGGTCATGAGGTCACGACCCGGGAGCGCGGTCGCTTCGGGATAAATGCGTTGCCGGCGTACCGTACGGCGGGCATGATCGATCCATCAGGGCGCCCGCCAGGCCCTCGGAAGCCTCGGCGACCCGCCGGCGACGGCCGGCCGCTGATCGGCGCGGTTCACCTCTCTCGCTGCGCCGGTACGCAACGCATCGGACGTGGGGGCGGGCGTGCCCGACCCCCACGTCGCGTCACGTCGCGGCGCCCCGCGAGGTCGCCGCGACCCGTGCCCAGTCTCCGACGCCCACCGTCCGAGATGGACGATCAAGCCGGTCTCCTGGGCCGTTGCCGGGTGCCGGGACCACCGCACCGGTCCGATCAGAACAGCACGGTGGCGAAAGCGCCGGAGGGCTTGAACCCGCAACGGGCGTACGCCCTGCGGGCCGCCTCGTTGTAGTCGTTCACGTACAGGCTCACCGTCCGCGCCACGCGGTCGAGCGCGTCGCACATGACGGTCGCGAGGGCCGGCGCGGCGAGGCCCTTGCCGCGCCACCGCGGGTCGACCCACACGCCTTGGACCTGGGCGGTGTGCCGGGTGACGACCGCGAGCTCGGCCTTGAAGATCACCTCGCCGTCGACGAACCGGGCGTACGCGCGCCGGCCGTACACCAGGTCGGCGACCCGCCGGCGGTACCCGCGCCCGCCGTCGTCGAGAGTCGGGCTGAGGCCGACCTCCTCGGTGTACATGGCGACCGCGGCCGGGAAGAGCGCGTCGACCTCGTCGGGCCGGACCAGCCGTACCGCCGGGTCCGGGGTTACGGACGGTGGGGCGGTCGCGACGAGCAACGGCTGGTTGGGGCGGACCTCGCGGGCCGGTCCCCAGTGAACGGACAGCCGGCTCCACAGGTCGAGCACCGCGTCGGCGCGGCCCACGATCGACGAGCAGATGCGCTCCTCCGCGGCGATCCGCTCGGCGAACGCCGCCACGGCAGGTGGGCTGGCGAGGACGGGTGTGACATGGCCGCCGAGCCAGCAAAGCGACTCGACGTGACGGCGCGCGCCGTACCCGAAGATCCGGCCGTCGGCGCGCCACCAGGCGAGCCCGCGCGCGGCGACCCGCTCGGCGACCTGGGCGGCGCCAAAGGGGTCTGCGTCGAGCAGCCGTTCGACCGATCCGCGCTCGGTCTCACCGAGCTGCCGGACGGGCACCATCAGCACCTCACAAGCGTGCCAGACGCGGGCGGGACCGATCGCCGGAGGTAGGGCTTGTCAGCGATGGGTTGCCGATATATCGTTGACGCATCACCGACAGATTGGAGGAACCCAAGATGGGGTTCCGCAGAGAACACCAGAGCGCCCAAGAGGCCCGCATGCGCGGCGGCTTCGGCGGCTTCGGCCCCGGCTTCGGTCCGGGCGGTCCCGGCTTCGGCCCGGACTTCGGCCCCGGACGCGGCTTCGGCGGACGCGGACGCGGCCGCGGCGGTCGCCGGCCCAACGTGCGCGCCGCCCTGCTCGCGCTCCTCACCGAGCGGCCGATGCACGGCTACGAGATGATCCAGGAGCTCGACCACCGCACCGGCGGTGCCTGGCGGCCGAGTCCCGGCTCCGTCTACCCGACGCTGCAGCTGCTCGAGGACGAGGGCCTGATCACCAGCACGGCCGACGAGGGGCGCAAGCAGTTCACGCTCACCGACGCCGGGCAGGCCGAGGCGACGGCGGCGGCGCAGGACGCGCCATGGAACGCCTTCGCTGCCGAGACGATCAACAGCTGGCACGACATCCGGGAGGCCTCGATGGGCGCGATGAACGCCCTTCGCCAGGTCATGCGGACCGGCACCGACGACCAGCGGGCGCGTGCCGCCGAGGTGCTCGACGAGGCGCGTCGCAAGCTGTACGCGATCCTCGCCGAGTCGGAGTGACCCCGTACACCATGATCATGGCGTCCCTCAAGGCGC
>DATDJX010000535.1:0-2166 GCA_036520275.1 Asanoa sp.
ACGCCGGCAACACCGCCTCGCCGCCGGCACTCTCGTTCCGCTACGACGCGACGCCCCCTAGCGCAACGGCGCTTCCGTCGCGGCCGCCCGACGCCGGCGGCTGGTACAACCACCGCCTGACCGTCGATTGGAGCGGCTCCGACCCCGTCTCCGGGATCTTGTCCTGCAGCTCCTACGCTTACGCCGGCCCGGACGCGGCAGGCCTTCAGCCCAGCGGCGTCTGCATGGACAACGCCGGCAATACCTCGGCCCCGGCCGCGTTCTCCTTCCGGTTCGATGCCACCCCGCCCACGGGCATCGCCGCAGCACCTGCCCGGCCGCCCGACCACGACGGCTGGTACAACCACCCGCTCCCCGTGCGCTGGTCGGGCTCTGACGCCCTTTCGGGGATCGCATCCTGCACCTCGGTGGACTACGGCGGCCCGGGAACCGGCCCTGCCGTACTGTCGGGCGGCTGCACCGATCAGGCCGGGAACAGCAGCGACCCTCTCGCCTTCGACCTCAACTACGACGCGACGCCACCGGTCTTCACGCGGTTGAGGCTGACGGCACTCGACGGAACCGTGGCTCTGCGTTGGCGCGTCTCCCACGCGACCCACGTGACCCTGAGCCGGTCGCCGGGAATCGGCCGGGCGCCCACCAGCCTGCTCTACGAGGGGTCCGCCGCCGCGTTCACCGACCGCAAGGCGGAGAACTACGTTCGCTACCGCTACGTCGTGACCGCCGAGGATGCCGCGGGCAACACGCTCACGCGGACCGGGGTCGCAATGCCCAAGCCGACGCTCTTCGCGCCGCGCCCGGGTGCGCGGCTCGGCGCCGGTAGCACCCCGGTCTTCGCCTGGAAGCCGGCCGCCAAGACGCTCTACTACAACCTCCAGCTCTGGCTGGCGGGCCGGCAGGTCGGAAGCTGGTGGCCCTCGCGAGCGCGCCTCGCGCTGCCGTCTCACTGGCAGTTCGGCCGCGGCCGCCACCGTCTCGGGCCGGGCGAGTACGCGTGGTACGTCTGGCCGGGCCGCGGGCCGAGGCGCGCCGGCCGCTACGGGCCGCTGCTCGGCAAGAGCACGTTCACGGTGGGCTGACTACGGCCGCGACAGCGGCCTCGAGGTCGGCACAGACGCGCTCGGCCACGTAGACCGTCCACGGGTGCGGCGGCGTGCCGCCGGTGTAGGCGACGACCGGTACGCCGATGGTGTGTGCGTGCCAGGCCTCCATCGATGTGCCCTCGTCGGGTGCGGTGAAGGCGGCGAGCACGGCGTGGCAGGAGGCGATCTCCACCAGGTCGCCCTCGACGATCTCGGCCTCGTTCCCCTCGGTGCGGCCGCGGAAGTCCCGGCGCATCGGGTCGACGGGCTCGCAGCCGCGTGCGCTGACGAGCTCGGCCGCCCGGCGGCGATACTCCTCGGCGAACGGCGGGCCGGCCACGTAGATGCGCCTCACGGCGGCGTACAGTACGCGGCATGGACGAACAGTTCGTCGCCCTCGGCCACGCGGGCTCGGAGCACTACGCGGGGCTCGAGACCTTCCCCAACCCGGGAGTCGCCCTCGTGGAGATGACGAGCGACGAGCTGGTCGCCATGTGCCCGGTCACGAACCAGCCCGACATGTACGTGGCGACGATCGAGTACGAGCCCGAGAAGCTCTGCCTGGAGTCGAAGTCGCTCAAGCTGTATCTCGCCTCGTTCCGGAACGAAGGCGCGTTCTGCGAGGCGCTGGCGGTACAGATCCGGGACGACGTCGCCGAGGCCCTCGAGCTGCCGCACGAGCGGGTCAGCGTCGCGCTCCAGCAGAAGGCGCGCGGCGGGATCACGATCGTCGCATCTACCTGACGAGCGCCGGCGAGACGCCGGGCCTCGCACGAGACCCGGCGTCTCCCGGATTGATCAGGGAAGCGTGACGTACTGCCCGAGGAACGCCCGCGCGGAGGGCGTGTCGAGGCGGTAGTCGACGTTCGTCGACCGGCACGGCGTGTCGCCGGTGATCGTCGTTCCGGCGATGATGTTCGTCTCCGAGGCGCCGGCACCGAGGAAGTTCGGGCCGCCGGAGTCGCCGTAGCAGGTGCCGCCGTCGCCCTTCGCGGGGTTCATCGAGATCCGCAGCCAGGAGGCGTTGATCGAGTTGAGCGTCCCGGTCGCGACGCCGCGCACGTCGTTGTAGAGGTACTGGTGG
>DATDJX010000536.1:0-12807 GCA_036520275.1 Asanoa sp.
GCCGGCCAGGTCCGTTTCGTCCCGGGAAGCGGGACGCACGGGACCCGCCCGGCGTGCGACGCGCCGGTGTTCCGCCTCGTACTAGCTAGGAGCGGCGCGCGGCGGATAGCGTCTAGCCATGACCCGGGGTCGTCCCGGGTCAGCCGGCCGGCCCGGACCCGCTACGCGAAGCCACGGGGCCCGCATCCGACCCCGTACTTCCGGGCACCGGAGGTGGCGGATCGCGGGCGTAGGCGGATGCGGCGCCCGCCGGAGCAGGCCTGTGACGACTCGCCGTACCAACTCCCGGGCCAACCAGGACCCAACCGCCAACCAGAGCGAAAGCCCGACGCCGGGGCGCGCCGTGCGCGGCCGGCGGGCGTCCGCTGCGGCCGACCGAGCGGAGCCCGCACCAGCAACCCGCGCGTACGTCCTGGACACCTCGGTGTTGCTGTCCGATCCCGCCGCCTTCCACCGGTTCGCCGAGCACGAGGTCGTGCTGCCGCTTGTGGTGATCTCGGAGCTGGAAGGCAAGCGCCACCACCCGGAGCTCGGCTGGTTCGCGCGCCAGTCGCTGCGGATGCTCGACGACCTGCGGATCAAGCACGCCCGGCTGGACCAGCCCGTGCCCGCCAACGACGTCGGCGGCACGCTCCGCGTCGAACTCAACCACTCGGACGACCGCGCGCTGCCCCCGGGCTTCCGCAACGACTCCAACGACGCCCGGATCCTGTCCGTGGCGCTCAACCTCGCCGCCGAGGGGCGCGCGGTAACGCTCGTGAGCAAGGACATGCCGCTGCGCGTCAAGGCCGCGTCCGTCGGGCTCACCGCCGACGACTACCGGCACGGCCAGGCCAGCGATCCCACGTGGACCGGCATGGCCGAGGTCGACCTGGCCGAGGAACAGGTCAACCGGCTGTACGCCGGCGAGGCGCTCGACATCGACGCGGCCGGTGGCCTGCCCGTCCACACCGGCCTTGTCGTGCACTCTTCCCGTGGTTCGGCCCTCGGGCGGGTGCACCCCGACAAGACCGTAAAACTGGTCCGCGGCGACCGCGAGGCGTTCGGGCTCCGCGGCCGGTCCGCCGAGCAGCGCGTCGCCCTCGACCTCCTGCTCGACGAGACGATCGGCATCGTGTCGCTCGGCGGCCGCGCGGGCACGGGCAAGTCCGCACTGGCGCTGTGCGCCGGGCTGGAAGCCGTGATGGAGCGGCGGCGGCACAAGAAGGTCGTGGTGTTCCGCCCGCTGTACGCGGTCGGCGGCCAGGATCTGGGCTACCTGCCGGGTTCGGAGACGGAGAAGATGTCGCCGTGGGCGCAGGCCGTGTTCGACACGCTCGGCTCGGTCGTGCACGAGAACGTCCGCGAGGAGGTGCTCGCCCGCGGGATGCTCGAGGTCCTGCCGCTGACCCATATCCGGGGCCGGAGCCTGCACGACGCGTTCGTCATCGTCGACGAGGCGCAGTCGCTGGAGCGCAACGTGCTGCTGACGGTGCTGTCCCGGATCGGCCAGGGCTCCCGGGTCGTGCTCACCCACGACGTCGCGCAGCGCGACAACCTTCGCGTCGGCCGCCACGACGGCGTCGCGGCGGTGATCGAGGCGCTCAAGGGGCACCCGCTGTTCGCTCACGTGACGCTGACCCGCTCGGAACGCTCCGCGATCGCGGAGGTCGTCACGGATCTGTTGGAGGACGTCCCCGGCTGACGACGCGCGGGACGCCCGCATTGCCCGCATATCCGCTGTTTTATCGCGTGGCGCACATCACAGAACCGCGGCGTGATTTCCCTTGAGCCTCACCGTGCGCAATGGTGACATCCGAGCGCACGCGCCCCACCAACGACCGATGACTCCGGGGCGGGCGCTCACGGCGTGGGTGACCGGCAGCCGGCCGGTCGCGGCAGAGCATAGGGCCTGCGGGGCCCCGCAGTCACGCCGTGTCCTTGTCCCCGACGAAGGGAAAGCACTTCGTGACTCGGCTGTGGAGCCGGTTCGGGGTCCGGGTGTTGGCGGTGGCGTTGCTCCTCGTGGGCGTGGCCGGCGGCTACTACCTGGGCGACGACCGGGAGGTCCAGAAGCAGGGGATCGAATCACAGTTCGCGGCGCAGGCGGAGATCTCCGAGCAGCGGGAGCTGAAGGCGAGAGCCAACGACCGCGTCGTGGAGATGGCGCAGCTGCGCGCCGCCCAGTTGCTCGCGCAACAGAAGGCGGCGGCGGCCGCCCGGGCGGCCGCCGAGCGGGCGCGCAGGGCCGAGGAGGCCAGCCGCAAGGCGCGCGCCGCGGCCGAGGCGGTGGCGAAGGCCGAGGCGACACAGACGGTCGGGCCGGCGAAGCCCTACACCGGGCCGATCCCGGCGTCCTGCAACGAGTACGCCGGCGTCCGCAAGACCGGGTGCGCTCTGATGCTCGACGCCGGCTTCGGGATCGACCAGTTCCCCTGCCTGGACAAGCTGTTCACCAAGGAGAGCGGCTGGAACTACCGGGCCACCAACCCCAGCACCGGGGCGTACGGCATCCCGCAGGCGCTGCCGGGCAGCAAGATGGCCACGGCCGGCGATGACTGGATGACCAACCCGGCGACCCAGATCAAGTGGGGCCTGAGCTACATCGATGGGCGGTACGGGAACCCGTGCACCGCCTGGGCCCATTCGCAGGACACGGGCTGGTACTGAGATTCGCTGCGCGACAAGGGGCACGAACCCGCCGGTTCGTGCCCCTTGTCGCTTTCCTCCCATTCGCGGTCCTGCACGACGCCGGATTGACGCCGCACGGTGATACTGGAGCGTGGGCATTGATCAGGTCGACCGCCTCCGTTTCGGCACCGAGGCCTTCTACGCGGCACTAGGCCGGGCGTTCGTCGCGATGTGCGCGGTCGTTCCGGTGCTGTTCGGGATCGAGGCGCTCGACGTGCTGGCCGGACAGCGGCTCGATGTCATGGGTGGCATCATCCCGCGCCGGATCTCCGGGCTCGACGGTGTCGTGGCCGGCCCGTTCCTGCATCACGGTTTCGCCCACCTGTACGCCAACAGCGTCCCGCTGATCCTGCTCGGCACATTCGTGCTATCCGCCGGGGCGCGCCGGTTCATCTGGTCGACGGCGTTCATCATGCTGGTCAGCGGCCTGGGCGTATGGTTCACGGGCGCCCCCAATACGATCGTGGTCGGTGCGAGTGGAGTGATCTTCGGCTACCTCGGGCTGCTCGTCATGCGCGGCATCGTCGAGCGGTCGTGGTGGAACATCGGTGTCGTGCTGCTGGTCGGGCTGCTCTACGGCTGGACGGTGATCGGTGTGCTCCCCACCGACCAGGCCATCTCCTGGCAGGGCCACCTCTTCGGGTTCATCGGCGGCCTGGTCGCAGCCCTGCTGTTCCGGCGGTGATCTTCTGCCGCTGGATGTGCTTGCCGCTGTCGTCGCGGTGCCCTTACGGTCGGGTTGTCGTCAGGGAAAGGCTCAGGTGCCATGCGTGAGATCGACGTAGCGATCGTCGGAGCGGGGCCGACGGGGCTGTTCGCCGGCTACTACGCGGGCTTCCGGGGCTTCTCCGTCGCGCTGGTCGACGCGCTGCCCGAGCCGGGCGGCCAGGTCACCGCGATGTACCCGGAGAAGGCCATCTTCGACGTGGCCGGCTTCCCGAGCATCAAGGGCCGCGAGCTGGTGGCCAACCTGGTCGACCAGGTCGCGCCCTTCCGGCCGGCATACCTGCTCGGCATCCGCGCCGACCGCCTGTCCTACCTGGACGGCAAGCCCGTGCTGTCGCTGTCGTCGGGGGAGGAGCTGCTGTGCGGGGCGGTGATCATCACCGGGGGGATGGGCAGCTTCACCCCGCGGCCGCTGCCGGCGGCCGACGCGTTCTCCGGTGACGGGATCGTGTTCTTCGTGCCGCACCTCGCCGAGATGGCGGACAAGGACGTGCTCATCGTGGGCGGCGGCGACTCCGCGTTCGACTGGGCGCTGGCGCTGGAGCCGCTCGCGCGGTCCGTGACACTGGTCCACCGGCGCGACCGCTTCCGCGCCCACGCCACGACGGTCGCGCGGGTGCAGGAGCTTCCGGTGCGCATCGTCGTCAACGCCGAGGTCACGAAGATCCACGGCTCGGAGTGCGTGACCGGCGCCGACATCACCGTCAAGGGCGGCCCGACGGAGACCGTGCCGGTCGACGCGGTGGTGGCGGCGCTGGGCTTCACCGCAGACCTGGGGCCGCTGGCGGAGTGGGGCCTGGCGCTGGACAAGCGCCACATCCTGGTGGACACCACGATGGCGACCAACCAGCCGCGCATCTTCGCCGCCGGCGACATCGCCGAGTACCCCGGCAAGGTCCGCCTGATCGCGACGGGCTTCGGCGAAGCGGCGACCGCCGTCAACAACGCGGCCGTCGCCATCGACCCGACCGCCCATGTGTTCCCCGGCCACTCAAGCGACGCAGGCTGACCGGCCCTGGCCGGCCCTCAGGGGGTGGTTTCGAGGTCGGGGAGGGGCAGTTCCGAGATCGGGCGACCGTCGAAGTCGACAGCGGAGTAGAGGGCCAGCTTCTCCAGGCGGTGGTAGGAGTCGATGACCCGGATCGTGCCGCTCTTCGAGCGCATCACGATCGACTGCGTGTGGGCGCCACCCGACCGGTAGCGCACCCCCCGGAGCAGGTCGCCTCCGGTCACGCCGGTGGCGACGAAGAACGCGTTGTCGCCGCGCACCAGGTCATCGGTCGTCAGCACCCGGTCGAGGTCATGCCCGGCGGCGACGGCCTTTTCCCGCTCGGCGTCGTCGTGCGGCCACAGCCTGGCCTGGATGGCCCCACCCATGCACTTGAGCGCGCACGCCGCCGAGATGCCCTCGGGTGTGCCGCCGATGCCCATCAGCACGTCGACGCCGGTGTCCTCGCGCGCCGCCGAGATCGCGCCGGCGATGTCGCCGTCCGAGATGAACTTGATCCGAGCGCCCGCCTCGCGTACCTCGCGGACGAGCCGCTCGTGGCGTGGCCGGTCGAGAATGCAGACCGTCACGTCGGAGACCTCGCCGTGCTTGACCTTGGCGATGCGCCGCAGATTCTCCTGGACCCCCGCCTCGATGTCGACGACGTCCGCGCAGTCCGGCCCGACCGCCAGCTTCTCCATGTAGAACACGGCGCTGGGGTCGAACATCGCGCCGCGCTCGGCGACCGCCAGCACCGCGAGCGCGTTGGGCATGCCCTTGCTCATCAGGGTCGTGCCGTCGATCGGGTCAACCGCGACGTCGACCTCCGGGCCGGTGCCGTCGCCCACCTCCTCGCCGTTGTACAGCATGGGCGCGTTGTCCTTCTCGCCCTCACCGATGACCACGACGCCGCGCATCTGGATCGAGTTGATCAGTTTGCGCATGGCGTCCACGGCGGCGCCGTCGCCGCCCTCCTTGTCGCCCCGGCCGACCCAGCGGCCCGCGGCCATCGCGGCCGCTTCGGTGACCCTTACGAGGTCGAGGGCGAGGTTGCGATCGAGGTCCTGCGGGATGCGGCTGGGCATGGCGGCCTCCTGATGCCGGCGCTCGTCGTCTGACAAGGATCCTGGCACGGGCGGCAGCTGAACCTCCGTTCGGGTCGGCGGCCTGTCAGGATGGGAGCGTGGACAAAGACGATGAGGTCGTACGGTCGGCCGCGCGGGCCGAGCGCCGCCCGCGTGACATGGTGATCTCGCTCCTCGTCCTGCTCGTCCCGATCGCCCTGTTCCTGGTGCTCTACCGCACCGTGTTGGGCGGCGACAACCCGGTCACGGTCGACACTTCGCCCGCGATCCAGGCCGCCCAGGCGGCCAAGGCCTTCCCGGTGGCCGTGCCGGCCGGCCTGGACGGCCGGTGGAAGACGGTCAGCGCCACGTTCGGCGACGTCACCGGCGGCAAGGCGCTGCGGCTCGGGTACGTGAGCCCGGACGGCGACGGTGTGCAGCTCACCGAGACGAACGCGCCGACCGACTCGTTCCTGCCCGCGGAGCTGACCGCCGCCGCCCACCCCGAGGGGATCGTGCCGCTCGACGGGATGACCTGGCAGCGCTACACGACCCGGCCGGGGGAGCGGGCGCTGGTGCTGCTCGAGCCGACCCGAACGACGATCGTGGTCGGCAAGGCGTCGGAGGACGAACTCCGGCAGCTCGCCGCCGCAGTGCCTTAGGGCCTGACGGTCAGTCGGTCGTGGCGCGGGCCTGACGGGCCGCGTCGAGCCGTTCCCGCGCGCCGTCGAGCCAGCGCTGGCAGACGTCGGCGAGCTTCTCGCCCCGCTCCCACAGTGCCAGGGACTCCTCCAGCGAGGTTTCGCCCGCCTCGAGCCGCTCGACGACGGTCGCGAGCTCCGCGCGCGCCTGCTCGTACGACAGCTTCTCGTCCGTCATCGCGGACCACCCTCCACAGTGTCCGTGACCGTCGCGGACAGCTCGCCGCGGGCCACCCGCACCCGTACCTCGTCGCCCTTGTCCACGTCGGACGCTACGCGCACGACGGTGCCGTCGACCCGTTGCACGATCGCGTACCCCCGGTCCAGCGTGGCCGCCGGTGACAGCGTCCGTAGCCGCGCCAGCGTGTGGCGCAGGTCGCCGGCCGCCGCGCCCAGCTGGTGATGCAGGCAGCGGTCGGCGCGGTCGCGCAGCGCGGTGACCTCCGCCGACCGCTGGTCCAGCGACGCCTCCGGCCGCTCCAGCACCGGCCGCGAGCGGATAGCGTCCAGCCGGTGTTGCTCGCGGTCGAGCAGGCCGAGCACGGCGCGGTCGAGCCGCTGCCTGGCATGGGCGATGACGCGCAGCTCGTCGCCGAGGTCGGGCACGATCCGCTTGGCCGCGTCGGTCGGCGTCGAGGCCCGGATGTCGGCGACGTAGTCGAGCAGCGGCGCGTCCGTCTCGTGACCGATCGCGCTGACCACCGGCGTCCGGCAGGCGAAGACCGCCCGCATCAGCGCCTCGTCGGAGAACGGCAGCAGGTCTTCGACGCTGCCACCGCCGCGGGCGATGACGATGACGTCGATGCTCTCGTCCGCGGCGAGCACGGTGAGGGCGGACAGGATGTCGGGTACCGCGGTCGGTCCCTGCACGGCGACGTTGACGACCCGGAACTCGACCGCCGGCCAGCGGCGGCGGGCGTTGGTCAGCACGTCGCGCTCCGCCGCCGAGGCCCGGCCGGTGATCAGACCGACCCGCCGCGGCAGGAACGGCGGCCGCCGCTTGCGCGCCGGGTCGAACAAGCCCTCGGCGCCCAGCAGCTTCTTGAGCTTCTCCAGCCGGGCCAGCAGCTCGCCCAGGCCGACCTGGCGGATCTCGTCGGCCCGCAGGCTGAGCGTGCCGCGGGCGGGATAGAAGTCGGGTTTGGCGTGCAGCACCACCCGGGCGCCCTCGGCGACCTCGGGGGCGCCAAGGTCGAGCACGTCGCGGCTGGTGGTGACGGTCAGGCTCAGGTCGGCCGACGGGTCACGCAACGTGAGGAAAACCGTGGACGCGCCGGGACGGCGGCTGATCTGGGCGATCTGGCCGTCCACCCAGACCCAGCCCAGCCGGGCGATCCAGGCGCTGATCTTCTGACTGACGACGCGCACCGGCCACGGCTCCTCGGGCGTGCTGCGCTCGGGCTGGGCAGCTGTGCTGCGCTCGGGCTGGGCAGCTGTGCTGCGCTGCGGCTCGGCTCCCCTCGTCATCCGGCCAGCCTACGGGCGGGTCCCCCCCGACGGCGGAAGCTGGGTCGGCGGCGGGGCACGCCGCCTAGGGGGCGCTCAGCTCCCGCGGGCCGGTCGCCGACCGGCCGCGCCCCGCGTCGGCGGGTAGCCGTCATCGTCGTGGAACGAGGGGCTCGGCGCCGTCCGTCTACGTCGCCTCGTACGCCAGGGCGTCGAGCTCGCCCGTCGTCACGCCTGGCCGCGCGGCCGCGCAGATCTCGCCGGCCCGCGCCATGACCTGGGTCTCGTCCGGAGTCTTCCAGATCACGATCGCCCACGCATCCGTCCTGGTCGGGGGTCGGTGGCGGCGCGCGCTGCCGACCCGACCTTTCTGCCGGTCCGGTTCCGCGCACGTACGATTGCCGGGTGAGCTCTCCTAACCGCAAGCGGGTCCTGCTGGCCAAGCCGCGCGGCTACTGCGCCGGCGTCGACCGGGCGGTGCAGACCGTGGAGGTCGCGCTCGAGCTGTACGGGGCGCCCATCTACGTGCGCAAGCAGATCGTGCACAACAAGCATGTGGTCGCGACGCTGGAGCGGCGGGGCGCGGTCTTCGTGGAGGAGAACGAGGAGGTCCCGGAGGGCTCGACCGTGGTGTTCTCGGCCCACGGCGTCGCCCCCGAGGTGTACGAGCAGGCCCGGGCGCGGTCGCTCAAGGCGATCGACGCGACCTGTCCGCTGGTGACCAAGGTCCACCAGGAGGCGAAGCGGTTCGCCGCGGCTGATTACGACATCCTCCTCATCGGGCACGAAGGGCACGAAGAGGTCATCGGCACGTCCGGGGAGGCGCCCGCGCACGTCCAGCTGGTCGACGGTCCCGCGGGGGTCGACGCGGTGACCGTGCGCGATCCGTTCAAGGTCGTCTGGCTTTCGCAGACCACGCTCTCGGTCGACGAGACGCTGGAGACGGTCGACCGGCGCAAGCAGCGGCTGCCGCTGCTCATGTCGCCGCCCAGCGACGACATCTGCTACGCCACGCAGAACCGGCAGCAGGTGATCAAGCAGATCGCGCCGGAATGCGACGTCATGATCGTGGTGGGCTCGCGCAACTCGTCCAACTCCGTCCGCCTCGTGGAGGTGGCGCTCGACGCCGGCACGAAGGCCGGCTACCTGGTCGACTACGCCGCGGAGATCCAGGACGAGTGGCTCGCGGACGCCATGACCGTCGGCGTGTCGTCGGGCGCGAGCGTGCCGGAGGATCTTGTCGACGAGGTGCTCGACCACCTCGTCGACCGCGGCTTCCTCGACGTCTCCGAGGTGACCACCGTCGAGGAGCGGCTGACGTTCTCGCTCCCGCAGGAGCTCAAGCGCGACATGAAGGCCGCCGCCGCGCGCTCGGCCGACTGACGGCCTCGCACCCCAGCCGATCTCGCGCTTGCCGCTAGGCGTGTCCGCCAGATGCTGGGCGGCCGGTGCCCGATGATCGGACGGTGTCTGGATCGGATGTGATCTCCGACGAGCTGTGGGCGGTGATCGAGCCGGTGCTGCCCCGTTCCGCCGGTCGGCGCGGGCGGCCATGGAACGATCACCGGCGCATGTTGGAGGCGATCGCGTGGCGGTTCCGCACCGGGTCGCCGTGGCGGGATCTGCCGAAGGAGTACGGGCCTTGGCAGTCGGCGTGGGAACGGCATCGCCGCTGGTCGACCGACGGCACATACACGGCGATCTTCACCGCGATGCGTGCCCATGCGGCTGCCGACCCGGCCGAGGCGGAGGGCTCGAGGCAGCTGTTGGCGGTCGTCTCGACCGGCGTGCGCGCCCGACGGCTCGCCCCGGATGCCCGCCGCCACCATGCCCCCACCGTCGCGCGGGGCGTGGTCGGACGGTACGAATCTGCCCGGCGAACCCGCTGACCCGCCCTGAGGCCGCTCCGGCGGTGGCTGGACGAGGGTCCACGGGCGGCCCGACGGCGCGGCGCGCACGGGCACCAGGACGCTCCGCGCCCGGGCCACGGCCACCCGACGCTCCCGCAGACCGCGCGCCGCGCCGGGGCCCAAAATCGGGCCGCGGGCCACGTCCAGTTCCCAGGCATCCTCCAGAGGTGGCCGGGAAGCCGGACGAAGACGGCGGAAACGGTAAGGTCGATGGGTTCGGGTCAGGCTTTCGTGGCCGAGGTGACCATGAACGGGGTCCCTTGCTGGCAGGTCGACACGAGGTCGGTGCGGACCGTGCCGGTGACCCGGACCTTGGCGCCCACCCGGACGATGTCGGCCGGGCCGTTGATCAACAGGTAGCCGTCGAGCAGCAGGCAGCCGTGCTCCACGCCCTCGGTCACCGTGCCGGTCAGGGTCAGCCGCGGTCCGGTCTTCGGGCCGACCGGCTTGGGCAGGACGGGAGGCGGGCTGGCCGCACCGCTGCCGGCCGCCGGAGGCGTCGCCTGGGGCTGCCCGCCGATGGGCGGCCGCGTCGCAGCTGGGGGCGGCGTCGGATCGGGCGTGCCGGTGGCGGCACCCGATCCGGTGCCGGCGCTACCACCCTCACCCGCGCATCCGGCCGCGCCGGTGGCCAGCAGCGCGGCGAGCAGGACCGGGACGGCCCGGCGGAACGGCCCCATGCGTTTAGGACGCCCTGGGAAGGCCGTTGGTTCCCGCCGGTTCTTCGACCAGCTCGGGCGCCTGGAACTGCCGCGGCGTCGACTCGACCTGGGCCGGCGTCGGCAGCTCGTCGCCGGAGACGCCGAGGTCGGCGAGCCTGCGGGCGCTGACCAGCACGCGCGCTTCCAGCGAGCCGACCGCCTTGTTGTAGGTGGTCACCGCCGTGCCCAACGCCGAGCCGAGCTTCCCGACGTGGTCACCGAGCGTGGCCAGTCGCCCGTAGAGCTCGCGCGCCAACTCGTGAACGGTCACCGCGTTGCGGGCCAGCGCCTCCTGCCGCCAGGAGTAGGCGATCGTGCGCAGCAGCGCGATCAGGGTGGCCGGGGTAGCCAGCACGACGTCGCGGGCGAACGCGTGCTCGAGCAGGGTCGGATCGCGCTGCAGCGCCACGTCGAGGAACGGGTCGGCCGGCACGAACAGCACCACGAACTCGGGGCTCTGGGCGAACGCGGACCAGTAGGACTTCGCGGCCAGCCCGTCGACGTGGGCGCGCAGCTGCCGCGCGTGGGCGTCGAGGTGGAGGTCGCGGGCGCGCTCCTCGCGTGCCTCCATCGCGGACAGGTAGGCGTCGAAGGGCGCCTTCGCGTCGACCACCACCGATCGACCGCCGTGCAGCCGGACCACCAGGTCGGGCCGTACGCCCTGGGCGTCGGTCCCGGCCGTGACCTGCTCGGCGAAGTCGCAATGCTCGAGCAGCCCGGCCGCCTCGACGATGCGACGCAGGTGGTGTTCGCCCCAACGGCCGCGCACCTGGGGCGCGCGCAGCGCCGCGACCAGCTGCTTGGTCTCGGTGCGCAGCTCGCCGGAGACCAGCGACATCGACCGGACCTGCTCGCGCAGCTCGGCGTAGGCCTCGACGCGGTCGCGCTCGAGCTCGGCGACCCGCAGCTCGTAGCGCCGCAGCGTCTCGTGCAGCGGCCCGACCGCCCGGGCGACCGCCTCCTGGGACTGCACGGTGGCCTCGAAGGACAGCGCGCGCATCGACTGCTCGAACCGGCCCTCACCGGCCTGGGTGGCGTCGAGAATCGCCTCGAGGCGCGCGACCCGCGCCGCTGCCCGCGACTGGCCCGCGAGCCAACCCCCGACGGCGCCCAGGGCAAGGCAGAGAACCACCGCGGCCACCGTCGAGAGATCCACGATCGGAAGCATGCCAAACGGGTACGACATGACAGGGCCGGTTACCGTTGGTGTCGTGGAATGGATCGTGTTGGTCGCACTCATCGTCCTGATCATCGGGGGCGCGTTCTGGTGGCGCCGGGAGGCCGGCGCGCGAAAGGTCCGTGAGCTGGGCGACGCCCGCGCCGAGGCGCAGCGGTGGTACGAGCGGCTCGGCGGGCAGGTGATGAACCTCTACGGCGAGGACCCGGCCGTGCGCCAGGCGCTGGCCGACGCCGGCGAGCGTTACACGGCGGCGGGCAGCCAGCTCGAGCAGGCGCGCACCGCCCGGCAGTACGAGCTGGCGCGGGAGACCGCGCTCGAGGGTCTCGCCTACGTCCGGGCGGCCCGCACCGCCCTCGGCATCGACCCCGGTCCCGAGTTGCCCCCGCTCGCGGCGGCCCGCGGCGCCGGGCAGCTGACCAAGGAGCGCGCGGTGGACGTGAACGGCCAGGTCATCAAGGCCGGCCCGCAGCCGGGGCGCGACACGCCGTACTACTACCCCGGCGGGCACTACCAGGGCCGTCCGGTGCCGGCGGGCTGGTACTCGCAGCCGTGGTGGAAGCCGGCGCTCGCCGGCGCCGCGGGCGCGATCGGCGGCCTGCTGATCATGGATGCCCTCTTCTCGCCGGCGTTCGCCGACCCGGGCTACGGGGGGTTCGACCAGGGCTACCAGGAGGGCTTCCAGGACGGCGCCCAGTACGACGACGGCGGCGGCGACGGCGGCCAGGTCGGCGACTCCGGCATGGGCAGCGCCGACGGCGGCGGCTACGACGGCGGCGGCTACGACGGCGGCGGGGGCGACTGGGGTGGCGGGGGCGACTTCGGCGGCGGCGACTTCTGAGGTGCGGTGATCTCCGACCGCTGGCCCTACTCGCGGCAGTAGGGATAGCAGGATGGTGGCGGCCGGGCCCGGGCGGGAAAGTGGAGAGGTGACCACGCTCCCGCACACCCGGCCCGCCACCACCCGCCCGTCGCTCACCACGCAATGGCTGGTGGCCGGCGGGTTCGCGCTGATCGCCTGCGCGTTCGTGACCGGCGCCGCCCAGTCGGCGGGTGACTTCCAGTGGTGGGCGCTGTTCATCCTCGTGCCCGGCGCGCTCGTCACCGCCACCGGCGGCGTGCTGTTGGCCCGCGGCAAGGCGCCCGGCTACGTGGTCGGCTGCGTTGGCGCGATGGTCTTCGCGGTCGGCGCGATTCTGATGTTCGGCGCGATGCGGCAGCTGTGGCCGCTCACCATCATCCTGCCGTGCCTCGCCATCGCGGGCGGCTACGCGTGGCGGCCCACCGACCCGATCGCCCGCGCCTACCACCGTACGATCGCGATGCTGGCGCTGGTGGGTGCCGCCCTGGGCGCGACGATGTTGTGGCTCGACGCGGCCGGCCGGTTCTCCCGCATGGCCGACTGGTGGCCGTGGTTCATGATC
>DATDJX010000537.1:0-7723 GCA_036520275.1 Asanoa sp.
CCGGCCGTGGCCGCCGGCCCGCGCTATCGCCCGGCTCGACCGGGCGGAGGTGGCCGGATGAGGCGGCGCGGGGGTGCTCCGGTCGTGGCCGCCGGCCTGCGCTACCGCCGCCTCGACCGGGCGGAGGTGGCCGGATGAGGGGGCGCGGGGGTGCTCTGGTCGTGGCCGCCGGCCTGCGCTATCGCCCGGCTCGACCGGACGGAGGTGGCCGGATGAGGCGGCGCGTGGGCGCGATGGTTGCCGCCGCCGGCCTGGCTGCCGGGCTGCTGGCCGGTTGCGGCATCCCCGACTCGACCGGTGTCCGCGTCGACGGTCCCGGCCCGCGCTCCGGGCCGGGCGGGGTGCAGTTCGGCGGCGATGTCGGGCCGCCCAAGCGGATATCGGCGACCACCACGGGGGAGTTGGTCAGCAACTTCCTCACCGCGGCCGCGGGCGACAGCGACGGGCTGGCCGAGCGGATGCACGACTACATCGCCCCCGCCGCGCGCGACGAGATCAACCTCGCCGCCGGGGTGTCGGTCGTCCACTTGCTGTCCGACCCGAGCCCCGGCGCCGACGGCACCGTATACACGCTGCGCGTGCGCCACCTCGGCACGCTGCGGGACAACGGCGAGCTGGTGCCCCCGGCGCCCAACGATGCGCAGGACACCTACACGATGCGGGTCGGCGAGGTCGACGACCGCCGCGAGCTATACGTGCTACAGCCACCGCCGGTCGTCCTGATGACCGACGTTGCGCTCAACAAGTACTACTCCGAACGCACCATCTACTTCTGGAACCATGCCTACACGGCACTGGTGCCCGACCTGCGCTACCTGCCCACCGAGGTTCCCGCGGCGCGGATGCCGACGGAGGTTCTCGGCTGGCTCGTCAAGCGGCCGTCCCGGGCGCTGAACGACGTCGTCGAGCCGCTCCCCGCGGGCAGCAAGCTGGTCGGCACGGCGCCGCTCGAAGGAGACTCCCTGACCACGAGCTGGTCGCCCGAGGCCGTCCGCGACGAGCAGGGAGCACAACGACTCGCCCTCCAGATCACCTGGTCGCTCTGGCAAGCGCCGTTCGGGCGGCTGGAGCTGCGGGTCAACGGCCAGCCATCCAGGCCGTACGACGTCGACACGCTGCGCAGCGCGGTCGGCTACCCGGTCAGTCCCAACCCGGAGAGCTACGCGATCTACAACGGCGCGGTCCGGGCGCTCCGCCCTGCGGAGGGCGACCCGGCGCCGGAGGTGCCGTTGGCTCCCGAGATCAACCACGACGTGCTCAGCGCGTCGATCATGCGCGCCGCGAAGGTCGCGGTCGCCGCTTCGGTCGATACCGCCGCCGGCCCCCGGCTGCAGGTCGGCGACGGCGTCGGCGTCATCACCGCGCTCAAGCCCACCGCCGTCCAACCCGCCAGCCGCCCGGTGTGGCTGCCCGGCACCGGCGACCGCACCGGCACGGCCATCGGGTTGGTGGCCGACGTGCAGGGCGACGTCTACCGGTTCCGGGCCGACGGGAAGACCGTGCGGCTGCGGCTGCCCGTGCCGGCGCCCGTCACCGATATCGCGGTCTCGCCCGAGGGTCAACGGCTCGCCGTGATCGCCGCAGGAAAGCTCTACATCGTGCCGGTCGACAAGGCCACGGCGGCGCCGGACGCCCTGCCGCTGATCCTGTCCCTGTCCAACCTGACCGCGGTGGCGTGGCTGAGCGAGACCCACGTGGCCGTCGTCGGGCGCGGGCAGGGCAGCCGGGCCCAGTTCGGCGATGTCAGCGTCGACGGTGGCGTGCAGTCCCTGCGTGCCGAATCCACCACGGGCGAGGTGACGATGCTGAGTGCCGTGCCGGCGACGCCGGTCCACGACACGAACGACGACCCGCTGATGTTCCAGGCCGGCGACCGGGCCGCCCGTGCCCGCGGCGACGTGCAGATGATCCCGGCCGGCGACGTCACGGGTGTCGCGCCCGCCACGGCCGGCCCCGGCGCCTTGGTCCCGTACGCGCCGTTCTACGCCTACTGATCGATGGCCGGCACCCTGTGGTCAGCGGTCGCCGACCTGGTGCTGCCGGTGGAGTGCGCCGGCTGCCGGGCTTCGCACGAGCCGCTGCGTCGCGGCGCCTGCGCCCGGTGCGCGGCCGAGCTGTCCGCGCTGCGCCCCTTCCCGGCCCGCCCCGATCCGCTGCCGGCCGGCCTGCCCGACTGCGTCGCCGTCGGCGCCTACGAGGGTCCACTGCGCCAGACGATCCTCTCCTACAAGGAACGACGCCGTTCCGGGTTGGCCGCTCCGCTCGGCGAGATGCTCGCGGAGGCCGTCGCAAGGGCAGCGGGTGGGGCGCCACGCGCGGTCCTGCTCGTTCCGGTGCCGGCGACGGCCGAGGCGGCACGGGTCCGCCGCGGCGACCACATGCGCCGCCTCGCTGCCCGGGCGGCGCGTCGCCTGCGCCGAGCCGGCTGGGCGGCCGCGGTCGCGTGCCCGCTGCGCGCGTTGCCGAAGCCCGACGCCGCCGGCCTCGACGCGGTGCGGCGCGCGGCTGTCGCACAGGCCTCGTTCCGCGTCCGTCCCGGCCGCGTGCCGCGCACCAGGGCGAAAGCCGCCGGTCGCGCCGTGATCGTCGTCGACGACATCGTCACCACCGGGTCGACCCTCGCCGCCGTCACCACGGTGCTCGCCGCGCAGCGCCTCGTTGTCGATGGTGCCGCGGTGCTCGCCGCGACACGCCGACGTCGCCCGGGGTAGACGCGGCGCTCGGCCGTTTTCACCCGATCGAGCCCCATGGGCGAATCTTCGCCAAACGGTCTTGCTAACGGGGGGTGACGGCAGCGCGAACAGGCGTTAGCGTCGTTTCATCCGGGGTAAACAGGACGTCCGCCCCCGGAGGGGACCCGCATCCGAGAGGAGGCGCAACCGACTAGCAACCGGTCGACGCCGCGGGGTCAACATCGGTGTCCGGCCGGTTCGCTCTTTCTCCCGACGCTTACATCCGTCCGAGGAGGTTCACCAGAGTGGACATCGTCGTCAAAGGCCGCAACGTCGAGGTGCCCGACCACTTCCGGGTCCATGTAGCGGAGAAGCTCGGCAAGGTCGTCCGCTACGACCAGAAGCTCATCCGGATCGACGTGGAGCTCTTCCATGAGCGCAACCGGCGCCAGTCCGACAACTGCCAGCGGGTCGAGATCACCTGTGTTTCGCGCGGGCCGATCGTGCGGGCCGAGGCCTGTGCCGCTGACTTCTACAGCGCGCTGGACACCGCGACAACCAAGCTGGATGCCCGCTTGCGCCGGGCCGCCGACCGCCGACGTGTCCATCGTGGACGCCGTACGCCGGTCTCGGTGGCGGCCGCGACGGCAGGCCTACCGAGGGACGACTCCGGCGCCTTTGCCACGCTGCCGGCTCGGTCCTCAGGGCGCGACGAAGATGCCGGCCCGATGCCCGAGGTCGAGGATTTCGACGACCAGCCGTGGCACATCGTGCGCGAGAAGGAGCACCCGGGCCAGCCCATGACGGTCGACGACGCGCTGTTCCAGATGGAGCTCGTCGGGCACGACTTCTACCTGTTCAACGACAAGGACTCCGGCCGGCCGAGCGTCGTGTACCGACGCAAGGGCTACGACTACGGGATCATCGGCCTGGCTATGTGACCTGGCTCCTCCGCACGCTCGCCGATCCCTCTCCCCGTAGCCGGGGTCGGCGGGACGTGGCGGGCGCCGCAAGATGCGACTCGCGCACAAACTCGTTAAAGATGCGAGCCGATCGTGTGCGGGACGAAGTGGGCGTCGTTCCTGGTGATCAGCCCTGCGACGCCTACCCCCTCGCGGATGCCCATCCCGGCCGGCTCGCCGTCGATCATCCACACGCCGAGCACCGGATGGCAGACGCCGTCCCCGCTCAGGTACGTCGGCAGCTCCCGCAGCTCCTGGTAGACGAAGCCCTCCAGGCCGTACTTGCCGGGGTTCGCGGTGAGGGGGACGCCGTCGCGGACCAGCTCCACGTTGCCGCCCTCCCTGGAGAAGATCGGCTTCTTCGCGTACGAGCGCAGGTCGGCGGGCTTGTCCGCCGCGAAGTAGGCCGGCAACAGCAGCTCGCCCTCGGGCTTGTCCTTGAACAGCTCCCACAGCACCGGCAGCAGCCCCTTGTTGGACCACAGCGCAGCCGTCCATGGCGGTTCGATCCAGACGGTACCGCGTTTGGTCGGGTCGGCCATGTTGCGGAAGATCGGGCGGCCGCCCTTCTCGTTCCAGAGCCATTCCCACGGATAGAGGATGAAGATCACGTCGATCTTCGGACCCACGCCGACGGACGACCGCTGGCATCGGATCGACCCGTCCGTCTCGTCGATGCCGATCTCGCTCATCGCCATCAGCTCGGTCGGGAAGCCGGCCTGCGCTGCGGTCTCCATGAGGTAGCCGACGTTCATCCGGTCTTCGCCGGACTCCTCGCTCGTCTCGTACGCGAAGTAGATGGTCGGCCGCTCCGGCAGCCAGGGCCGGGCCGCCCGCAGCTCGGCCATGTTGCGCTGCCACGCCTCGACCAGCCGCTCGTGGATGGCGTTCCACTGCCGCTCCGGCTGGTGGCTCTGGCCGGTGTCCTGCAGCCACTGCCACTGCACGACCGCGCTCTCCAGCAGCGACGTCGGCGTCTGCGCGTTGTATTCGAGCAGCTTCGGCGTGGTGCCCGCGCCGCCGTACCAGAGGTCGAAGCGCCCGTAGACGCTCGGCGAGTAGTCGGGGGTCTGCGGCGCATAGGCGTAGTTGCCGAACAGATCCTTGTCGGCGTGCGTCCAGGCGTCCGGGTCGCCGTCGAACCAGGTGCGGATCACCTGCTCGTGCGCGTACTCCGGGACGCCGATCTTCGCGAGCAGGCAGGTGTCCGGCCAGCATTCGGCGGACAGGTAGCCCGAGCGGCGCACTTCTGCCTTGCGGCGCGGGCAGCCGGCCACGACATGGTCGCCGGCGTCGATGCACATCCGGTGCAGCGTGGCGGCCGCCTCTTCCAAGCGCAGGATCTCGTCGAGGGCGAAGTCGTAGAACGCGCCCTCCCGCCAGTACGAGATCGAGCGCCCATCGGGCAGCGCGGTGGCGTTATAGACGAGGCCGAGCGTGGCGTTGGTGGCTTCCCACCCCTCGCGGACGCGGCCGTGGCCGATCCGTCGCACGGTCAGCTGCCGGCGTGGGTGCCGCTGCCGCCGCCCCCGACGCTGCCGGTCCGCACGGTGTGGCCGTTTTCGACCCGGCCGGTCGACGGCAGGCCGAACGCCGTGCGCGCGGCGGTGTCGTTGTAGGCGAACTTCGTGCCGCCGGCGGGTAGCTTCGCGCCCGGCTGGAGGCCGCGTGGGTAGCGCGCGGAGTGCGCGAGGAAGAACAGGCCGGCCGGGCGTACGCCGTGATAACCGTCGTCGCAGTAGTCGTCGTCGACCACCGTGTCGTTCTGGTCGACGCAGTAGACCTGCTCGTCGTCGTCGGACGAGCCGCACGCCGCGAGCGTGTTGGCCGCCAGGCCCAGGAACGCGGCGCTCAACACCACACGCTTGGAGGTGAGCCGCCGGCCAACCATCTCGTCCCTTCCCGGGTGCCGCAGGTGCGCCCACCCTAGTAGGTCGACGCAAGCGCTGGGCGGCCCGCGTCCGTTCAGCTGCCCGACAGCGGCGGCAGGTCCTGCGGGAGCAGCCCGAACAGCACGTCGTCGACCCGGCCGCCGTGCAGACCGGGCAGCCGTCCGCGCTGGTAGCCCTCGTTGCGGAAGCCGGCCCGCCCGAGCACGCGCTGGGACCCGACGTTGGTCGGGTTGGTGCCGGCGATGAGCCGCCCGATGCCGGTGTGCCCGAACGCCCACCGGGCCAGCAGCACGCAGGCCCGGGTGGCCAGACCGCGACCGCGGAACTCGGGCAGCAGGCAATAGCCCACCATCGCCTGGCCGGTGGCCGGCTCGCCGTAGTAGAGCCCGATGTCGCCAGCCGCACGGCCGCTGGCGGCGTCCACGATGAGCAGGTCGGCCCGCTCGCCGGACAGCCAGCGCGCCTCCGCCCGTACGCAGCGCAGCCGCACCTCCTCGTGGTCGGGCCCGATCGGCGGCACGATTGTGGCCGTGACGTCCGGGGTGTTGAGCAGGCCGTAGTAGAAGTCCACGTCGCCGGGACCCACCGGGCGCAGCGTGACCACGCCGTCGGTGAGCGCGCCGCCGGGCAGGTCGGGCAGGAGTCGGGCGGTCGGGCTGGGCGGGTCTTCGGCGAGCCGAGCGAACGCGACGGCGTCGCGGCGGGCGCCGCCACCGGATCCGGGGAGGGCGCCGCGCCGTACGCCCTCGAGCCGGAAGCCCGCCGCGAACGCGACCCGCTGGCTACGCGGGTTTTCCAGCGCCGCCAGCAGCTCCAGGCGCGCGAAGCCCGACTCGAAGGCCCGCGCCGCGAGCGCCCGCGCCGCCGCGGTCGCGACGCCGCGGCCCCGCGCCCACGGCGCCGTCCAGTAGCCGATCTCACCCTTGCCGCGTTCGGGCTCGACCCCGCCGAGCCCGACGCCGCCGAGCAGCCGGTCGGTCGCGGGGTCGGCGACCGCGTACGCGGCGCCACCCCTGGCCCATGCCGCCGGGGCGCCTTCGGTGATCCACCACACGGCGTCGTCGCGCGTGTACGGGCTGGGCAGGCCGGGGAGGAAGTGCTGGGTGATCGGGTCCGCGCAGGCGGTGGCGACGTCGTCGGCGTCGCTGTCGCGGTAGGGCCGCAGGCGCACCACCCCGGCCTCGATCGGCTCCTGCTTGATCATCTTGCCTCCCCGGGCGCGTCGGTGCTCAGCACGGCGCCGACCCAGGCGCCGACCCGCTTGCCGCGATGGTTGAGCGCCGCACGCGCGGTGCCCTCGAACCGGAAGCCGGCCTTCTCCGCGACCCTCCGGGAGGCGGTGTGTTGCCGGTGTTGGCCCGCCACTCGATCCGCGTCAGGCCTACTGCGGTGAGGCCCCACCCGGTCATCGCGGCGAGCGCGGCCGTCGCGACCGCGCGCCGACGGCGCGACCGCGAAGCCGACATCGGGCACGGCCGGATCGCTCGCCCGGAGCCTTAGCTCCATGACGCCGCGGTACCCGTTGTCGGCGGGGTCACCGATCCGGAAGACCGCCCCGGTGCCGCGGCCCCACACGCCGGGGCCGTACCCGGTGTACGAAGAACTCGGCGTCGCAGCGCCGGTAGGGGTCGGGGACGGTGGTCCAGCGGATCGTGTCGGGGTCGGGGCGCCCGGCGCGACGGCGCGCTCCTGCAGCGCCCGGAGCCGGATCTCGCCGGAGCGGGTGCAAGCGAACAGCTCGGGCCGGGGCTTCGCGAAGACGGCCGCCCGCCGCGCGGCGACCGGGTCGGGCTGCGGCTGCGGCCCGTCGAGGTCGGTGTCGCGCAGGTACGGCGAGGGTGCGGTGGTCCACCGCTGGACCTCCGGGTCCTGGCGGGCGCGGAACACGACGTCGGCGTCGCCGGTTCGCCACGGGCGCAGCAGCAGGCCGTCGGCGGTGATCTCGACCGGCTTCACCCGGCCATCCTGCACGACGGTTCGCGCCGGGCGTAAGCGGATTAGTCGCACCGTCGGGGTGTTATGTCCGGTTGGCCCCGGTCGGGGGCAACCGTGACTGACGGTTGCCCCGTTCGTGCGCCTACCATGGTTCGGCAGACCGTTTAGGGGAGCGTTGATCCGTGTCGATTCTGGAAAAGGTCCTCAATGCCGGCGAAGGCCGCATGGTGCGCCGGCTCAAGGCCATCGCCAACGCCGTCAA
>DATDJX010000538.1:0-2790 GCA_036520275.1 Asanoa sp.
TCCGTCCCTTCTCGGTCCTTCGCGTCCGGCCCATCGAGGTCCGGTTTTGGGGCGCAGCGGACATACGCGCGGAGTCACAGGACCGGCGGCTTCGCGCCCATGCACGAACCCGCTTCGCGGGAGGGCGCCTGAGGCGAAGCCTGTGGGTTCGCGGGCGACGGTGAAGTGATTGAGGCTGTTCCGGTCGGTCTTTGAGCATCGAGGGTCACCCCTCAGCTCAAGGAGCTCTCGAAGTGACCGACCGAGCCGACCAGCCAGACACCGGGCCGATCAGCCCGCTGCGCCAGCGCATGCTCGAAGACATGGCGATGCACGGCCTGCGCGACGCGACGCAGCGCGATTACCTCCGCTTCGTCCGGAGCTTCGCGGCGTTCCTCAGGCGGCCGCCGGACACCGCGACGCCCGAGGACATCCGCCGCTTCCAGGTCTTCCAGGCCGGGAGCGGCGTGCAGCCGCCGACCATCAACTGCTCGGTGTCGGCGCTGCGCTTCTTCTTCACGGTGACGCTCGACCGGCCCGACCTGTCGCGTCGGCTGGTCCTGGTCCGCCACCCCCGCCGGCTACCGACCGTGCTCAGCGGCAAGGAGGTCGGGCAGCTGCTCGAGGCGGCGCCCGGGCCGAAGTACCGGGCCGCTCTCGGCACCGCCTATGGCGCCGGGCTGCGGGTGTCGGAGGTGGCCGCCCTCAAGGTGGACGACGTCGACAGCACGCGGATGCTGATCCGGGTCGAGCAGGGCAAGGGACGCAAGGACCGCAACGCGATGCTGTCGCCGCAGCTGCTGGAGCTGCTGCGGCTCTGGTGGCGCGAGGGCAGGCGGCGCGGCGTCATGCTGCCGCACGGCTGGCTGTTCCCCGGCCGCAACGCCCTGGAGCCCGTCTCGACCCGCCAGATCAACCGGGCCGTCCATGAGGCCGCGGAGGCCGCCGGCATCAGGAAGCGGGTCACCCCGCACACCTTGCGCCACAGCTTCGCCACCCACCTGCTGGAGCAGGACGTCGACATCCGCGTCATCCAGGTCCTGCTCGGGCACGCCAAGCTCGACACCACCGCGCACTACGCCCGCGTCGCCACCAAGACCATCCGCTCGGTGGCGAGCCCGCTCGAGCATCTCGGGCCGCTGATGGAAGGCGACGATCCGGGCGGCTGATCCCGGTGCGACCCGCGCTCGAGGTCGCCGACATCTTTCGCATGCACGGACCGGCCTGGCGCGCGGCGCACGCCGGGCAGGTGAGCCTGGACCAGCTCAAGGTGATGTCGGCGATCGAGACCTGCCGCACGGCGGCACTCGGCGGCCACGTCGAAGGCTGCGAGGCGTGTGGCCACACACGCATCGCCTACAACAGCTGCCGCAACCGGCACTGCCCCAAGTGCCAGGGGGCGGCGGCACGCGAGTGGCTCGCCGCGCGCGAGGCCGACCTGCTGCCGGTCGGCTACTTCCACGTGGTCTTCACCGTCCCCGCCGAGATCGCCGGCATCGCCTTCCACAACAAGGCGGTGGTCTACGACCTGCTGTTCCGGGCGGCATCGCAGACCATGCTCACCATCGCCGCCGACCCACGTCACCTCGGTGCGCGCATCGGCGTCACCGCCGTCCTCCATACCTGGGGATCGGCGATGACCCACCATCCGCACCTCCACATGATCGTGCCAGGGGGCGGCCTCTCGCCCGACGGCGAGCGCTGGATCCCGTCCCGTGCCGCCTTCCTGCTGCCGGTTCGCGTGCTCGCCAAGCTGTTCCGGCGGCTGTTCCTCACCGGGCTGCTCGCCCTGCACACCGCCGGGCGGCTCAGCTTCTTCGGCGGCCATGTCGCCCTGAAGGACAGCCGCGCCTTCCTCCATCACCTGGCGCCGCTGCGCAAGACGAGGTGGGTGGTGTACGCGAAGCCGCCGTTCTCCGGGCCGGAGGCGGTGCTCGCCTACTTGGCGCGATACACCCACCGCGTCGCCATCTCGAACCACCGGCTGGTCGCGCTCGACGAGGCCGGCGTTACCTTCCGCTACAAGGACTACCGCCGGGACGCGGCCGACCGCCGGCGCACCATGACCCTCGACCCGGACGAGTTCATCCGCCGCTTCCTGCTCCACGTGCTGCCGAAGGGCTTCCACCGCATCCGCCACTACGGCCTGCTCGCCAGCGCCGGCCGCAAGGCCAACCTCGCGCGGGCCCGGGAACTGCTCGGCGTGCCGGCGCCGCCTGAGGCCGAAGAAACCGCGCCGACCCCGGAGCCGGATTGGCGTCCGCCATGCCCGTGCTGCGGCGGCCGCATGATCGTCATCGAGATCTTCGACCGTGCCGCCCAGGCGCGCGCGCCGCCATCCTCGCCTGCCCGCACCGGGGCTGCTGTGTCGTGACCCGGCACGACAAACCTCGAGCCGCCCGCCAGGCCGCCGTGCTTCGGCCACCGGAGGAGCGTGTGCCCGCGGCGCTCACGGGCTCCTCGACCAAGCGAATGGCCGCCAGATCGGCCCGTCCAGCGGCATCACTGCGGCTCGATGGCACGCTCGCAGACCGTTCCCTCCGTCCGGCGCTGCCATCCCGCGGCACTTCGCGCCCGTCCCGCCATCCCCTTGGGGGCACCGGATCCTTCAAATCCCCATAACATCACCCGAGCCCCCGCGGGTTCGTGCATGGGCGGTTTCCGTACGCCGGCCCCATGCCACACCACCGCTTGGATGGCCGGCGTCCGAAAACCTTCACCAAGCCGGACGCGGCGGGGCGTTACCGGCGTCCCCAGGAGCGGACATTGCGTCGCCAGGCTTTTCTGATCGGGATGGGCCGGAAGCAGACG
>DATDJX010000539.1:0-17045 GCA_036520275.1 Asanoa sp.
GGACGTGCCGGGCGTCGGTCAACGGCTCCTTGCGCTTCTTGGGAAACGCGTACGCGGTTTCGGGCAGGTCGCCCTTCTCGCCGCTGGAGAGCGTGCCGTGCTTCTGGTCGGAAGGCTTCCAGGTAGTGTTCATGCCTTCGCCCTTACCCAGGTCCGGCGGCCCAAATCAGCCCGGCCGGTCGAGGTTGGACCCGGTCCGGCGGCCGCGGGTAGAACCCGGCCGGCGATTTGCCCTTCTGCCCGGATCTTGCAGTTGGTGTGGCGACATAAGCGGCGGGAAAGGGCATCAGAGGCACGACAACTGCGAGATCGACTCGGGCATCTACGGTTACGCGATGGACGGGGAGGGGAGCGGCGGCTGCCGCTCGCGCCGCGTCCCTTTACCGAGCCGCACCCATCGCGCCTCGGCCCCGACCATCCCGACCGCGCGGCCGTCCTCGCCGCTCACGCGGCCGCCCTCGCGGCAGGCGAGTCCGGCTACCCGGACCCGGACACCGGGCTCTTCGTGCTCACCGCCGGGTTCCTCGCCGACCGCGGCACCTGCTGCGGACGGGGCTGCCGGCACTGCCCCTACGTCGACGAAGCCGCGTGACCCGACGGGCCTTCCGCGCGCGCGCCCGACGCCGTACGGTGACGCGGTGCGGGAGGGGCGGATGGGGCTCGCGGTGGTCGCGGTGCTCGGCGCGACGGCCGGCGGCGTGGCCGGTTGCTCCTCCGAGGCGCCCCCCGCGGCGACCTTTCCCCGGCCGGTGCCGGTGCGGACGACCTATCCCGCCGCGGCGGCCGGCGGCGTGTGCCAACTGCTCGACTACGCGGTCATCCGAAAGATCCTCGGCGCCCAGTTCGACCTGGCGGCGGCGAGCAGGTCCGGTGCGACCCGCACCTGCGTGGTGCAGGCGGGCGGGGTGAGCCGGCCCGACCTGTCCCTGTCGGTGACGAAGACGACCGCGGACGCCAGGATCTACCGGAAGGAGGTCGTGCCCGACGGCAGCACCACGGTCAAGGGACTCGGCCAGGCCGCCTACCAGATGCCGATGGCGCCGGTCAAGGGCGCCGGAGCGGGCATCGAGGTCGGCTGGCTCAGCAAGGACGGCCGGATCATGACGCTCTGCTACACGCTCGCGGCGGGCAAGGGCACCACGACGGCCGCCAAGTCGCTGCCCAAGCTGGTCGCCCTCGCGAAGGCGGTCGACGCCGTCCACGCCTGACGAGGCGCCGTGTTCACCGCCACCACGTCCACGACACGGCGGGGGGTGGACGATGGCGAGGCAGGCCCGGTGGCGTTACTTGGCGGCGACGAAGACCCGCGAGGCGACCTCGCGGGGGAGGCGCACCTTGTCGCCCGACCGGTCGATCGTCACGCCGTCGCGCTCCTGCGCGACCGTCACGGTGGCGCCGGGGTCGACGCCCGCCGCGTGGAGCTGGCGCAGCACGTCGACGTCGGTCTGCACGCTTTCGCAGATGCGCCGCACGACCACCGCGCCGGACAGGCCCGGGAAGGCCAGGTTGCGCTCGCGCTCGAAGTCGTCGCTCTCGGGGCCGGTGGAGCCGAGCGCCTCCAGGCCGGGGATCGGGTTGCCGTAGGGCGAGCGGGTCGGCCGGGCGAGCAGGTCATAGACCCGCTGCTCGACCGAGTCGCTCATCACGTGCTCCCAGCGGCAGGCCTCGTCGTGGGCGTCTTCGTAAGGCATGCCGATCACGTTGACGAGCAGCAGCTCGGCGAGGCGGTGCTTGCGCATCACGGAGACCGCGTGCTTGCGGCCCAGGTCGGTCAGCTCCAGGTGCCGGTCTCCCTCGACGGTGAGGAGGCCGTCGCGCTCCATCCGGGCCACGGTCTGGCTGACGGTCGGGCCGCTCTGGCGCAGCCGCTCGGCGATGCGGGCGCGCAGCGGCGGCACGCCCTCTTCCTCCAGCTCGAGGATGGTGCGCAGGTACATCTCGGTGGTATCGACAAGGTCGTTCACGGCTGCTGGCCTCCCAACCGTCGATGGTACCCGCACAGAGCGGCGGCCAGCCCACGTCAAAAGGGCCACGTGGTGTTCACTGGAGCGCGTGGCCGTACCCGACGATCCTCTGACATCCCCCACCGAGCTGGCGGCGGCCGTCGGAGCCGACCCACCCACCTTGATCGACGTTCGTTGGCGTCTCGCCGGTCCACCGGGCCGAGAGGACTACGCCGCCGGCCACCTGCCCGGCGCGGTGTTCCTCGACCTCGACGGCGAGCTGAGCGGCACGCCGGGCGCGCGCGGGCGGCATCCGCTGCCCGACCCCGCGGCGCTGCAGACCACCCTGCGCCGGGCGGGCGTCCGGGAAGGTCACCCGGTCGTGGTCTACGACGCGGGTGACGGCCAGGCCGCGGCCCGGGCCTGGTGGACGCTGCGGTGGGCGGGTCACCGCGACACAAAGGTGCTCGACGGCGGCTACGCGGCCTGGGCCGCGGCGCGGCTGCCCACGACGACCGAGGTTCCGGCGCCGGCCGCGGGCGACGTCGTCGTACGGCCGGGTGGTCTGCCGGTCCTCGACGCAGATGCGGCGGCGGCGCTGGCCCGCGACGGGGTTCTGCTCGACGCGCGGGTCGGTCCGCGGTTTCGCGGCGAGGTGGAGCCGGTCGACCCGGTGCCCGGTCACATCCCCGGCGCGGTCAACCTGCCGACCGGCGACAACACCGCCGCCGACGGCCGCCTCCGATCGGCCGGGGAGCTGCGTGCGCGGTTCGCGGCGGCCGGCGTCGACGAGGGCGTACGGGTCGGCGCCTACTGCGGGTCCGGCGTCACCGCCGCGCACACCGTGCTCGCCCTGCACCGCGCCGGTCGTCCCGACGCCGCCCTTTACGTAGGCTCGTGGAGCGAGTGGGTCGCCGATCCCGCACGCCCGGTGGCGACCGGATGACTCTGGCACGATGAGCGGCATGTCGGACGGCACCGTCGTGATGTGGGACGAGGGGCTGCTGGCGTACGACTTCGGCGACCACCCGCTGGATCCCGTCCGCGTCGAGCTGACCATGGCGCTGGCGCGCGAGCTGGGCGTGCTCGACCGGCCCGCCGTGCGTCTGCGCAAGCCGCTGCCGGCCGACGACGCGACGCTGCAGACCGTGCACCGGCCCGACTACATCGAGGCGGTCAAGGCCGCGCCGCACGACCCGTTCTTCTCCGGGTACGGCCTCGGCACCTCCGACGACCCCATCTTCGCGGGCATGCACGAGGCCAGCGCGCTGGTCGCCGGCGCGACCGTCGCGGCAGCCACCGCCGTGTGGGCCGGCGAGGCCCGGCGCGCGGTCAACGTCGCGGGCGGCCTGCATCACGCGATGCCGGGTCGCGCCTCCGGCTTCTGCGTCTACAACGACCCGGCGATCGCCATCCGGCGGATGCTCGACGATGGCGCGGAGCGGATCGCCTACGTCGACATCGACGTCCATCACGGCGACGGCGTTCAGGCGGTCTTCTATGACGACCCACGGGTGCTGACCGTGAGCCTCCACGAGACGCCGCTCGCGCTGTTCCCGGGCACCGGTTTCCCGCACGAGACGGGCGTCAAGGGCGCCGAGGGGTCCGCGGTCAACGTGGCGCTGCCGCCGGGCACCGGCGACGCCGGCTGGCTGCGCGCCTTCCACGCGGTCGTCCCGTCGGTGGTGCGCGTGTTCCGGCCGCAGGTGCTCTTCTCGCAGTGCGGCGCCGACAGCCACCGGCTCGACCCACTGGCCGACCTGCGGCTGTCCGTCGACGGGCAGCGGGCGGCGATCCTCGCGATGCGGGCGCTCGCCGACGAGCTGTGCGACGGTCGCTGGGTGGCAACGGGCGGCGGCGGCTACGCGCTGGTCGAGGTCGTGCCCCGCACGTGGACCCACCTGCTCGCCGCGGCTTCCGGCGACCCGCTCGATCCCGCGACGCTGACCCCGCTGGGCTGGCGGTCGCTCGCCGCGCGCCGCCGGCCGGGCCGCGACGTGCCGCTGCGGATGACCGATGACGCCTCGACGGCGTACGAGCCGTGGCAGCCCGGCGGGGAGAGCGCGGTCGACCGGGCGATCTCGGCGACCCGCAACGCGGTGTTCCCGCTCCTCGGACTCGACCCACACGACCCCCGCGACTGACGGCCGCCGGTCCCCTCGCCGTCGATCATGAAGTTAGGGCCACTTGGGAGCGATACCGGGCGTCCTAACTTCATGATCGACGCTAGGCGTCGGCGAGCATCTCGCCGAGCGGCGTGCGGCGGTAGAGCACCGACCGGCCCGATCGGGTCGCATCCAGCACACCGGCGCGGCGCATCGCCCGCAGGTGGTCGCCGGCCGAGCCGACCGGCAGGCCGAGCTGGTGCGCGACCTGGGTCGTGCTCGCCGGCTCGTGCAGCGTCTGCAGGATCCGGGCCCGGGTGCGGCCGATCAGCTCCTCCAACGCCTTCGCCGGGGGATCCGGGCTCGTCGCGTCCCACCATTGGCCGATCCCGCGGGCCGGGTAGATCAGGCAACGCGGCCACGGGTCCGCGGTGAAGGCGGCGACGTTCGGCCACACGAAGACCGACGGCACGAACGTCAGGCCCCGGCCGCCCAGCGCGACCGGCCCGTCGCTGCTCATCCGGGCGATCTCCACGCCGCCGCGGCGCCAGCGCACCCGCGGGTGGAGGCCGTCGAGCGCGGCCGCCCAGCCGTGTCGGGCCAGCTGCCCGGCGCGGTGGACGACGTCGCGCTCGCAGATCGCCCGCAGTTGCAGCCAGTCCGTGGCCAGCAGGTGGTGCCACGCCCGGGCCAGGGCGTCCGCGATCCGCGGGACGACGTCGGGCGCGTCGAGCACCTCCCGGGCCCGGTAGCCGGCGGGCCGGCGGGCGAGGCAGGCGCGGATGTCGGCGCGGGCCACCTCGAGCGGGACGGCCCGCACGGCGAGCAGGTCGTCGTCGATCGTCTGGAGCGCGCCACGGGCGGGCGGGGGTACGACGAAGTCGGCGCCCCCGTGCGGGTGCTGCAGCGCGAGGAGGGCCTCGACGGCCGCGTCTTCGGCCCGCAGCCGCGCAAGCCCGGGGCGGAGCCGGTCGATCCGGGCCGACGGAGGGGTCGAGCCGTCGACGCCGTCGAGCACGCGGAGCAGGCTCTCCAGCTCGAAGACCGGCGACAACGCGAACCGGCTGTGCAGCAGGTCGGCGGAGTCGACCTGGAAGCGGAGCACGGTTCGATGTTACGACCGTGGCCGTAACATTCGCGGCCCGCCGCGACCACCGGCGAAGCTGCGTCGCATGACGACCTATCGCGAGGTGTTCGCCGTCCGACCCTTCCGGGTGCTGTTCGCCAGCCGCTCGCTGGCCATCGCCGCGGACACCCTGCGCATCGTCGCCCTCTCGGTGCTGGTCTTCGCGGCCACCGGCTCGGCATGGCTTTCTGCCGTGGCGTTCGCGATCGGCTTCCTTCCGCAGGTCGCCGGCGGCCTGCTGCTGGGCTCGCTGTCCGACCGGCTGCGACCGCGGCCGCTGATCGTCTGCGGGTACCTCGTCGAGTCGGCCGCGGCGATCGCCCTGGCCACCGTGGCCATGCCGACCTGGGCGGCGCTGCTGCTCGTCGCCGCGGTCGCTGCGTGCACGCCGGTCTTCGGCGGCGCCTCCAGCCGGCTGGTCGCCGACGTGCTCACCGGCGACGCGTACGTGCTGGGGCGGTCTGTGACCAGCATGGCCTCCGGCGGCGCGCAGCTGCTCGGCCTCGCCGTCGGCGGCATCGCGGTGGCCGCGCTCGGCCCGGCGCACGCCCTGCTCGTGACCGCGGGCTGCCACCTGGTCGCCGCCGCCACCGTCCGCTTCGGTCTGCCGGACTTCCCCCCACCACCCGCCCCGGCGGCGGCACGCTCGGCGGTCGGCCAGAGCTGGGCCGTGAACAAGCACCTCCTCGCGGACCCGTGGATCCGTCGGTTGCTTCTCATCCAGTGGCTGCCGTGCGCGTTCGTGGTCGCCGTCGAGGCGCTGCTGGTCGCGTACGTCGGCGTCCGCGGCCTGCCCGCCGCCGCGATCGGGCTGCTGCTGGCCTGCTCGCCGGCCGGCATGCTGCTCGGCGAGCTCGTCGTCGGCCGGCTGGTGGCGCCGCGGTTCCGGGTGCGGCTGGTCGCGCCGCTCATCCTCGTGCTGGGGCTGCCGCCCGTCGCGCTGGCGCTCGACCCGCCGCTCGCCGCTTGCGCCGCCCTCATCGTGCTGAGCGGCTCCGGCTTCGCCTACGCGCTCGGACTGCAGCGCCCGTTCGTGGACGCCGTAACCGAGGCGAGCCGCGGCCAGGCGTTCGGCCTGCTCTCGACCGGCCTGATGACGCTGCAAGGGCTCGGACCCGTGCTGCTCGGCGCCGTCGCCCAGGTGGCCGGCGTCCGCTGGGCCATCGCCCTGGCCGGCATCGCGACTGCGGCGTGCGTCACCCTCGTCACCCCGGTCCTGCGGCGGGCCCGACCCATAGCGGCGACAATGTCGGGATGACCGACGATCGCTCGGCGGACGTGCTGCTCAGCGACGGCACGACCGTCCATGTGCGACAGATCCGGCCCGAGGACGCCGAGGGCATCGTGGCCACCCACTCCCGGTTCTCGGAGCGCACCCGCTATCTGCGCTACTTTTCGCCGTACCCGCGCATCCCGGAACGCGACCTGCAGCGGTTCGTGACCGTCGACCACAGCGACCGCGAGGCTTTCGTCGTCGAGCACGGCGGGGCCATCATCGCGGTCGGCCGCTACGACCGGCTCGGTCCGGGCTCGCCGGACGCCGAGGTGGCGTTCGTCGTCGAGGACGCCCACCAGGGACGCGGCATCGGCTCCGTGCTTATCGAGTACCTCGCCGCGGCCGCTCGCGACCAGGGCATCAGTCGCTTCGTCGCGGAGGTGCTGCCGTCCAACTCGACGATGCTGCGGGTCTTCGCCGACGCCGGCTACCAGGTCGAGCGCGCGTACGCCGACGGCGTCGTGCACCTGAGCTTCCCGATCGCGCCGACCGACAGGTCCGTCGAGGTGCAGTTCAGCCGCGAGCACCGCGCCGAGTCGCGGTCGATCGCCCGACTGCTCGCGCCGCGCGGCGTGGCCGTATACGGTGCCAGCTCCAGCGGTCACGGCGTCGGCGCAGCCGTCCTCGGCCACCTTCGCGACGGCGGCTACACCGGTGCGATCGTGCCGGTGCATCCGGCGGCCGACCGCGTCTGCGGCCTTGCCGCGGTCCGGCGCGCCGAGGACACCGGCGCCCCGATCGACCTCGCGGTCGTCGCGGTGCCGCCGGACGCGGTCCCCGGCGTGGTGCGGGACGCGGCGGCCGCCGGCGCGCACGGCCTCGTCGTGGTCTCCGCCGGCTTCGCCGAGGTGGGTCCACAAGGCGCCACGGCGCAGGCCGACCTGATGCGCGCCGCCCGCGCCGCGGGCATGCGCGTGTTCGGCCCGAACTGCCTGGGCATCGCCAACACCGATCCGACCGTACGGCTCAACGCCACGTTCGCCCCGCGGCTACCGGCGGCCGGCCGTACGGGCTTCTTCAGCCAGTCCGGCGCGCTCGGGGTGGCCCTGCTCGCGGAGGCCGACCGCCGCGGCCTCGGGCTGTCGACGTTCGTCTCGGCCGGCAATCGCGCCGACGTGTCGGGCAACGACCTGCTGCAGTTCTGGCGGGAGGATCCGCACACCGACACGATCCTGCTCTACCTGGAGACCTTCGGTAACCCGCGTAAGTTCGCCCGGCTGGCGCGCCTCATCAGCCGGGCCAAGCCGATCGTGGCGGTCGCGTCGACCGCTCGGCCACCCGGGCTCGGCGGACCCGGGCCCGGGCCCGACGCCGCCGCCGTGACCGCGCTGTTCGCCCGCTCCGGCGTGATCCGGGTGGACACGGTGCGCGAGCTGTTCGACGTCGGCGCGCTGCTCGCCCGCCAGCCGCTGCCCGCCGGCCGGCGGGTCGGCATCGTCGGCAACTCGAGCGCGCTGGGCACCCTCGCCGCGTCCGCGTGTGACGCGAACGGCCTCCAGGTCACCGCCGGCTACCCGCGCGACGTCGCGCCCGAGGCGGGTGCCAACCGGTTCGCCGAGGCGCTCGCCGACGCGGCGGTCGACGACCGAGTCGACGCCGTTGTCGTCGTGGTCACGCCCGCGCTGCCCGGCCAGCTCCGCGACGAAGACGCCGACGTCATGGCCGCGATCGCGCGCGTCGCGCTGGACGGCGACATGCCGTTCGTCGCCGTGTCGCTGACCGGGATGCTCCCGCAAGGGGTTCCGGGTTACCCGTCGGTCGAGGAGGCGGCCCGGGCGCTCGGTCGCGTCGCGACCTACGCCGAGTGGCGGCGCGAGGCACCCGGCATCATGGCGGAGCTGTCGGATGTCGACACCGACGCGGGCACGGCCGCGGCGGGGGCCGGCGATCCGGCGGGACTGCTCGCGGCGTACGGGATCCGACTCATCCCGTCCTCGACGGCGGAGACGGCCGACGCGGCCGTGGCGGCCGGCGCGCGGCTCGGCCTGCCGGTCGCCCTCAAGGCGGCCCGAGCCGCCATGCGGCACCGGATCGACCTGGGCGCGGTCCGGCTCGACCTCCGCGACGAGCCGGCGGTACGGACGGCGTACGGCGAACTCGCCGCCGCCTTCGGGCCTGAGGTGCTGGTGCAGCCGATGGTCCCGGCCGGCGTGGCCTGCGTGGTGGAGATGGTCGAGGACCCGGCCTTCGGTCCGGTCGTCGGCTTCGGGCTGGCGGGAGTCGCGACCGAGCTGCTCGGCGACCGGGCCTGGCGCGGCGCCCCGCTGAGCGACCGGGCGGCCGCGGCGCTGGTCGACGAGCCCAAGGCGGCACCGCTGCTGCGCGGCTACCGCGGCGCCGCGCCCGTGGACCGCGACTCGCTCGTCGACCTGCTGCTGCGGGTCGGTCGGCTCGTCGACGAGCAGCCCCGCGTGCACGGACTCTCGCTGAACCCGGTGCTCGCCCGGCCGGACGGATTGTCGGTCCTGCACGCGACCGTCCACATCGGATCCGCCGGGTCCCGCCCCGACACCGGCCCGCGCCGGCTCTAGGTCCGGGCTTCGCCGCGGCCCGGTCGGACTCCTAGGGTGTGACGCATGGACGCAGTCCTGGACCGGCTGTTGGCGCTGTGGACCGAGCCGGTGGCCGAGTGGCCCGACGCGGTCGAGAGGTTCGGCGAGGTCTACGCCGACCCGGTGGTGGTCAACGGCTCGGCGATGCGCCTCGCTGCCCTCGTCGAGCGCGCGCGCACCGTGCGCCGCACCTACGCCGACCTCACCATGGACGAGGTCCACCGGATGGCCGACGGCGACAAGCTGGCGGTCGCGTTCGTGATGGTCGGCCGCCACACGGGCCCGCTCGCCACTGCGATGGGCGAGGTCGCGCCGACCGGCCGCCGCGTGCGGATCCGGGTCACCGACATCCTCACGGTCGCGGACGGCCGGGTGGTCGACATCTGGATGATCGCCGACGAGCTCGACCTGCTCCGCCAGCTCGACGCGGTCACCCTCCGCTGACGGCCACCCTCTCCGACTCTCCCGTCGATCTTGCAGTTACGCCCCCTCCCGTGCCCCCGATCGCCCGCCTCGCGGGGGACACAGCTGCAAGATCGTCGCGGGGTGGGTGGTCGTAGCGGAGGCGGCGGACGCCCGGCACCACGGCGAGACCCGCCGTCGCCGCCGCGACGACCACGGCCGCGATCGCGAGCGGCCCGCCGTTGCCGAGGGCGGCCGCGGCCGGCGCGGCGAGAGCGTACCCGAGCGGCATCGCGCCGAACGAGAGCACCATGTCCCACGAGTCGACCCGGGCGAGGTGACTGGCCGGGATCCGCTGCTGCAGGGTCGACTCCCAGACCGGGTTGAGAAAGCCGAGGCCGGCCAGCGCGACGCCGTATGCCGCGACCAGCGCGACCGGCGGCGCACCGACCGCGAACAGGGCGAGCGGCACCGAGTACAGGCTGAGGGCCAGGTTGGCGAACAGCACCGGCCGGGCGATCCGCAGCCGGAACCGCCCGGCCGAGCCCAGCCTGGTCGCGAACAGCGAACCCACCAGCAGGCCGATGGCGCCGGCCTGCAGCACCGCGATCCAGACCGCCTCGCCGCCGGTGGACCGGACGGCGATCAGCGGCCCGAGCGTCATGAACAGCGCGGCGGCCATGTTCCAGACGCCGTGGCCGATCAGGCTCGTCCACAGCCAGTCGTGGCGGCGGACCTCGGCCCAGCCGTCGGTCAGGTCCCGGTGCAACGGCGTACGGGCGGCGGGTGCGGTCGCCGGCGTGGTGAAGGCGAGCCGGGCGGCCGCGAAGGCGACGGCGCTGACGCCGAAGGTCGTCGCGTCGATGAGGAAGGCCCAGCCGGGACCGATGGTCAGCACGACGGCCCCGCCGATGGCCGGCCCGAGCACGCCGGCCGCGGCGCGTGACGCGCCGATGAACCCGTTGGCGCGCGGCCGATCGGCCGGCGCGACGCTCGCGACGACCAGCCGCGAGCCGGTGGGCAGGGCGAACGCGGACGCGGCGCCGGTGACCACGCCGGCGACGGCGAGGTCGACGAGGCGGAAATGCCCGGCGACCAGTTCGACGCCCACGACGAGCTGCGCGGCGCCCCGGACGAGGTCGGCGACGATCGCGACCCGGCGCGGCGACCACCGGTCGGCGAGGACGCCGCCGAGCGGCAGCAGCATCAGCCGGGGAATCGAGGCGCAGCCGAGCACCAGGGCGAGCGCGGCGGCCGAGCCGGTCGCGCGAACGACCGCAAGGGCCAGCGCGGCAGGGATGACCATGTCGCCGAGCGCCGAGAGCGTGTAGCCGACCCAGATGAGCCGGAAGTCGCGCGAGAATCCCATGCCCAGGGACTTTACTTCGACATCGAAATATCCGTCAACGAAAAATCTGGCATAGAAGTTTCGGCGGCGAAAGGTTAGGCTGACGCATGGCCCGGGACTCGGTGGACGCCCACAACCAGCGGTGGGGCAAGCTGCTGACCGACCTCGACTTCGACGTCGAGGGAGCGGTCACCCGCATGTACCTGATCACGCGGCACCTCAAGCGCAACCGCGAGGCGGTGCTCGCCGCGCACGGTCTGCAGGGCTTCGAGCTGGAGACGATCCACGCCCTCGCCGGTCGCGACGTCCCCTACCGGGCGGGCCCCAGCGAGCTCGCCGCCGAGCTGCGGATGTCGCCGGCGGCGATGACCGGCCGGCTGGACGGCCTCGAGAAGCGCGGCTTCGTGCGGCGGCTTCCGTCCGACACCGACCGGCGCAAGGTCGACATCGAGCTGACCCCGGCCGGACTGGCGGCCTGGCACGAGGCGATGGACGTCCTGGGTGAAGAGGAGGAGCGCATTCTCGGCGTGCTGAGCGCGGCCGAACGCCGCCAGCTCGCCGACCTCCTCCGCCAGGTCAACCTCGCGGCCGAGGACCCCGGCACCATCGACCTTCCCTGAGCGGGCACCGCTGCGAGGATCGCGCGATCGTGCGCCGGCGCCGGCAACGGCATCCCGACAGATGTGCCATCGCCGGGGACGCGAATAACGTCGCGGTCGGCAGCCGATCGGCCCCAAAAGACGCACGGTCCAGGCGGCCGAGCCCCGAGCCTCGGCCGCCGGGAACGGCGAACACCCATGTCCGAAGAGGGGCACGCGACCGTGGCGATCAGCTGGCGTACGCCTCCAGGCGGCGCGCCCGCGACGGCTGGCGCAGCTTGAGCAGCGTGACCTTCTCGATCTGCCGAATCCGCTCGCGGGACAGGCCGAACTCGCGGCCCACCTCGTCGAGCGTGCGCTGCCGGCCGTCGTCGAGCCCGAACCGGAGCCGGATCACGGCCTGCTCGCGCTGCGAGAGCGTCGCGAGCACGATCTCCACCTCGTTGCGCAGCATGCCCTGCGACACCGCGTCGGCCGGCTCCTGCCGCGGGTCGTCGCCGGCCACGAAGTCGCCCAGGGCGCTCTCGCCGTCTTCGCCGACCGCCTGGTCGAGGCTGACCGGCTCGCGGTCGTACGAGATCAGCTCGATGACCTGGAACTCGGGCACGCCCATGGCCATGGCGACCTCGGCGACGGTCGGCTCGCGGCCCAGCGACGCGGCCAGGTCGCGCCGCGCCCGGACCATGCGGTTGACCTGCTCGACCATGTGCACCGGGATGCGGATGGTGCGGGCCTGGTCGGCCATGGCGCGGGTGATGGCCTGGCGGATCCACCAGGTCGCGTAGGTGGAGAACTTGTAGCCCTTGCTGTAGTCGAACTTCTCGACCGCCCGGATGAGGCCGAGGTTGCCCTCCTGGATCAGGTCGAGGAAGGCCATGCCGCGCCCGGTGTAGCGCTTCGCGATGCTGACGACCAGCCGCAGGTTGGCCTCCAACAGGTGGCCCTTGGCGATCCGTCCCTCCCGGGCGATCGTCTCGAGGTCGGCGCGCAGGTCCGCGGAAAGTCCGGCGACCGTGGCGAGCTTCTCCTCGGCGAACAGTCCGGCCTCGATCCGCCGGGCCAGCTGGACCTCCTGGACGGCGGTCAGCAGCTTCGTGCGTCCGATCCCGTTGAGGTAGGCGCGGACCAGGTCGGCGGAGACGCCGCGCTCGTCGGTGGCGTCGAGGTCGGTCTGGTCGGTGTCGTTCATCTGCCCTGAAACCCCGCTTTCCGGCAGTCGAAGTGTGCCGTGCGACGAGCGTCCCGCACGGGGCGTGAAGCCGGGGTGAGGAGATCGTTGGGGTGGCATGAATCCGGTAGCTTCCGGCGCCGGTTCTCACCCGATTTGCGCCGTGGTGCGGGGTGGATCGGAGCCACTACTGTGCCTGCCAGCCGGACGAAAGGCGGGATCGTGGTCTTCAAGAGGTTGATGCAGGCGATGGGTGTCGGCGGGCCGTCGGTGGAGACGGTGCTCACCAACCCCAACTGCCGCCCGGGCGGCTACCTGGAAGGCCTGATCCACGTCGCCGGCGGCGAACACCCGGTCGACATCGAGTACGTCGCGCTCGGCCTCGTCACCCGGGTCGAGGTGGAGAGCGGCGACAGCGAGTACGACTCGACGCAGGAGTTCCACCGGCAGCGCGCGACCGGCGCGTTCCGGCTCGCCGCCGGGCAGCGCCACGACGTCCCGTTCCGCTTCGAGGTGCCGTGGGAGACCCCGATCACGGAGGTGTACGGGCAACGCCTGCACGGCATGACGATGGGCCTGCGCACGGAGCTGGAGGTGGCCCGCGCCGTCGACAAGAGCGACCTCGACCCGGTGACCGTCCACCCGCTGCCCGCGCAGGAGCGGATCCTGGAGGCCTTCCTACGGCTGGGCTTCCGGTTCAGCCGCGCGGACGTCGAGCGGGGACGGGTGCACGGGGTCCGGCAGACGCTGCCGTTCTACCAGGAGATCGAGTTCTACCCGGCGCCGCAGTACCACCGGGCGCTCAGCCAGCTCGAGGTGACGTTCCTCGGGACGCCGACCCACCTGCAGGTGGTGCTGGAGATCGACAAGCGCGGCGGCGTGTTCAGCGACGGGCATGACGCGTTCGGGCGCTTCGACGTCGACTACGAGACGGCCGAGCACACCGACTGGACCGGCCGGCTGGACGGCTGGCTGCGGCAGGCGGTGCACAGGCGCGGGCTGCTTTTCTAGAGATCGATCAGGACGGTTCGAGGCCCCACGTTCACGCTCTCCACGAGCATGTGTGCCCGGAACCGTCCGGTCTCAACGGTGGCGCCGCGCCGCCGGAGGGCGTCGGCGAAGGCCGTGACGAGCGGCTCTGCCACGTCGGCGGGTGCCGCGGCCGACCAGGACGGGCGGCGACCCTTGCGGGTGTCCGCATACAGGGTGAACTGGCTGACGACGAGCACCGGGGCGCCGGTTTCCGCGGCCGACCGCTCGTCGTCGAGGATGCGCAGCTCCCAGACCTTGCGTGCCATCGTGTCGGCGAGCCGGGTGGTGTCGGTGTGGGTCACGCCGAGCAGCACCAACAGACCGTCCACGATGGACACCACGACCATGCCGTCGACCGTGATGCTCGCCCGTGCGACGGTCTGGACCAGCGCCCTCATGCCGGTTCGACGATGCCGCGCTCGACCAGGTGGCTGACGATCGGCACGGCCGCCTCGGCCAGCCCCGGCTCGCCGACCTCGTGTGCGACCGCGAGCAGCGCGATCTGGTCGCGTAGCGGCACCCGTCCGTCGCAGCCGCCCACCAGCGCGAGCACCAGCGGGTCGACCTCCTCGGACCAGCGCAGCCCATCCGGCATGGCGAGCACCTGCCGGTCGACCGCCCAGCCGTCTTCGCCCATCGTGGCATCCTGACGCAGGCGCAGGCCGGGCGCGAGCCGGTAGCGGGCCGCCAGCATGCCGTCGGCGTTCTGCGAGCGCAGCCAGTCCTGCCGGCCGAACCACTCCTCGACCCGGTCGCCCAGCGATGGCTGCACCTGCTGTCGGAGGTCTTCGATCCGCACGATCGGGTCGTCGTGGCCGGCCCTGCGCAGCGTCACCAGGCCGAACCCGACGGCCTCCACCTTGTGGCCGTCGAACCAGTCGAGCCAGGCCGCCACGCGCGCCGGGTCGGCCGCCTCGTTGGCGTCGTTGATCCAGAGGCTCACGTACGCGGTGGGGTCGGCCACCTCGCGCTGGATCACCCAGGCGTCGAGGCCGGTGCCGGCGAACCAGGCAGCGACCCGGTCTGCCCAGTCCTCGCCGGCGATATGCTCCCAGTTGGCCAGGAACTGCATGACGCCGCCCTCGGTCAGCAACCCCGGCGCCGCGGCCGCGAGTTCGGCGCTCATCCCGTCGCCGGCGCGGCCGGAGTCGCGGTAGGTGTGGGTGGCCTCGCCGGGACCGACCACGTACGGCGGGTTGCTGACGACCAGGTCGAAGCGGCGGCCGCGGACGGGCACGACGAGGTCTCCCCGGAGCAGCTCCCACGTCTGCCCGTTGAGGGCCGCCGTGGTCGCGGCGAAGCGCAGGGCCCGGCTCGACACGTCGGTGGCGGTCACGGCTGCCGCGTGGGTCGCCAGGTGCAGGGCCTGGACGCCGCAACCGGTGCCGAGGTCGAGGGCGGTGCCGACGCGCCGGCGGACGGTCGCACCGGCGAGGGTGGCGGAAGCGCCCCCGATGCCCAGGATGTGGTCGGCCGGCAACGGTACGCCGGGACGCACGGAGGCCGGCAGGTCGGAGAGCACCCACCAGGCGTCGCCGTACGGCTCGAGGTCGACGCCCTGCCGCAGGCCGTCGCCGTGCGGTTCGACGATGCCGCCGGCGACGGCCTCCTCCAGTGGCAGCTCCCCCAGCGCCGCCGCCACGGCGCCGGTCGGCTCGGTCTGCGCGCATACGAAGAGGCGGATCAGCGTCGCGAGCGGGTCGCGGTCCTCGGTGCGCCGCAGCGCGACCCGGAAGTCGTCGCGGGCGACGGCCGACGTCGCGGCGGGCCCCAGCCGCCCGGCGATGCCGGTGGCGGTGAACCCCGCCGTGGCGAGCGCGGCACGCAGCCGGTCCACGCCGGTCGGTGACAACAGCATCTCGGTGGGCGATGGCATGGTTTCAGGCCGTTCGATGGTGGGTCGCTGGGCAACGGTATGGTCCTAGACCATTCCAGGGTGGCCGGGCCCGGCGCAGGCGAATGCACGGCTAGACCATCCGGAAGTCGGCGAAGTCGAAGCCCGGCGAGACGACGCAGGAGACCAGGACCAGCCGGCCCGTCGCGGGCGCGGCGGTCTGCCAGACGCCGCCGGGGACAAGCACCTGTGGCCGGTGCCCGGCGGCGAGGTCCATGCCGAGCACGACCGTCTGCGCCGCGGCGGGCTCGTCGGCGGCGCCGCCGAGGCGCAGCGCCAGCGGGCCGCCCGCGTGCCAGAGCCACAGCTCGTCGGAGCGCACGACGTGCCAGCGGGACACCTCGCCGGGGTGCAGGGCGAACAGGATCGCCGTGGCGGCGTGGCGCGGGCCGCCGTAGCCATCCGGGGCGAACGTGGGCGCTGCCCGCCAGGTCTCCCGGAACCAGCCGCCTTCCGGGTGCGGCGCCAGGCCGAGCGCGTCGACCCACGGCGCCGTCATCGGTTTCTCCACTGTGGTCGGTCCCGGCCCCACGGCGTGGGCGGCGAGCGCCAGGTCCGCGGGCCGCCGGGCAGGGTGAATGCGGGAAGGGCGTACGTGAGGCCACCCGCCGTGCCGACCGTCGGCTCGATGGGTTCGGCGGCCCTCGGCGCGGGTGGCGCGTCGAGCAGCCACCGCGCCGTGGCGGCCAGCGCGGCGTCCACGGTGTGTGCCACCCCGCGGCCGCGATCGGCCAGGGCGAGCAGGACCGCCGCGGCGAGCAGGTAGCCGGTGCCGTGGTCGAGCGCCTGCGCGGGCAGTGCCCCCGGCGCCCCGTCGCCCTCGACCACGGCGATGCCGGTGGCGGCCTGGACGAGGCTGTCGAACCCCCGGCCACCACCCTCGCCCCACGCCGACAGCTGCGCCACGATGAGGTCGGGGCGCCGCTCGCGCAGCGCCTCGGGGGTGACGCCGAGCCGGTCGAGGGCGCCCGGCCGGTAGCCGGTCACGATCACGTCGGCGGTGTCCAGCAGCTCGTCGAACACGGCGCGGTCGCCGCCATCGGCCAGGTCGAGCAACGTCGAACGCTTGCCGAAGCCGACATCGAGGTGCTGCTCTGGGATCTCCGGTAGCCCGGGCGGGTCGATCCGCAGCACGTCGGCGCCCAGGAACGCCAGCGTGCGGGTCGCGACCGGGCCCGCGATGACCCGGGTCAGGTCGAGCACCCGGACACCGGCCGCGGGCCGGCCCGCGGGCGCGGGCCGGAACGGTCGGCCGTCGACCGGCGTCCGGGTGATCCGCAGCAGCTCCGCGGGCAGCGCCCCGGCGAGCGGCAACGACGCGGCCCACCACCCGGACCCGGCATCGTTGGACCAACCGTCACCGGACCCGGCGCCACCCGCGCCCTGCCCGGCGGTGGCGGGCTGACGGGTGCCGGACCCGGCGGCGCCGGGCTCACGGGTGCCGTGCCGGGCGGTGCCGGACCCGACGGTGCCGGGCTCACGGGTGCCGGACCCGGCGGTGCCGGGGCCGGCGGTGCCCGGCTCGCCGGTGTCGGGGATGTCCCTCCCGGGGTCGCTGGCGCTGAAGGCGCCCGCGGCTTCGTGCCGGAGACCGATCGGC
>DATDJX010000540.1:0-6441 GCA_036520275.1 Asanoa sp.
GAACTGCTTCTCCAGCACGCCGTAGACGCGGCGGGCCTTCTGCTTCTCGCGGAGCTGGAGCAGGTACTCGGTCTCCTTGGTGCGGCCGCGGCCGTGCTGCCCGGGCGGGAACGGCCGGGACTCGAACGGGCACTTCGGACCATCGCACTTGCTGCCCTTGAGGAACAGTTTCATCTTCTCCCGCCGGCAACGGCGGCAGTCTGGACCGGTGTAACGAGCCATCGTTGTCTCTACCTCTCAGACCCGGCGACGCTTCGGCGGACGGCAGCCGTTGTGCGGCTGCGGCGTGACGTCGGCGATCTGGCCGACCTCGAGGCCGACGGCCTGCAGCGAACGGATGGCGGTCTCCCGGCCGGAGCCGGGGCCCTTCACGAACACGTCGACCTTCCGCATGCCGTGCTCCATCGCCCGACGGGCAGCGGCCTCGGCGGCCAGCTGCGCGGCGAACGGCGTCGACTTGCGGGAGCCCTTGAAGCCGACCTGGCCCGCGGAGGCCCAGGCGATGACCGCACCGGTCGGGTCGCTGATCGACACGATGGTGTTGTTGAAGGTGCTCTTGATGTGCGCCTGCCCGTGGGCGACGTTCTTGCGTTCCTTGCGCCGGACCTTCTTGACGGCGGCCCCGGCACGAGCCTTCGGTGGCATAAGTCAGTGCGCTCCTAATTACTTCTTGCCGGGCTTCTTCTTGCCGGCGACGGTCCGCTTCGGACCCTTGCGGGTGCGCGCGTTGGTGCGCGTCCGCTGGCCCCGCACGGGCAGACCCCGACGGTGCCGGATGCCCTGGTAACAGCCGATCTCCACCTTGCGGCGGATGTCGGCGGCGACCTCGCGGCGCAGGTCGCCCTCGACCTTGAAATTGGCCTCGATGTAGTCGCGGAGCTGGACCAGCTCCTCGTCCGTGAGGTCCCTGACGCGCTTGTCGAGGCTGACACCGGTCGCGCTGAGTGCTTCAATCGCGCGGGTCCGGCCGACCCCGAAGATGTAGGTGAGCGCGACCTCCATCCGCTTCTCGCGGGGGAGGTCGACGCCGACGAGTCGTGCCATGTGCGGGCGTACTCCTCAATGTCGCGGAGGTCTGTGCCCGAACCCACCCCGCGTGCCCGCGCGGGCCCCGGCCTCCGACCGGGGGTGCACCGCACATCCACTTCGTGGATCCGCGGCTGGGTCGAACCTATATGTCCGGACAACGTCCGGAGAACTGCTGCCGACGATGAAGCGCTGCGCGCCCTCGTCAGCCCTGGCGCTGCTTGTGACGCGGGTCGGCGCAGATGACCATGACCCGGCCGTGCCGGCGGATCACCCGGCACTTGTTGCAGATTCGCTTGACGCTCGGCTTGACCTTCACGGTGTGCCTTTTGCCTTCCATCAACGCCCGGCCGCCGTGCGGCGCGCCGGACCGTCGTCACGGACGCAGGACTTTCCCGGCCCGCCGTCAGGGTTGGTGGTTACTTGTAGCGGTAGACGATGCGCCCGCGGGTCAGGTCGTAGGGAGACAGCTCCACCACTACCCGGTCCTCGGGCAGGATGCGGATGTAGTGCTGCCGCATCTTGCCGCTGATGTGAGCCAAAACCTTGTGGCCGTTGGCGAGCTCAACCCGAAACATCGCGTTCGGGAGAGGCTCGACGACCCGCCCTTCGATCTCGATGGCCCCGTCTTTTTTCGGCATGTCCTCCGCTGTCCTGACGTCGGTTACCCGGATCGGCACACGTCGCCTCACGAGTGGAGAGACACTCGAGCCAGCCGCGGACTCCGGAACCGTCGAGCGCTGACGGGCACGCCGGAGTGGACGCTGTGCGCCGACTAACCACTGTACGCGCCGGTAGGCATCGACGCCAAACCGACCTGTCAGTCCCCGTCCTCGCCGGATTCGAGCGCTTTGCGCTCTCGCTTGAGGTGCTTGCGTTCGCGGTCGCGCTCCTTGCGCTGGGCCCACTTGCGCGGCTCGCCCGTGGCGAGGCCGCTGATCGTCTGGACCAGCAGGACCGCGCCCCACGGCCCGGCCACCCAGCCGGGCCAGAAGTAGATCAGGTCCCCGGACATGAGGGAGATCACGGCCCAGATCGCGACCACGATCGCCACCACGCCGAAGTAGCGGTCCCAGACGTCGGCGAGCCAGCGGATGGTAAGCGCAGGGCCTACCTCGGGAAGCGGGTTCGTCGCCGGCGTGGCGCCGGTCACGGGCGCGAGCCGGGCGCGGCCGGGTGGCACGGTGCCGGGCAGGTCGTCGAGCAGGCCGTGGAGATCGCCGAACGTCTTCGCCCCGTACGCCCGCTGCAGGCGCTCGTCGTATTCGTGGAGATCGAGCCGGCCCTCGTCGAGCGCGGCGCGCAGCCGCTCGGCCACCGCCTCCCGGTCGGCGTCGCCGGCCCGCATGTCATCGCGCCGATCCATGGGTACGAGGATGCCACGGCTGTGCTCGCTGGCGCTCGCTCCGCTCGCGCGGCTCGCGCCTCTTCAGGCGCCGCCTTCGCGCTGCGGGGACGAGCGCCTTCGGCGCCGTCTCCTCGCAGTCCAGGCGACGCCCGGCGCGAGCGAGTTCGGTTGCGGTCCCTGGCGCTCATTCGCGAACGAGCGTCTGGCGTGACCGTTCACGAGGAGGCACTGCGGCGGCGCGGCCACCGCGGGACGGTGTTCGGCTGCGACCTGTCCCCTGGGATGGCAGCCGAGGCGTCGGCGCACGCCCCCACGGCGACGGCGGACGCCCAGGCGCTGCCGGTGCGCGATGCCGCCGCCGACGTGGCGCTGGTGCCGCACATGCTCTACCACGTGCCCGACATCCCCAGGCGATCGCCGAGGTGCGCCGGATCGTTCGGCCGGGGGGCGTCGCCGTGGTGGTCACCAACGACACGGCCCGGCACCGGCGGGAGATCTCCGAGCTGGTGCGGGCGGCGACCGGCCGGATGCAGGAGTGGGACGGCGCCCGGTTCGACGCCGCGACCGCGGCTCGCCTGCTGCCCGCCGCGTTCGACACCGTCACGCCACACGACCTCGGGCGCACCGGTCGCCGTGCCCGACCCGGCGGCGGTGACCGCGTTCGTCGCCAGCCTGCCGCCGTCGGCGTTGGGTCTGATCGACGGGTCGGGCTACGCGGCCGCGATTGCGGCGGTCGACGAGGCCGCCGCGCCCACGTGGCGGCTCACGGCGCCTTCACGGTCACCAGCGCCGCGGTCGCCTTCCACTGCACCTGACCGACGCCGGCCCGCCAGCAAGAACACTGTTCCTGCGGTTACTGGATCGCCCATAACCGCAAGCGAGGGGTCTTGCGAGAGGTGGCGGCTTCACCGGCGCCAGCGGCACCCGAGCGCCGTCGCCCACACATGCCAGCACGAACGGTGTTACCGCGTGCGGTCAGCCGGGGCGGGCGGTGTGTAGGCCGCGACGAGAGGGGCGGATGACGGGGTCAGCTGGTGGCGGCGGCGGGCTGGCGGGCCGTCACGAGGCTGCCGAGGCTGGCACGGCCGCCGTCAGGGGCGGTGAGCACCCACACGCCGTCGTCGAGGAGGGCGATCGAGTGCTCGACGTGGGCGGCGACGGAGCCGTCGCGCGTGCTGACCGTCCAGCCGTCGTCGAGCTCCACCGTCTTCGGCGAACCCATCGTGATCATCGGTTCGATGGCGAGCGCCATGCCGGACACCAGCCGCGGGCCGCGGCCGGGACGGCCATGGTTGAGCACGTGCGGATCCTGGTGCATCTCGGTGCCGATGCCGTGACCGCCGTAGCCGTCGACGATCCCGTAGCGCCCGGACTGCCGCACGGACGTCTCCACCGCGTGGGAGATGTCGGTCAGCCGGCCCTGGCCCGACAGCCCGCCGCGCGCCGCGGCGGCGATGCCGGCCCACATGGCGTCTTCGGCCACCGCCGCCAGCCGCTGCAACACCGGGTCGACCGTGCCGACCGGCACCGTGATCGCCGAGTCGCCATGCCAACCGTCGAGGATCGCGCCGCAGTCGATCGAGATGAGGTCGCCGTCGGCCAGCACCTGTCGCCGCGACGGGATCGCGTGGACCACCTGCTCATTGACCGACGAGCAGATCGAGGCCGGATAGCCGTGGTAGCCCTTGAACGAGGGCACGGCGCCGGCACCGCGGATGACCGACTCGGCGATCGCGTCGAGCTCAGCGGTGCTGACACCCGGGGCGACGGCCTCGCGCGTCCGGGCGAGAGCGTTGGCGACCACGAGTCCCGCCGCCCGCATCCTGTCGATCTGCTCCGGTGTCTTCAGCTGGATGCTCAGCTGCTGTCGGCGCATTCCGCCCACCCCCCGACCAGCAACACTAACCGCCGTAGGAGCGCAGGGCGTCGATCGCGCGAACCGTCACGTCTTCGACCGGGCCGGTCGCGTCGATGCCGACGAGTTTGCCCTGCGCGCCGTAGTAGTCGACCAGCGGCGCGGTCTTCTCGCTGTACTCGATCAGGCGCTTGGCGATGGTCTCGGCCTTGTCGTCGTCGCGCTGGAACAGCTCCGAGCCGCAGCGGTCGCAGACGCCCTCGCGGCTCGGCGGCTCGAACTCGACGTGCCAGATCTTGCCGCAGCCCCGGCAGGTGCGCCGGCCGGACAACCGCCGGATCACCTCGTCGTCGTCGACCACGAGCTCCATGACCAGCTCGAGCGCCGTACCCAGATCGGCCAGCAGCTTGTCCAGGGCGGCCGCCTGCGGTGTGGTCCGTGGGAAGCCATCGAGCAGGAAGCCCTCGCCCGCGTCGGGCTCGGCGAGCCGGTCGCGGACCATGTTGATGGTCACCTCGTCGGGGACCAGCTTCCCGTCGTCCATGTACCGCTTGGCCTCGACCCCCAGGGTCGTGCCCTGGGTGACGTTGGCGCGGAAGATGTCACCGGTCGAGATCTTGGGCACGGAGAGGTGCGCGGCGATGAACTCGGCCTGTGTCCCCTTTCCCGCTCCCGGAGGGCCGACCAGCACCAAACGCATTAACGAAGGAACCCTTCGTAGTTGCGCTGCATGAGCTGACTCTCGATCTGCTTCACCGTCTCGAGGCCGACGCCCACCATGATCAGTACGGCCGTGCCGCCGAACGGGAAGTTCAGGTACTGCTGCTTGTTCAGCCAGATGAAGAAGAAGCTCGGCAGGATCGAGATGACGCCCAGGTAGAGCGCGCCCGGCAGGGTGATCCGGCTGAGGATGAAGTCGAGGTACTCGGCCGTCGGGCGGCCCGGCCGGATGCCGGGCACGAACCCGCCGTACTTCTTCATGTTGTCGGCGACCTCGGTCGGGTTGAAGGTGATGCCGACGTAGAAGTACGTGAAGAAGATGATCAGTAGGAAGTAGATGACGATGTAGATGGGGCTGGTGGGGTCGACCAGGTTGTTCTGGATCCAGGACTGCCAGCCGTTGAGGTTGTTGCGGTCGTAGAACTGCAGCACCAAAGCGGGCAGGTAGAGCAGCGACGACCCGAAGATCACCGGGATGACGCCGGCCTGGTTGACCTTGAGCGGGATGTAGGTGGACGTGCCGCCGTACATCCGCCGCCCGATCATCCGCTTCGCGTATTGCACCGGAATGCGGCGTTGCGCCTGTTCGATGAAGACCACGAAGAAGATGATCAGCAGTACCAGGGCGATCACCAGGAAGAACTTCCACCAGCCGTTGTTCTGCTTGATCGTCCAGCCCTCACCCGGCAGCCGGGCGATGATCGAGGTGAAGATCAGCACGGACATGCCGTTGCCGACGCCCCGGTCGGTGATGAGCTCACCCAGCCACATGATCACACCGGTGCCGGCGGTCATCGTGATGACCAGGGTGGTGACCGTGAGCCACATCGGCACGGCGGTCGTCGGGATGATCGGGGTGTCCTCGCACTGGTTGTTGAACAGCTGACCGGAGCGCGCCAGCGCGGTGAACGCCGAGGCCTGCAGGATGCCCAGGCCGAGCGTCAGGTAGCGGGTGTACTGCGTGATCTTCGCCTGGCCCGCCTGGCCTTCCTTCTTCAGCTGCTCGAGCCGCGGGATGACCACGGTCAGCAACTGCAGGATGATCGAGGCGGTGATGTACGGCATGATGCCGAGGGCGAACACCGACAGCTGCAGCAGCGCGCCGCCGGAGAACAGGTTCAGCAGGCCGAAGACGCCGTTCCCTCCGTTCTGCTGCACCGTGTCGAGGCACTTCTGCACGTTGCCGTACGAGACGCCGGGGCTGGGCAGCGTGGCGCCGAGCCGGTAGATGGCGATGATGGCGACCGTGAAGAGCAGCTTTTTGCGCAGGTCAGGCGTTCGGAACGCACTGAGAAATGCGGAGAGCAACTTCTTCCTCCTGCGCGCGGGGCCGCCGGTCTTCTGCGATGGCGGAGCGGGGTGTGGACGTCGGGTGGTGAGGACCCGATAACTGTGTGGGTCGGATGCTAGCTCATCTGGCACGGACACGGGTCGGGCGCCCGACTCGCATCCACCGGGAACGATATCTGGCGGGCCGTGAGGCGGTTGTGGG
>DATDJX010000541.1:0-9595 GCA_036520275.1 Asanoa sp.
CGACCACGGCAAGTACGTCGTCAACGGCGGCATCTCCGGCTACCAGCTGATGAGCGAGTACGAGCGCTCGCTGCTCGCGAGGACGGGCGAGCCGTGGAAGCTGTGGGACTCGACCCTCGGCCTGCCGGAGAGCGGCAACAATGTTCCCGACCTGCTCGACGAGGCGCGCTGGGAGCAGGAGTTCCTGCTCTCGATGCAGGTGCCGGCCGACGAACCGTACGCGGGCATGGCGCACCACAAGGTGCACGACGCGGCCTGGACGGGCCTGCCGCTGCTGCCGCACCTCGACCCGCAGAAGCGCGAGCTGCATCCGGTATCGACCGCGGCCACACTCAACCTCGCGGCGACGGCCGCGCAGGCGGGGCGGGTCTTCCTGCCGTACGACGCGAGGTTCGCGGCGCGGAACCTGACCGCGGCGAAGGCGGCGTGGAAGGCGGCGCTCGCGCACCCGGACCTGCTCGCCAGCCCGGCGGACGGCATCGGCGGCGGCGCGTACGACGACGCGGACGTCAGCGACGAGTTCTCCTGGGCCGCGGCGGAGCTGTTCATCACCACCGGTGGCCGCGAGTACCGCGACTACCTGATGAGCTCGCCGCTGCATGCCGCCGATATCTGGCGCGACCGCGGCTTCGACTGGGGCCACACCGCACAGCTCGGCCGCCTCGACCTGGCCACGCTGCCCAACCTGCTACCGGACCGGTCCCGCGTGCGCGCGTCGGTGGTGGCGGGCGCGGACCGCTACCTCGCGACGGCGAACGCGCACCCGTACGGCATCCCGTACGCGCCGGCGGGCAACACGTACGACTGGGGTTCCAACAACCTGGTGCTCAACAACGCGGTCGTGATGGCGACGGCGTTCGACATCACCGGCAGGAACCAGTACCGCGCCGGCGTGCTGCAGACGATGGACTACCTGTTCGGCCGCAACGCTCTCAACCAGTCCTACGTGACCGGCTACGGCGAGGTCGCGTCGCACAACCAGCACAGCCGGTGGTACGCGCACCAGTTGAATCCGGACCTGCCCAACCCACCACGCGGCTCGCTGGCCGGCGGCCCCAACTCGTCCATCCAGGACCCGGTGGCACAGGCGAAGCTGCGGGGCTGCGCGCCGCAGTTCTGCTACATCGACGACATCGAGTCGTGGTCTACCAACGAGATCACCATCAACTGGAACTCGCCGCTGTCGTGGATCGCCGCCTTCGTGGCCGACCAGGACAGCGGTGACGCCCGCGGCCGCCTGCCGTGAGCATCCCGTCGATCTTGCAGGTGTGGTGCCGCCGTGACCGGGTTCGCCCCGTTTCGCGGGAACCGTAACTGCAAGATCGACGGATCGGTGCGGCCGCGGATCAGATGGTGTAGGTCTTGGCGACCAGGACCAGGTCGGAGTCGTGGGAGCCGGCGATGCCGACGCCCGGCGGGCGGGCGCGGAAGCCGGGCAGGGCGGACAGGCCATCGCTGGCGTCCTCGACCCGCAACCGCACCCCGCCGCCGGGCGTCGTCGGCTTCAGGTCAAGGTCGAGCTCGAAGCCATCCGGCGGCACGGCGTGGAATACCAGCCCGAGGGACCAGGGGTGCGACGACGAGGCGGGCAGCGGATAGGAGGCGCCCGCCGCCGACACCACGGCCCGCGAGACGGACGCCGTGGCCGCGTCGACGTGGAGGGCAGCCATCCGGACAGCCCGCCGCGGCGCCACCCTCACCCGCAGGTGGCGCACGCCGTCGGCGCCTGTCGTGTCCGACACCGTGGTCAGCGCCGGCGCCGCCAGCGCCGCGGCCGCGGCCGGACCTGTCACGGCGGAGGCGTCCGGGCCAAGCGCGGGGAACTCCGCACCGACGGAGACCGGCGTGCCGTCCACGTAGGACGAGGTCCAGCCCTGGATCGGCGACTCGTAGCTCAGCCAGCGCGCCAGGCCGTTGTCGGCGTCGAGCGCGTACATGAGTTGGGTCGGTATGGGGTGCGCGGCGTCGAACCGGTCCAACCGCCACGCCGCGCCGGCCAGGGCGAGGGCCGCCACGAGCGTCAGCACCGGCAGGCCGAGCCCCCACCGCCGCGCCCGCAGCGCGGTCAGACCGCGCTGGCCGCCGGCGGCCGGAAAGAGCAGGTCCACCACCGGCAGGGCGGCGAGGCCGAGCAGGATCGCGAACAGGGCGGCCGCCCCTCCCTGCGACATGCCCAGCGCCGGGAACAGCAGCAGGACCGTCGGCGCGAGGACGACCACCGCGACGCCGGCGCCGAGCGTCACCGGCACCACGGCCAGGCCGCCACGCGCGCGCAGGGCCACGACACCGGCCACCGCGCCGGCCACGGCCGGCAGCGCCAGCAGGTACGAGCCGCCCGACATGAACGCCGCGAGCACCACTGCGATCAACGCCAACCAGAGCAGCCCGCCGATCGCGAGCGCGGCCGGCCCGACCCGGCGCCGGAACAGCGCGTACCAGCCGAACAGCACCGCCGCCGACAGCACCACCACCGAGAGCCGCCAGAGCAGCGGACGGTACGGGTCGAGCAGCGCGGCGTACCCGGGCCGGATGGCCGTGACGCCGGCCCACAGCAGTTGCGCCGCCACCGGGCCGACCAGGATCGGGACCAGCGCGAGGCCGAAGCCGCCCGCCACCCGGGGCCACGACGTCCGTCCGGCCCGCCGCGTGAGAAACGCGAGTGCGAGCACCCCGAAGAGCGCGGCCGCCGCGAGCGGCCAGGTCAGCGCCGCCGGGTACCGTGCCAGCCCGAACGGCGTGGGGAAATAGGTGGCGTCGCCGGCGGCGCGCAACGAGGCCAGGTCGGTCGAGCCGAACGCGCGCGCGAGGCTCAACGCGTTGTCGCCGTGCTGCTGCAGGCTGCGCAGATCCACCGAGCCCGCCGTGTCCAGCGGCGTGTGGTAGACGGCGCCGCCATCGATGTATGCCGCGTTGATGCCGGTGAACCCGTTCGCGAGGAATGCGGTGAAGTCGGTGTCGTTGGGCAGGCGCCGGTAGATCTCGACCGCGAACGAGGTGCCGACCGGGTGCGGCGCCGAACGCCCGAAGACGGACACGAGGCCGGCGTTGTTCCGCGACGTCTCGAACATGATCACCGGACCGGTGCGGCCCCGGGCCTCCAGGTTGACCACCACACCGCCGCCGGAGGCGAGCGGGTGGGTCGACGCGAACGCCGACGCGCCGCACAGGCAGGCCTCCTCCGCGTCGGTCAGCAGGAACACGACGTCGTTGCGGAGCCGGGCTCCCGCGGTCAGCGCCCGCGCCGTCTCCGCGATCGCGGACACGCCCGACGCGTCGTCGTTGCCGCCGGCACCGATCTGCACAGAGTCGTAGTGCGCGACGAGGAAGACGCGACCGGTCGACGCCGTGCCCGGCAGGGTCGCGACGACGTTGCGCACCCGGGCCACCGCCGTACCGCCCTCCCCGCCGCTCAACCGGCCCGACTCCGGGCCGATCGCGTCCTGTACCGAGGTGTCCAGGCCGAAGCCGCGCAACGTGGTCACCAGGTAGTCGCGGGCCGCGTCGTTGGCGGCGCCACCGGTCACGTGCGGCCGCGCCGCGATCCGTAGCTGGTGCTCGTGTGCCCGCGCCGCGCTGAAGGTGGTCGCCGGCGCGGCGGCGCCGAGCGGTTCCGGCGGCCGGACGTCGCGCAGCGTGACCACCCCCACGACCGCGAGAACGGCGACGGCGGCGACGGCGGCGAAGGCGCGGTGCGCCGGCCGGGTGAGCGCCCGGTCGGCGGGAATGCGGGACGGTGTGACCACGGCGCTCACCTTAGGCCGTGTTGATCACGTGGACAGGGTGCCGGATGGCCGGAGCGCCCATCCGTGGCCTACCGTTGCACACCGCACGGTCAGTTGTGCGAAGGCAACGACTACGACACGATCAGCGAGTTGTTCGACGGAGGGAGGCCGGAATGACCGGTTCTTCCGTCGTGCCCGCGCAGGCGGAGCCGCGCGACGAGGTAGCCGCGCGCACGCCGGCACGCGGCGGTGCCGGCCTTCCGCCGCAGCCCGTCGAGCGCCTCCGCGTGCTGCTCATCGAAGACGACGACGCCGACGCGTTCCTCGTGGGCGAGCTGCTCGACGAGGCGGACGCCGCGGTGGACCTGACCATCGCCACCAGCCTCACGGCGGCACGGCCGAGGTTGACCGGCGTCGACTGCATCCTGCTCGACCTCGGCCTGCCCGACGCGCAGGGGCTGGACGGCCTCCGGCAGGTGCTCGCCCTCGCGAGCGGCGCCGCCGTGTGCGTGCTCACCGGCCGGCAGGACGAGCACCTCGGCATCGGCGCGGTCGCCGAGGGCGCGCAGGACTACCTCGTCAAGGGGCAGGTCGACGGCGTGCTGCTCACCCGGGCCCTCCGGTACGCCGTGGAGCGCAAGCGCGCCGACGAGGACACCCGCAAGCTGCGCGAGGTGGAGCTGCGGCAGGCCGAGTCGGCGCGCCTGGAGCGCGGTCTGCTGCCGCGGCCGCTGATGAACTCCGACCGCGTCTCGGTCAACCCGTTCTACCGGCCCGGCCGGCACGCCGCGCTCATCGGCGGCGACTTCTACGACGTCGTGCAGACCTCGCCCACCCGGATCGACATGATCGTCGGCGACGTATGCGGCCACGGCCCCGACGAGGCGGCGCTCGGCGTCATGCTCCGGGTCGCGTGGCGCGCCCTGGTGCTGGCCGGCGTGCCCGACGAAGCGGTCCTGCCGGCGCTCGAGCAGGTGCTGATCAGCGAGCGCCGGCTGCAGGAGATCTTCACTACCGTCGCCACGGTGCGGCTCGACCTGCCGGACAACCGGGCGACCGTACGGCTGGCCGGTCACCCGCCGCCGCTGCTGCTCTCCGGCGGTAGGGTCACACCGGTGCCGGCGCCCGGCGGCGTGCTCCTCGGCGTTGCGCCACGGCCGCCGCGCATGTACGAGCTGGAGTTCGACAGTGAAGACTGGTCCCTGTTGATGTACACCGACGGCCTCATCGAGGGACGCGTCGGCGCGGGCGACGAGCGGCTCGACGTGCCGGGGCTGGTCTCCCTGGTCGAGGCGGCACACGGGGTGGCGCTCGCCGACCTGCCGGCCTGGCTGGCCGGTCGCGCCGAGGACGCCAACGGCGGCCCGCTCTCCGACGACGTCGCCATGCTCCTGATCAGCTCAGGCGGTGGCCGGTGATCGGCGGGCGCTGGACCTTGCGGCAGCGGGTGACCGCCCTGTGCGTGGCGGTCGGCCTCGTGCTCACCGGCGTCGCCGTGGCCGCCGCTCTCGTCGCCGCACAAAACCGCCGGCATCTCAACACCTTGTTGGTCAAGACCGGGCCGCTGCGCGCGAACGCCGAGAGCCTGCAGACGGCGCTGGTGGACCAGGAGACCGGGATCCGCGGGTACGCGGTTAGCGGCAACCGCGACGACCTCGCCCCGTACACCACGGGACGGGCCGACGAGCAGCGGCTCGTCGGTGAGATGCGGGCTCTGCTCACGGACGATCCCGACATCGACCGCCAACTCATGACCGTGGAGCGGGAGGCGGACGCGTGGCGGTCCGCGGTCGCCGAGCCGGTCATCGCCGTCGCGGCCGCCGACAAGACCGCCGCCCAGGCACTGATCACGGGCGCGGCGCGGCAACGCTTCGACCAGATCCGCGCGTCGATCTCCACGCTGCAGCAGATGATCTTGAAGATCCGCAGCGAGGGCGCGGTCAAGGCCCGTAACACCGGCAACACGTTGGTCTTCCTGCTCGTCGTCGCCGCCGGCGTGATCGTGATCGCCGGCGCGGCGCTGCTGGTGTCGCTGCGCCGGCTGGTGATCGGCCCGGTCACCGACCTGGCCGCCCAGGTACGTCACGTCGCCGACGGTGACTACCAGAAGCAGATCACCGACGTCGGTCCGCCGGAGCTGGCCCAGCTCGCCCGCGACATCGACAAGATGCGCGACCAGATCGCAGCCGACCTCGGCGCCGTACGGGAGGCCCAGGAGCGGATCGAGTGGGTCAACGGGCAGCTCCAGAAGCAGGCCGAGGAGCTGCTGCGCTCCAACCGCGACCTGGAGCAGTTCGCGTACGTCGCCTCGCATGACCTGCAGGAGCCGCTGCGCAAGGTGGCCAGCTTCTGCCAGCTCCTGCAGCGCAGGTACGCCGGCCAGCTCGACGAGCGGGCCGACCAGTACATCGCCTTCGCGGTCGACGGCGCCCAGCGCATGCAGCGGCTGATCAACGACCTGCTGGCGTTCTCTCGGATCGGGCGCCTCACCACCGGCTTCGTCGAGGTCGACCTCAACGATGTGATGGAGACCGTCGCGGCGCAGACGGACGCGGCGCGGGGGTATGCGGACGGCGAGCTGACCTGGACGCCGTTGCCGACCGTGCTGGGCGAGGAGCCGTTGCTCGCGAACCTGCTGGCCAACCTCGTCAGCAACTCGCTCAAGTTCCGGCGGCCCAACGTCCCGCCCCGGGTGGAGATCACCGCGCAGCGGCTCGGCGACGAGTGGGAGATCAGCTGCCGCGACAACGGCATCGGCATCGAGCCCGAGTTCGCCGACAAGATCTTCGTGATCTTCCAGCGGCTGCACGCCAAGGATGCCTACCCTGGCACCGGCATCGGCCTCGCGATCGTCAAGAAGATCGTCGAGTACCACGGAGGCCGGGTCTGGGTGGAGACCGACGTCGACCAGGGCACGCTGATCCGGTTCACCCTCCCGGTCCGGATCGAGGACCGGGAGCGGGCCGGGGACCTGCCGGGACCGGCCGTGGCCGACGATGTCCCCGTCGCCAGCGACGACGTGAAGGAGGTGGCAGCATGACCGCTCCGGCCGATGGGAAGAGCCCCATCGAGGTTCTCCTGGTCGAGGACGACCCGGGTGACGTGCTGATGACGCAGGAGGCGTTCGACGAGCACAAGCTGCGCAACCGCCTCACGGTGGTCTCCGACGGCGCCGCGGCGCTGGCCTACCTGCGCCGGGAGGGGCAGTACGGGGACGCGGTGCTCCCCGACCTGATCCTGCTCGACCTCAACCTGCCCCGCCGCGACGGCCGCGAGGTGCTCGCCGAGATCAAGAAGGACGACGAGCTGTGCCGGATCCCGGTGGTGGTGCTGACCACGTCCGCCGCCGACGAAGACATCCTGCGCAGCTACCAGCTGCACGCCAACGCCTACGTCACGAAGCCCGTCGACTTCGAGCGCTTCATCTCGGTGGTCCGGCAGATCGACGAGTTCTTCGTCAGCGTGGTGAAGCTCCCACCGCGGACCTGAGCGCGTGACCGAGCTCAGCGAGGGGGTCGCCGCGCTGCTGCGCGAGACCGCGAACGAGGTCGTGTTGCCGGCGTTCCGGCACCTCGGGCGGGGCGAGGTGTTCGAGAAGGCGCCAGGCGAGGTGGTGACGGTCGCCGACCGCCGCGCGGAGGAGCTGTTGACCGCCGGCCTGCTCGACCTGCTGCCCGGGTCCGTCGTGGTGGGGGAGGAGGCGGTCGCCGCCGATGCCGTCATCCTCGACCGGTTGAAGGGCGCGGCACCGGTCTGGCTCGTCGACCCGATCGACGGTACGGCCAACTACGCGGCCGGGCGGGAGCCGTTCGCCATGATGATCGCGCTCGTGCACGAGGGCGAAACCACCGACGGGTGGATCTACGAGCCGATCGGCGACACCCTCGCGCACGGCCGTGCAGGCGGCGGCGTGTACGTCGACGGGTTCCGGGTCGAGCCGCCCTACCCGCCGCCCGTGCTGCACGGCGCCGTACCCGGCAAGTACTTCCCCGCGGCGCTGCGCGACCGGATCCGGGCGCGCGCTACGGCGCCCGGGGTGGAGATCGTGCGGTCCCAGCACTGCGCCGGCCGCGAGTACCGTGACCTGCTCGTCGGCGACCGGGACTTCGTGATGTTCTGGCGGACGCTGCCCTGGGACCACGCGCCCGGGACGCTGCTGGTGCGCGAGGTCGGCGGCGTCGTGCGGCGCCTCGACGGCTCGCCGTACGAGGTGGGTGCGGACGGCCACGGTCTGCTCGCGGCCGTCAGTGAGGACGCCTGGCTGGCGGTCTACGCGGCGCTGCTCGCCCGCTGAGCCGGGCGCCCGCCGTCCAATGTGCACCCCTTCGGGCGGCTTTTCGGCGCCTTCCGCCGCGCCGAGCGTCCGGTAAGCTGTGCCGCGGTCCGGGCCGAGAGCCCGCTGACAGAAGGGATACGCGGTGCCACGCAGGGTGGTGTCGAAGCGAGCGAGCGTGCTCTCCGCGACGCTGCTGGCCGGGCTCGCCGTCCTCGTCGCGCTCGCGATGACCGTGCTTGCCTCGGCAGTCCCGCCGGCGAGCGCCGCGCCCAATCCGTCGCCCGCGCCGAGCGAGAGCGGCTCGAAGACGCTGCGCGACGCGTTCGAGGCCGCCGCCAAGGGACACATCGAGGCGCAGAACAAGCTCGACAACTCCAAGAAGCGGCAGCAACGGCTCAACCAGGAGCTGCTGCTGCTCGACCAGCGGATCAACCTCCTTCGGGTGCAGGTGGGCGCGGTCGCCGCGCAGTCCTACCGGTTCGGCCGGCTCTCCGCGATGACGGCGCTGCTCAACAGCACATCGCCGGAAGACTTCCTGCAGCGCGCGTCGGAGCTCGACCTGATGGCTCAGCATGACAGCACCGCGCTGCGCGACCTCATCGGCGCGTACGAGGAGTCCGGCCGCACCAAGGCGGCCGTCGACGCCGAGGTGCGCGAGCAGGTCAAGCAGGTCGCCGTGCTGGCGAGGAAGAAGCAGGACGCCGAGCGGGCACTGGCGACGGTCGGCGGCAGGCCGGCCGGCGGCTACATCAACCCCAACTCGCCGCTGGCCCGACCGGCGCCCCGCAACGCCGACGGTTCGTGGCCGTCCGAGTCATGCACGATCGACGACCCGACGACCAGCGGCTGCATCACGCCGCGCACCCTGCATGCCCTGCAGGAGGCGAGGAGGGCCGGCTTCACCCACTACGTCTCGTGCTACCGCAGTGGCGGCAGCGGCGAGCATCCCAAGGGCCGCGCGTGCGACTTCGCCGCCGCCAAGGACGGCTTCGCGAACGTGAGCGCGACGGGCAGCGACAGGACGTACGGCAACAACTTGGCGTCGTTCTTCATCAAGAACGCGAGCCGGCTCGGCGTGCTCTACGTCATCTGGTACCGCCAGATGTGGTTGCCCGGCACCGGATGGCGGTCCTACAGCGGCGGCGGCAGCCCCGCGGCCGACCACACCAACCACGTGCACCTCTCGATCATCTGAGGTGGCCGAGCCCCGCCCGCTTCCCGGCGGCCTGGCCGCGTTCCTCGCGTTCTTCGCGAGCGGCTCGGTGCTGGTCCTGGAGACCGTCTCGCTGCGGCTGGTCGGCCCGTACGTCGGCGTGACGCTGCAGGTGACGAGCTCGGTGATCGGCGTCGCGCTCGCCGCGATCGCGTACGGCGCCTGGCTCGGCGGCACCCTCGCCGACCGGGCCAATCCGCGGCGGTTCCTCGGACCCGCGCTGATCCTCGCCGGTGTCGCCACCGGTCTGACCCTGCCGATCACCCGGTACGCGGGCGAGCTGCTGCGCGGCGGCGCGGTCTCGGCCATCCTGCTGCTCACCTCGCTCGCCGTGTTCGTCCCGGCGCTGCTGCTGTCGGCCATCCCGCCGCTCGTCGTGAAGCT
>DATDJX010000542.1:0-2072 GCA_036520275.1 Asanoa sp.
CACCCGCACCGCGCCCCCGGACAGCCCACCCAACAGGGCCAGGTAGCCGCAGAAATTGCCCATCGTCTCCACGACGAAGCAGCGACGGGACGCGGTGCCGGCCTCCCGCAGACGATCGATGGCATCGACGATCAGGTTGAGCGCGCTGTCGGCGCCCACCGACAGCTCCGAGTTGGGGATGTTGTTGTCGATGGTGGCCGGGAGGCAGATCGTCGGGATCCGGAATGCGGGATACCGTTCACGCTCACGGTCCATGGTGTGCGCCGCCTCGAACGCGTCCCAGCCGCCGATGATCAGCAACCCGCTCACGCGCTGGTCCTCGAGGCCGTGGCCGATGGCGTCGAGGTCCTTGACAGTCGGAACATGCCGGCTGATCCCCAGCTCGGCGCCCCCGAGGCCGCTCCAGCCCTCGACATCGCCCCACTGCAGCTCCCGCACGTCCCCGTCCATCAGGCCGCGGAAGCTCCCGTTGATCCCGAGCATGGCGTAGCCGCGGTCCAGTCCGAGCCGGACCGCGGCCCCGGCGACGGCGTTCATGCCTGGTGCGAGCCCGCCGACGTTGAGCAGGGCGATCCGGGCGGGGCGGCGCCTCGTCTCCGCGCTGGGCAGCGCCTGGGAGATGGAGCGGAAGACGTGGATCATCTCGGTGTAGCCGTCGCCGCGCATCATCAGGGCGGTGTCGTGGTCTCTGGCCGCGATCCGCTCGGCCAGCTCGCGTGTACGGGCGACGCACTCCATCAGGGGCACCTTGGCCACCCGGTTGTCCCGGAGCCCGATCAGCTGCGGAACGCTCCGCGGTGTGGCCGCCAGGACCTCCTCGACAGCCGCGTGCCCGAGGAGGGAGCTCATCGACCGGTCGAAGGCGCTGGGCGCGCCGCCGCGTTGGACGTGCCCGAGGATGGTCAGCCGGACGTCCTCACCCAACTGCTCCTCGAGCAGCTGGCGCACGTACTCGCTGGTGATCGGCCGGTTGGCGGAGTCGTGCGCGCCCTCGGCGACGATGACGATGCTTTGGCGCCGGCCGGCCGCGCGGCCGCTCCTGATGATCTCGCACAGCTCCCGCTCCCAGCCCGGCTCCGGCGGCCACTCGGGGATCAGCACGTAGGAGGCGTGCCCGGCGATGGCGCCCATCAGCGCCAGGTAGCCACAGTGCCGGCCCATCACCTCGACCACGAAGCTGCGTTGATGACTCGCCGCGGTGGAGCCGATCGCGTCGACGGCCTCGACGATACGGTGCAGCGCCGAGTCGGCGCCGATGGTCATGTCGGTGCCGAGCATGTCGTTGTCGATCGACCCGACCAGGCCGGCGATCATCAGCGCCGGGTGCCGCTCAGCGGTCTCCCGGTCGATCGTGCCGGCGGCAAGCAGCTCGGAGAGCAGCGACGGCCACTCCTGGCGGAGAAGGTCCGCCCCGGACAGGCTGCCGTCGCCGCCGATCACGACCAGGCGGTCGATGCCCCGCTGCAGGAGGTGCCGGGCCGCCCGGCGCCGGCCCTCGCGCTCGCGGAACGCCACCGAGCGGGCGGTGCCGATCACGGTGCCGCCGCGGTTCAGGATGCCGCTGACGTCATCCCAGGTCACCGGGCGGATGCGGTCGCCGCCCTCGACCAACCCCTGCCAGCCCTCGTAGACGGCGAAGATCTCCGCCCCGTGGTTGAGCGCGGTCCGGACCACCGCCCGGACGGCGGGGTTCATGCCCTGCGCGTCGCCGCCGCTGGTCAGCACGGCGAGCCGTGGGCCTGACCGTCCCATTCACGCCCCGACCCTGCGCTCCAGCACCGCGAGCACGTCGGCGTACAGCGGGTCGGCCGGCCGCAGCCCGGTGATCCGCTCGGTCGCCTCCGCCGCCGTCAGGGTTCGCAGCAGCCGCTGCAGCTCCACGCTCTCGGGGTCGTCGGGGACGTCGAACGCCAGCGCCGCCTCCACCGTGGCCAGCAGGTACCGCGGCCGGACGCCCCGCTCGGCCAGCTCGGCGGCCGGCCCGATGAGCCGCTCGGAGCGCGACAGCTTGCGCAACGGCTGCCGGCCGACCCGGTCGACGGTGTCGGGCAGGTACGGGTTGGCGAACCGCT
>DATDJX010000543.1:0-5029 GCA_036520275.1 Asanoa sp.
GTAGGTCGACTCAGGTGGCGGTGCCGTTGAAGTAGGAGACCGCCTTCGTCCAGGCGTTCTTTCCCACACCGGCGCCGGCGGCGCGGGCGTCCTTGTCGCCGTGCTCGAAGTGCACGCCGCCGTACTGCCGGGACAGGCCGGCCTGCTCGGCGGCGTAACGGAAGTTGGTCCAGGACAACGTGATCGGCTTGGCCGGCACCGCACCCGGCTCGATCTTCGAGCTGCCGGCCGCGATAGTGACCTTCAGCTCGAAGTTGCCCCGCCCGGTGAACGCGGTCAGCACCTCGGCGGCCGCCGCGGAGAAGGTGGAGTGGCCAGACGCGTATTCGCCGAACGGCGGGGCCGGGTCGTTTGGCGGCCGGTACGGGATCCAGTCCTCGGCCCTGATGTAGGCGGGTCCCTTGTACGGCCCGCCCCAGGCCTGGATGATCTTCCCCCGGTACAGGTACCGCACCACGGTGACCGGCCGGACCGAGTCCCAGGTGCCCTTCCCGTCCCAGGCGGCGATGCTGGCGTCCAGTAGAGCGCCGTTGAGGGCGAAGAACATCCGCGCGTCCTCGTCCAGGCTGTGCGTGTCGCGGCGGGCCACCCATTGAGCGAACTGGTTCCAGTGTCCCGGTGGGGTCACCGTGCCCGCCCCGTCCTCCCAGTACTCGGCGTACGTCTTGCGGGTGTCGTCGAGCTGCTTGGAGTACTGGGTCATCTTGTCGACCTGGCCGACGAACTGGCCGTTGAGCTTGCCGTCCTTGTCCAGGTAGGGGTACGGGCCCGGGGGCCGGAACTGCACCGCCGAGGTCAGCGCGAACGGTGTGACCCGGTCCCACTGCGGGGTCAGGTAAGTCTGGATCTTTCCGGTGCACTCGGTGCCGCCCGGCGGCGGCAGCGGCAGGCACAGCGGCTGCCACCGGTCGGGGTCGCGGATCTCGTTCCAGGTGTTGACCGGTTGGTATCCGGTGTAGTCGGAGTAGGCCAGCCCGGGGTGCCGCCGGGCTCGTCGCCGAGCTGGTTGGACCCGTCGCGGTGGCGGACCTGCAGCACCGCCTGCGCGGCGGTGCGGCCGACCGTGGCTGCGGTGGAGGTGTCCATCCCGTCGGCGGCGTCGTACCCGAGCTCGGCCATCTTCTGCGCGTGGGTGGCCCGGCGGGTCGGGAACAGGTCGACCAGCGCGGTGTAGGCGGCGAAGCTAACCGCGCGGCTCTTGTTGTCCCCGGTGCGCTCGTCGTCCGGCCGACGCATGGTGGCGCCCGACCGGGTGCCCACGGCAACCGGATCGTAGGCCGCCCAGGCGTCGTAGATCGCGGTGTGCGTCACAGCCAGCGCCCGTGCCGCCACGGTCGGGCCGGTGCGGGTCTCGGCAATGGCGTTCAGCACCTGCTGATTCCACACCAGCACCACGCTGTCGACCGCCGCCCGAACCGGCTGCCTGTTCGGCACTGCCAGGAACCCGACGCTGAGGGCCACCATCAGGCCCGCAACGATGGTCCGCCGCCGTACAAGCGTGCGACCTCGGCAGCCGCCCCGCAGATACTCATGCCGGCCCTGGTGCGCCACCGCAACCTCCGCAAAGCGGGCAGGCAATCACAGCCTGTGTCTAGTGAGACGGGAGTGATGAGAGCCGACCCGCTTTGTACCACGGCGCTTCAGCGGAGCACCACCCAGCGCGACGTCTCGGACGTGCCGGAGTTGCGGCCGCGCATGCCGAGGTCCCACGCCCAACCTGGCGCACACAGCGTCGAGCTCGCCCGGCGGGGATCCTCGTCCCGGATGTCGAACCGCACCCCCTACCGAGAGCCCCGTGCGGGCGATCATGCACGGCGCTGCCGGATCGTCGAGGCGGTCAACGGGGTCATCGCCGCCGCGCGCACTCGTAACCGCCGTCATGGATCCACCGTCGGGCCGAGGAGGCCCTCGTCGCGTCGGGAGAATCCATGGTCGTCCACGGCGGCTCCGCGACCGCTGAACGGTTACCGTGCCGCCGGACGGCCCGGTCGGGCGGACCGGATACCGTGGGTACACGGTGTCCGAGATCGCGTCAGGACGGACCGACGGGACGCCGCGTGGCCGCGCAGGGCAGGATGGCGGACACTTATGGTGCAACGTGTCCTTACGACCTGAGGAATGCCTGTGGCTACGGAACGCAAGCGCCCGGTGATCAGCGACGGCCTGCCGAGCCAGCTTCCGGACATCGACCCTGAAGAGACCGGCGAATGGGTCGAGTCGCTCGACGGAGTCATCGACGAGCGCGGCGCCAAGCGCGCCCGCTACGTGATGCTGCGCCTGCTGGAGCGGGCCCGCGAGCGCAACGTGGGCGTGCCACCGCTGACGACGACCGACTACATCAACACGATTCCCTCCGAGCGAGAGCCCTGGTTCCCCGGCGACGAGCACGTCGAGCGGCGGATCCGCGCCTATATCCGGTGGAACGCCGCGATGCTGGTGCACCGCGCGCAGCGGCCGGAGATCGGCGTCGGCGGCCACATCTCGACGTACGCCAGCGCGGCCGCGCTCTACGAGGTGGGCTTCAACCACTTCTTCCGCGGCAAGGCGCACCCGGGCGGCGGGGACCACATCTACTACCAGGGGCATGCCTCCCCCGGCATGTACGCGCGCGCCTACCTCGAGGGGCGCCTGTCCGAGGAGCGCCTCGACGGGTTCCGCCAGGAACTGTCGCACGGCGGCCTCGGCAATGGCCTGCCGTCCTACCCGCACCCGCGGCTGATGCCCGATTTCTGGGAGTTCCCCACGGTCTCCATGGGCCTCGGCGGCCTCAACGCGATCTACCAGGCGCGGTTCAACCGCTACCTGCAGCACCGTGGCATCAAGGACACCTCACAGCAGCACGTGTGGGCGTTCCTCGGTGACGGCGAGATGGACGAGCCCGAGTCGCTCGGCGCGATCGGCCTCGCCGCCCGCGAGGAGCTCGACAACCTCACCTTCGTGATCAACTGCAACCTGCAGCGCCTCGACGGGCCCGTACGCGGCAACGGCAAGGTCATCCAGGAGCTCGAGTCGTTCTTCCGCGGCGCCGGCTGGAACGTGATCAAGGTGATCTGGGGCCGGGAGTGGGACCCGCTGCTGGCGGCCGACAGCGACGGCGCGCTGGTCAACCTGATGAACGTGACGCCGGACGGCGACTACCAGACCTACAAGGCGGAGTCCGGGGCGTACGTGCGGGAGCACTTCTTCGGTCGCGACCCGCGCACCCGCAAGATGGTCGAGCACATGACCGACGACGAGATCTGGAACCTGAAGCGCGGCGGGCACGACTACCGGAAGATCTTCGCGGCTTACCAGGCGGCGATGGAGCACACCGGCCAGCCCACGGTGATCCTCGCCAAGACCATCAAGGGCTGGACGCTCGGCTCGCACTTCGAGGGCCGCAACGCGACACACCAGATGAAGAAGCTCACGCTCGACGACCTCAAGTCGTTCCGCGACCGGCTCTACCTGGAGATCCCCGACAAGGCGCTGGAGGAGAACCCCTACCTGCCGCCCTACTACCACCCGGGTGAGAAGTCGGACGAGATCCAGTACCTGCACGAGCGGCGCCGCCAGCTCGGCGGCTACCTGCCGACGCGCAACACGACCTCCGTCGCGCTGCAGATCCCCGGCAAGGAGCGATTCGCCGACGTCAAGCGGGGGTCGGGCAAGCAGAAGGTCGCGACGACGATGGCCTTCGTCCGCCTGCTCAAGGACCTCATGAAGGACAAGGAGTTCGGCCGGCGCTGGGTGCCGATCATCCCGGACGAGGCCCGCACGTTCGGCATGGACTCGCTGTTCCCGACGCAGAAGATCTACTCCCCGCACGGCCAGAACTACACGCCGGTCGACCGGGAGCTGTTCCTGTCGTACAAGGAGGCGACGGGCGGCCAGATCCTGCACGAGGGCATCAACGAGGCCGGCTCGGTCGCGTCGTTCACGGCGGCCGGATCCGCGTACGCCACCCACGGCCAGCCGATGATCCCGCTGTACATCTTCTACTCGATGTTCGGCTTCCAGCGCACCGGCGACGGGTTCTGGGCGGCGGCCGACCAGATGGCCCGCGGCTTCGTGCTCGGCGCCACCGCCGGCCGTACGACGCTGAACGGCGAGGGGCTGCAGCACGAGGACGGCCACTCGCACCTGCTCGCCGCGACGAACCCGGCGGTCGTGGCGTATGACCCTGCGTTCGCCTTCGAGATCGCGCACATCGTCGAGTCGGGCCTGCACCGGATGTACGGCGACCAGCCGGAGAACGTCTACTACTACCTGACGGTCTACAACGAGCCCATCCTGCAGCCCGCGGAACCGGTCGACGTCGACGTCGAAGGCCTGGTCAAGGGCATCTACCGGTACGCGCCCGCCCCGGTCGTCGAGGGGACCGCCCCCCGGGCGAACATCCTCGCGAGCGGCACAGGCATGCAGTGGGCCCTCCGGGCGCAGCAGCTGCTCGCCCAGGATTGGGGCGTGGCCGCCGACGTGTGGTCGGTGACCTCGTGGACCGAGCTACGCCGCGACGCGGTGGAAACCGAGGAACACAACCTGCTGCACCCCGGCAGCGAGCCACGGGTGCCGTACGTGTGGCAGAAGCTGGCCGGCGCTACCGGTCCGACGGTGGCGGTCAGCGACTGGATGCGGGCGGTTCCCGACCTGATTTCCCGGTGGATCCCGCGCGATTACACGTCGCTGGGCACCGACGGGTTCGGGCTGTCGGACACCCGGCATGCGCTGCGCCGGCACTTCCACGTCGACGCCGAGTCGGTGGCGGTCGCGACGCTGCGGCAGCTCGCCCTGCGCGGCGAGGTGCCGCCGTCGGTCCCGGCCGAGGCGGCGAAGAAGTACGCGATCGACGACGTCACCGCGGCTCCGGTCGGCGAGACCGGCGGCGACTCCTAGCTCGCGCGTGGCGATCGAGGCGCCCTTCCCCGCGTGCGGGGAGGGCGCCTCGCCTCGCGCGGGAACGGCTCATGCGGCCCGGGGGGTAACCGGCTATGGTGGTTACGTGGCGCTGACCCTGCACCACCCGGACGGGCAGGTGTTCGACTTCGAT
>DATDJX010000544.1:0-21288 GCA_036520275.1 Asanoa sp.
CGCCCTGGCTGCCGGCCCGCCGGCTCAGCAGCATACCGACGAGGAGCACCAGCACGAGCACGGCCACCACGCCCAGGGCGAGCATGCCGCCGCCCGGGCCGCGCCGGCGCGGCGGCCCCAGGTCTTCGACCCAGCCGATGCTGGGGTCGACGGGCGGCGTCTTCGGGACGACGGCGGCCCGTCCGCGGACGGGGGCGCCCGCCCGGGCGACCATCGTGGCGGCCACCGCCCGCGGAGCAGGCACGCCGGGCGCGGCGGCCGGGCGAGGCTCCGCCGGCGAAGCCGGCAAAGCCGGCACAGCCGGCGAAGCCGGCGCGGCCGCCGCCACGGCCGGAGCGGGCGAGGTGGGCGCCGTCGCGACGGTCGGCGCGGGAAGCGTGCCGGCGGCAGCGGCCAGGGCACGGGACACCTGCGCGGCCAGGGGGCGGTCGGCGGGATCGGTGGCGAGGCACGCGGAGCCGAGCCGCGCGAGCGCCGGCGGCAGCCCTGGCCCGGCCGGGAACCGCAGCGGCGCCGGTTCGCGCTCGGGCTGGCGGCCGGTCACCATCTCGGCGAGAAGCACGCCGAGCGCGTAGACGTCGCCGGCGGGCTGCGGCGGCGCCCCCGCCATCCGCTCCGGCGGAAGGTAGCCGGGTGTGCCGTAGATGAGCTCGCCGGTCGTGTCGGGCCGGCCGGCCAGCGACGCGACGCCGAAGTCGAGGATCTTCCCGCCGGACGGCGTCAGCATCACGTTGCCCGGCTTGATGTCGCAGTGCACGATGCCGCTCGCGTGCGCCGCCGCGAGCCCGGCGGCGACCTGCGCCGCGATCCGGGCCGCCTCGGGCCACGGCACGGGGCCGGAGGCGAGCCGCTCGGCGAGGCTCTTTCCGTCGAGCAACTCCATCACCAGGTAGGGCGCCATCGTCCCGCCGGGCAGCGCCGCCTCGCCGTAGTCGTACACCCGGGTGATGTGCGGGTGGTTGAGCCGCGCGGCGGCGCGCGCCTCGCGGTGGGTGGCGATCCGGATCGTGGCGTCGCTGCCGACCGCGGCGTCGAGCACCTTGACCGCGACGGGTCGGTCGAGAACCTCGTCGTCCGCGCGCCAGACCTCGGCCATCCCGCCCACGCCGATGCGCTCGACGAGGACGTACCGGTCGTGCAGGCGCAGCCCGGCGCTCAGCGTGCTCACGATTCCCGATGGTACGGGCGCTGGCCAACGGGCTCGTGTCTTGGCCGCGAACCCGACCGATATTGACGGATGGGGTCGACGGCCGCCGCCCGGATCCGCTGTCGACGGCGGGCCGCGCCATCCCTCAGCTGCGGACACCCGAGGTCCGCCGGAGCGACAGGCGCGCGACGGGGCGCTCGGCGGCGGACCGGCCGGCGAGGAGGCGCTTGGCCCAGGAGGAGCCGGACGCGGCGACCTCGGCCGAGGTGGCGTCGCGCAGGTCGGTGAGCGTCACGCCGTGGGCGAGCCACCGCGCGGCGAGAGCCGGCGCCGCGCCGTCGAGAAGGTCGGCCGTCGTGGGCAGGCCGGCGAGGCCGTCGCGGGCGGCGGGCGCCACGAGGGCGGTCATCCGGCCGGCCGGCGCGAGCAGCCCGGCGATGCCGGCGGCCACCGCGTCGTCGAGGGCCAGCGTGCCCCGCAACAGCGACGCCCACGGGAACTGGATGGTCAGTTCGTCGACGCGGCCGGCGAGCTCCTCGGGTGGCGCCTCCGCGGACGCGACCACGAACAGCGCGTTGGGCAGGCCACCCTTCTTCGGCGGCCGGGCGGCCCGGCGGGAGGCGTCGGCGATCGCCGCGCGGTCGGCGTCGATGCCGACGACCAGCGCGGACGGCCAGCGGGCGGCCCGGGCCAGCACGGCCTTGCCATCACCGGTGCCCAGGTCGGCGACGACCCGGGTTCAGCGGGATCAACCGACGTCGGTCTCGGTGACCTGACGTCCGACGAGGGTGCGCATGCCGTCAGCTTCCCGCCGGGGCGTCGCCGCCGGCAACCGGTTTGCGGCGCATCCGCATCGTCACGGTGGTCCGCCACGTCTGCCCGCCGTCGGCCGACTCCTCGCTACGCCAGCGGAACGAGTCCGCAGCGATGTCGGAGAAGATCCAGCGCAGCGGATGGCCGTCGTCCGTCGCGCCGCTCAGCACGATCTCGTCGCCCACCTCGCGGGCCACGAACCGGTGCACCAGCCCGGTCACCGGGCTGATCCAGGTGGCCCGCCAGGCGTCGATCGCCGGGTCGAAGAAGCGCAGCACGGTGCCCCATTCGCCGGGCGGCGGCACCGGCTCGGTCCGCAGCGGCCGCGCCGGGCAGATGAACACGTCCTGGATGGCGCGGCCGTCGAGCACCCAGCCCCAGTGCCACTCCCCCGGCACGGTGAACGACGTGCCGTCGGCGGCGTGGCCGGTGCGTTCGACGTCCCACGACCCGACGAACCGGCCGAAGAGAGCCAGCCGGTCGGCGAGCTCGGGCCGTGGGACCGCCGCGCGCAGGGCCTCGATCATGGCCCCGCCGTCTGGGCTCAGCTCAGCCACCGCACCAGGATGCCGCCGGCCACGGCGCCGACCACGAAGATCACGACGTACGGCAGCGAGCGCCTGGCCGCGGCGCTCAGCCCGGTCACCGCGAGCAGGTCGACGGGCTCGACCTCGGTGGGCGTGCGGGTCGCGGTCGCGCTCGGCCTCGACCGCGGACTCGGCGACGGACCCGGCGACGGGGCGGGTGTGGCCTGCGTCGCGGTCGCGCCCCCCGCGACGCCGGACGCGGAGCGGGCGCCCCCGGTCGCCGTCGGCCCCGCGTCGGCCGGGGCGGAAACGGGTGCCGCCGGGCCCGGCGACGCGGCCAGAGCCGCCGGTGTCTCGACCGGAACCGCCGAGGACGGCCCGGAGGCGAGCCTGCCCTGCAGGCAGTCGGTGAACTGGCCGAGCAGCCGTCCGCTGACGTCGGCGATCATCCCCCGCCCGAACTGCGCCGCCCGGCCGGTCACCGCGAGGTCGGTGTGTACCTTCACGTCGGTCGAGTCGGCGCCCGCGGCGGTCAGCGCCGCGCGCACGGTCGCCTTCGCCGTGCCGCCGCCGCGCGCGTCCTTCCCGGACGCCTCCACGACCATCGTGCGCGAGTCGGCGTCGCGCTCCACGAACCGGCCCTTGCCGGTGAAGGTCATCGACACGGGCCCGAGCTTCACCTTGACGGTGCCCTCGAAGGCGTCGCCGTCGTACGAGGTGAGCGCGGCACCCGGCATGCACGGCACGACGCGGTCCAGGTCCACCAGGACGTCCCACGCCTCGTCGACCGGCGCGGCCACCGCGAACTCGTGGTCAAGTTCCATCTACAGTCGCTCCAGGTTCTCGTGAATGCTTCCGTCCAGTTCGGACAGTGGCCGGCCGCCACCGCCCCAACGCGCTGCGATGATCTCCGCGGCGATGCTCACCGCGGTCTCTTCGGGCGTGCGGGCGCCCAGGTCGAGGCCGATGGGCGAGCTCAGCCGGGCGAGCTCCGCCTCCGAGATGCCTTCGGCGCGCAGCCCGGCCACCCGGTCGGCGTGCGTGCGCCGCGAGCCCATCGCGCCGACGAACGCGAACGGCTGCGCGAGGGCCACCCGCAGCACCGGCACGTCGAACTTCGGGTCATGGGTGAGCACGCAGACGACCGTTCGCCCGTCGAGGCGCCCGGCCTCGATCTCGCCGGTCAGGTAGCGGTGCGGCCAGTCGACCACCACGTCCGCGCCGGGGAAGCGGCGCGGCGTCGCGAACACCGGCCGCGCGTCGCAGACGGTGACCCGGTAGCCGAGGAACGCGGCCTGCTTCGCGAGCGCGGACGCGAAGTCGATGGCGCCGAACACGAGCATCCGCGGCGGCGGCGCGAACGAGGCGACGAACACCGTCACGCCGTCGCCCAACCGCTCGCCGTCGGGCCCGTACACCCGGGGACCGGTCAGCCCCGACGCGAGCATGCCGCGCACGTCTTCGACGACGGCCTCGTCGAAGTGAGTCGACCCGAAGGTGCCGTCGACCGTCGTGGGCCAGACCACGAGGCGCCTCCCGAGCCGGCCGCCGCCCTCGACGTCGCGGATGATCGTGGCGACCGCGACCGGCCGGTCGGCCGCGATGGCGTCGGCGACCGCACCAAGCTCGCGGAACGACGTCCCGTCGACCCGCTCGACGTAGATCTCGATGATCCCGCCGCAGGTCAGCCCCACCTCGAAGGCGTCGTCGTCGCTCACGCCGTAGCGGACCAGCTGGGGCTCGCCGGTCGCGATGGCCTCGACGCCAAGCTCGTAGACCGCGGCCTCCACGCAGCCGCCGGACACGCTGCCGACCGCCGAGCTGTCCGGGCCGACCAGCATGGTGGCGCCGGGTGGCCGCGGCGCGCTCTTCCAGGTGCCGACGACGGTCGCCACGCCAACCGGCTCGCCGGCGCGCCACCACCGCATCAGGTCGTCGATCACCTCACGCATGCGGCCCACCTCCCGGGCTGGTCGACGGGACCACCACCATCATCCCTCCGCCCGGGTCGCGACGGCACGTCGGCGCCGCACCGGGTCGGCGAGCGCGTCGAGGAGCGGCTCCAACGCGGTCAGCCGGTGCGCGCTGACTACGGAGTCGCAGTGCGGCCACGCGGCGGCCATGCCGCCCGTCAGCGGCCGGAACCGGTCGCTCTGGGTGCGCGGGTTGGCCCATACGATCCGGTACGCGAGCCGGACAACCGGGCCATCTGCCGGCCCAGCTCGGCGGGCGGGTCGGTGTCCCAGCCGTCGGACAGGACCAGGACGACCGCCCCGCGCGCCATGCCCCGCGCGCCGTACGTATCGATGAACTCGCGCAGCGCCGCGCCGATCCGGGTGCCACCGGACCAGTCCGGCGCGGCCCGGCCGGCCCGTTCCAGCGCGACCGCCGGGCTCACCCGCGTGATCACCCGGGTCAGGCGGGTGAGGCGGGTGGCGAACGTGAATACCTCGGCGTGCGGCGCGCCGGCGGCGCAGTAGAGCAGCTGCAGCAGCGCCCGCGCGTACGGCGCCATCGAGCCGGAGATGTCGCAGAGCACGACCAGCCGGCGCGGCTTCGCGACGGGCCGGCGGCGGCGCAGCCGCAGCGGGTAGCCGCCGGTGCGGCGGGCGGTGCGCAGCGTCGCGCGCAGGTCGACCGCGGGGCCGCGATGGCCGATCGTGGTGCGCCGGGTGCGCCGCGGCGGGCTCGCGAGGCGGAGCCGGCGCATGGCCGCCACCAGCTCGGCGAGCTCCTCCGGCCGCAGTCGGGCGAAGTCGCGGCCGCCGAGGCGCTCCGCCGCGGTCGCGACCAGGGGGTACGGCATCCGGGTCTCGCGCGGCGCCGTCGTGTCACCGCGCGGCCGGTCGCCGACCCCGGGCCGGCCGCCGCCGGTCGGTCCGGCGCGGGGCGGCCCGGCCGGCTGAGCGGGCTTGACCGGCGGAGCCGGCGGTGGCGGGCTGGCGGGCTCGATATCGGTGTCGCCGGACTGCCCGCGCCCGGACGCCTCGTCGGCCAGCCCGCCGAACACGAGCGAAAACACCCGGTCGAAGGCGGGACGGTCGGCGGGGTCGGCGAGCAGCGTCGCGGCGGCGCACCGGTAGAGCTCGTCCGTCCGCCGTGGACCGACCAGCTGCACCGCGCGCGCGAAGCGCGCCGACCGGTCCGGGCCGACGGCGACCCCGGCGGCGTGCAGAGCCGACCCGAAGCCTGCCGCGACGACCGCGAGGTCAGTCATCGGCGAACAGCCCGGCTCCGCGTACGGTCACGAGGTCCTCGTCGTACTTGACGACGGCGGCGAGCGTACGGTCGGCGGCCGGCGCGTCCAAGGCGGCGACGCCGAGCACCCGCAGCGCGGTGGCCCAGTCGATCGCCTCGGCCACGCCGGGCGGCTTGTAGAGGTCGAGCCCGCGCATCCTGCGGACGGCCGCCGCCACCTGGTCGGCGAGCGGGTCGCCGACCCCGGGCACCCGGCGCCGGACGATCGCGGCGACCCGGGCCGCGTCCGGGTAGCCGATCCAGTGGTAGAGGCAGCGCCGCTTGAGCGCGTCGTGCAGGTCCCGGGTGCGGTTGGAGGTCAGCACGACGATCGGCGGCACGACGGCGCGCCGGGTGCCCAGCTCGGGGATCGTGACCGCGGCCTCGGCGAGCAGCTCGAGCAGGAACGCCTCGAACTCGTCGTCGGCGCGGTCGACCTCGTCGAGCAGCAGCACGGCCGGTTGCGGGCCGGGATGCTCGAGCGCGGCGAGCAGCGGCCGGGCGATCAGGTAGTCCTCGCCGAACAAGTCGGCCTCGCGCAGGGTGGCACCGCCCGCCTCGGCGAGCCGGATCGCCAGCAGCTGCCGCGGGTAGTTCCACTCGTAGAGCGCCTCGGAGGCGGTCAGGCCCTCGTAGCACTGGAGCCGTACCAGCGGCGTGTCCAGCGCCGACGCGAGGGCCTTGGCGGCTTCGGTCTTGCCGACGCCGGGCTCGCCCTCCAGCAGGATCGGCGCGGGCATCCGGACGGCCAGGAACAGCGCCGTCGCCAGCGCGTCGTCCACCAGGTAGCCGGTCGTGCCGAGCGCGTCGCGGAGCGCGTCGACGTCGGGCGGCAGGGTCATCCGAGGTACCGGGCCGGGTCGGCGGCGAACCGTTGGCGGCAGCCGGCGCTGCAGAACGAGTAGGTCTTTGCGTCGTGGACGTACCGGAGTGCGTCCGGCGTGACCGGGACCTCCATCTCGCAAACCGGGTCGATGTCGACCTTGGGCGCGGTGGGCAGGGGATCGACGGTGACCTCGGGGTTCGCCGGTGCGCCGAGCCCGATCTGGAGCAACTCCTGCGGCGGCCGCGCGGAACCGACGGCGACCCGGGCGGCCCGCGCGGCGACCACCTCGGCCAGGATCGACACCGCGACGTCGCCCGGCGTACGGGCGCCGAGGTCGAGCCCGGCCGGGGTCTTCACCCGGTCGGGTGCCACGTGGGCGTCGGCCAGCACCCCGGCGCCGCGCTTGGGGCTGGCCACCAGCGCGACGTACGGCACGCCGGCGTCGACCGCGGCTGCCACGATGTCCTCCTCGCCGTGCCCGTGCGAGGCGACGACCACGCCGAGGGCGTCGGCGTCGACCGGCCCGGAGCGCGCCGCGAGCCGCACCTCGTAGCCGGCGGCGGCGCCCACCGTCACCAGCGCCCGCGCGATCGGGGTGTCGCCGTAGACCTGCAGCAGCGGCGGCGGCAGCACGGCCTCCAGGAAAACCTCGATGGTGCCGCCGGAAAGGCAGGTGTTGTCCACGACCACGAGGCCCGGCACCGCCGGCGCCCCGGCGGACGAACCGCCCGGGGTGATCCGCAGCAGCGTCGACTCGCCCACGGCGAGCTGGCGCAGGCTCTGCAGCCGTACGGTCGACTCGGCGCACGAGCCGCCGACGAAGCCCTCGATCGTGCCGTCCGGCAGCACGATCGCCCGGTCGCCGGGCTTGGCGGACGTCGGCCGCTCCGCCCGGACGACGACGGCGAGGACGAACGGGCTGCGCCGCGCGCGCAGCTCGGCCGCCCTCCCGTCCACGCTCGACACTCCGGTCAGCCTCCCCCACCCCCGTCGATCATGAGGTTGAGCCCATCCGGGAGCGTTCCCGCGGGGCCTAACTTCATGATCGACGCGGGGGTCGTCGTCGTTCTCACGTGATCGCCAGGTCGGTCCGGATCGGGCGGCCCTGCATGGCGGACCAGACGGCGGCCGGCGTCAGCGGCATGTCGGCGTGCCGGACCTGGTACGGCTTGAGCGCGTCGATGACCGCGTTGACCACCGCGCACGGTGAACCGACCGTCGCGGACTCCCCGACGCCCTTCGCGCCGATCGGATGGTGCGGCGACGGCGTCACCGTCTCGCCGAGCTCCCACGACGGGCACTCCATCGCGGTCGGCAGCAGGTAGTCCATGAAGGACGCGCCGAGGTGATTGCCGTCCTCGTCGAACGCGATCACCTGCATCAAGGCCATCCCGACGCCGTCGGCGAGGCCGCCGTGCACCTGACCTTCGACGATCATCGGGTTGATCCGGACGCCGCAGTCGTCGACCGCGATGAACCGCCGCACCTTCACCCCGCCGGTGCCCTTGTCCACGTCGACGACGCAGATGTAGGCGCCGAACGGGTAGGTCAGGTTGGGCGGGTTGTAGACGGTCGTGGCATCCAGATGTCCCTCGACGCCCTCCGGCAGCTCCAGGTTGGAGTGCGCCGCGAGCGCGATCTCCTGGATCGTCTTGGCCTGCTCCGGGTCGCCGCGCACCTGCCAGCGGTTGCCTTCCCACTCGAGGTCGTCGGGGGAGACCTCGAGCATCGCCGACGCGACGATCTTGGCGCGCTCGCGGACCTTGCGGGCCACGACCGCCGTCGCCGCGCCGGAGACGGGCGTCGACCGCGACCCGTACGTGCCGAGCCCGAACGGGGTCTGGTCGGTGTCGCCGTGTACGACCTCGATGTCTTCGGTCGCGAGGCCCAGCTCGTTGCCGACGATCTGGGCGAACGTCGTCTCGTGGCCCTGCCCCTGCGTCTGCACCGAGATCCGCAGCACCGCCTTGCCGGTCGGATGGATGCGCAGCTCGGCACCGTCGGCCATGCCGAGGCCGAGGATGTCCATGTGCTTGCGCGGGCCGGCGCCGACCGCCTCGGTGAAGAACGCGACGCCGATGCCCATCAGCTCGCCGCGCTCGCGCTTCTCGGCCTGCTCGCGCCGCAGGTCTTCGTACCCGGCCATGTCCATCGCCAGCCGCAGCGCCGACGGGTAGTCGCCGGAGTCGTACTCCCAGCCGGTCTGCGTGGTGTACGGGAACTGCTCGGGCCGCAGCAGGTTCCTCATCCGCAGCTGCGCCGGGTCCATCCCGAGGTCGTACGCGAGCACGTCGACCATCCGCTCGACCAGGTAGACGGCCTCGGTGATGCGGAACGAGCAGGCGTACGCCACGCCGCCGGGCGCCTTGTTGGTGTAGACGCCGGTGACCTTGCAGTGCGCGGCCTGCAGGTCGTACGAGCCGGTGAACACGTGGAAGAAGCCGGCCGGGAACTTCGTCGGCTGTGCGGTTGCGTTGAACGCGCCGTGGTCGGCGATGACGTGCACCCGTACGCCGAGGATCTTGCCGTCCTTGGTGGCCGCGATCTCGCCGCGCATATGGTAGTCGCGGGCGAACGCGGTGCTCATCAGGTGCTCGGACCGGTCCTCGACCCACTTGACCGACTTGCCGGCGACGATCGAGCCGACGATGGCCATCACGTATCCGGGGTAGATGCCGACCTTGCCGCCGAAACCGCCGCCGATGTCCGGCGAGATGATCCGGATCTTGTGCTCCGGCAGTCCGGCGACCAGCGCGTACACGGTGCGGTGGGCGTGCGGGGCCTGGGTGGTGGTCCAGACCGTGAGCTTGCCGGTGACCGGGTCCATGTCGGCTACCGCGCCGCAGGTCTCCAGCGGCGCCGGGTGCACCCGCGGGTAGAGGACGTCCTGTGCGACGACGACCTCGGCGTTGGCGAACACCTCGTCGGTCTTGGCCGCGTCTCCCGACTCCCAGTCGAAGATGTGGTTGCCGGTCTTGCCCTCGAGGTCGTCGCGGATCACCGGCGCGTCGGGGTCGAGCGCCCGGCGGGCGTCGACCACGGCGGGCAGCGGCTCGTAATCGACGTCGATCAGCTCGACCGCGTCGCGCGCCGAATAGTGGTCCTCGGCGATGACGAACGCGACCTCCTGGCCCTGGTAGCGGACCTTGTCGGTGGCGAGCACCGCCTGCACGTCGTACGACAGGGTCGGCATCCAGGCGAGGTTGAGGCCCTTGAGCGTCTCGCCCGTGATCACCGCCTTGACCTTCGGATGCGCCTCGGCGGCCGAGGTGTCGATCGAGACGATCCGGGCGTGCGCGTGCGGGCTGCGCAGCAGCGCGCCGTGGAGCATGCCGGGCAGCCTGACGTCGTCGACGTAGGTGCCCTTGCCCCGGATGAACCGGACGTCCTCCTTGCGTAGCGTGCGGCCGAAGCCGACGGTCGCCCGCTCCTCGGTCACCGTCATGCCCCCACCTCGCTTCGCGCGGTTCGGCGCCGTGCAGCGCCGAGCTGGCTGGACGAGTTCCGCTCGTTCATGCCGACACCTCCTGCGGCGTCGCGGCCGGCTGCTCGGACTCGGTCGTCGCGGCTCCGGCCTGGGCCTGCGCGGCCCACCGGACCGAGCGGACGATGTTCTCGTAGCCGGTGCAGCGGCACAGCTGCCCGGAGATCGCCTCGCGGATCTCGGCCTCCGACGGGTCGGGGTTGCGGTCGAGCAGCGCCCGCGACGTCATCAGCATGCCGGGTGTGCAGAACCCGCACTGCAGGCCGTGACACTCCATGAAGCCCTGCTGGACCGGGTCGAGCCGGCCGCCCTGCTCCAGCCCCTCGACCGTGCGCACCTCATGCCCGTCGGCCATGACGGCGAGCACCGTGCAGGACTTGACCGGCCTGCCGTCGAACCAGACGGTGCACGTGCCGCAGTTGGACGTGTCGCATCCCCAGTGGGTGCCGGTCAGGCCGAGCGTCTCGCGGAGGTAGTGGACCAGCAGCAGGCGGGACTCGACATCGTGTGTCTGTGCCAGCCCGTTGACCGTTACGGTGATCTCCATTTATGCCTCCTGGCCCCGGGCCCGGGCCGCCGCCCGGCGCAGCGCCCGGGTGGTCAGCTCGGCGGCGAGGTGCCGCTTGTAGTCCGCCGGCCCGCGCTGGTCGGCGACCGGGTTGCAATGTTCTGCCGCAAGCCGGCCGGCCACGGCGAAGCTGTCCTCCGTCGCCGGCCGCCCGCGCAGCGCCTCCTCGGCCTCCGGCGCGGCGAAATGCGCCGCGCCGAGCGCGGTCAGGCCGATGCCCGCATCGGCGACGGTGCCGTCACCGGCCAGCCACACCACGGCGCCGGCCGCGGCGACCGGGTAGTCGCCCACCCGGCGCTCGACCTTTTCGTACGCGCTGCCGCCGCCGGGCCGGATCGGCACCCGCAGCTCGGTCATCAGCTCGTCGGGTGCGACGACCGTCTCGTACGGGCCGACGTGCAGCTCGCGGACCGGCACCTCGCGGGTGCCGCCGGGACCGCGCAGGACGGCCGTGGCCCGCACCGCGGCGAACGCCGCGGCCAGATCCTCCGACGGGTCCGCCTGACACAGCGAGCCCCCGACCGTACCGAAGTTGCGCACCAGCGGGTCAGCGATCACCCGCTCGGCGTCGTGGAAGATCGGGAAGAGCTCGCCCGCGACCGCCGAGGAGAGCAGGTCGGCATGCCGGGCCAGGGCACCGACGACCAGCGTGTCACCGTCGACGCGGACCTGGGAGAGCTCCGCCAGGTCGTTGATGTCTATCAACGCGTCCGGGCGGGCCAGTCGCAGCTTCATCATCGGGATCAGGCTGTGGCCTCCGGCGACTACCCGCGCCTCGGGACCGTGTCGCTGTAGCAGTTCGATCGCGTGCTGGACGCTTGTCGCCCGTTCGTAGGTGAACGGCGCAGGCACCTGCATGCGCACCTCCGTCTCGGTGAGCCCCGACCGCGGTGGGCGTGCGGTTACGGACCGGAGTGGCATTACAACTGACCATCCCAGTCTTGTCCCACGCAGTTGAGGGGTCAACGGTTCGAACCGGTAGCCTTGATCGCGTGAACACGCCCAGCGTGGCTGCCACGAGGCGGGCCTGGCACGGGGTCGCCGAGCTCGTCCTGGCCGGGCCGCAGCACCGGGAGAGCGGCACGATCCGCCTCCGGGTATCCCCCGGGGGGTTCGGCACGATCAAGGACCCCGACCTGCGGGTCGACGGCGCTGAGCTGGTCGCCGGCGACCGCCGGCTGGCGCTCGACGGCGCGACCTGTGCCGATCTTGCCAAGGCCGCCGGCGTGGTCGCGGGCCTCCCGGAGATCTACCCCGACCACACCGACGTGCGGCCCGACGAGCCACTCGCGGTCGATTCCGCCGCGGCCGACCACCTGGCCCGCTGCTTCGCGCTCGGCGACACGGCGCTGCGCCGGGTGTTCGCGGACGCCGAACCGGTGCTCTGGCCCGAGCACTTCGACCTCGCGGTCACGGTCGACGAGGTCAACTACGGCGTCTCCCCGGGCGACAGCTACCTCGACGAGCCCTACGCCTACGTCGGCCCTCGGCGGGCGCCGAGCGGACCGTTCTGGAACGCGCCGTTCGGCGTGGCCCGGGCGCTGTCGGAGCTGAGCGACGCCGACGCGGTCGCCGACTTCTTCACCGAGGCGCGCGGGCGGCTCTGAACGGCGCCTCGACGCCGGCGCGGAGCGGCCCGACCGGCGCGGCGCCGGCCGCGAGCCAGGCCTCCACGCTGCTCGTGTACGCGTCGACGAACCGCGCCTCGACCCGGTGGGCCGCGATGAGCCGGGTCGCGTCGTCGGGCGCGTGGCCGCGCAGCCGCAGGACCGCGTACGTGAGCATGATCGACCGGCGGCGGCCCTGGTGGCAGTGGACGAGCACCCGGGCGTCCGGGTCGGTCTCGAGGACCTCCGCGGCGAAGAGCGCGGCGGCAGACCACAGCCGCGGGTGCGGGGAGAGGCCGAGGTCCCACATGGGCACGTGAACGACCCGGGACGGCCCGAACAACGCCCGCTCGACGGCCAGGTCCTGGGAGATCCAGGTTTGCGCCCGGGTGCGGCAGTTGACGACGTGGGTGACCCCCTCATCGGGCAGCACCAACAGGCCCGCGCCGGTGGGGAGGTTGCCGATCGCGATGCGCTCGTCGCCGACCCAGCTCAGCCGCGCGGCGCGGCGGTCGGGCCGGTAGACCCGGGTGCTGTAGCGGTGGTACCGCTGCCGCCAACTACTCATGTCTCAGCGTAGATGGTTGCCGGATCGCTCAACCGCCGGTCTCGCTGAAGTGCTGGTAGTCCGGCGCGCGGCGCGGCGTACCGTTCCACTTCCAGCCCACCACGGCGAACGCCTGCACCAGCGTGCCGCCCGGGTACGCCATGCCGGGCCTGCGCCGGCTGCGGTCCACGTACCCGACGGCGTTCGGCGGGAGGACCTTCCCGCCGAACAGGTACGGGTTCTCCACCGGGTTGACGTCGATCGCACGCCCGTACGCGTGCACGGACCACGCCGGCCGACCGGCCGCGACCGCGTAGCGGCAGTTGAAGCCGGAGGTGTTGTCGGCCGCCATGGACCGGTCGTCGCTCCCACCGTAATCGTCGACGGGTCGCAGGCTGCGCAGCGGGAACCTCGCCGCGTAGAGCGTGCGGAAGACACTGGTGACGTCGGCGGCGACCGCCCGGTGCACGACGATCGCCCCGGTGTGCGCCGCGCCGTCGAAGCCCCAGAAGGTCAGCCGGATCCGGCGCAGATCGGCGGGGCCGACCGGGCACCCCGCGCGCCAGGTGTGCGGCAGGTCGGCGGCGGTGACCCGCCCGGTCGTCGCCGTGAAGCCGGCCGGCGTGGAGCGCGTGGGCGCGGGTGCGGACGTCCGCGGCGCCGCCACCGTCGGGGCGGCGGGCGCGGGGTCCGTCCCCGGCGGCGGCTCCGCCGAGCACCCCGCGAGCAGGGCGACGACCGTCAACACCGCGAACCGGTAGGGTGGGCGCCGCTGCACCGACACACGATACGGCGACCCCAGGAGTAGTGGTGACCGCACGGCGGCTGATCGTAGCCGCGGCCGCCGTCGTCGGACTGACGGCGGCGTGCGCGCCCGGGTCCCCCGGCGACGAGAGGTTCGAGGCCGGCCCGGTCCCCGACGTGTCGGCGCCGTCGCCGACCCCCGTCGCGTCGACGCCGGCGGCCGAGACCGGCCTGTTCGCCCGCACGCCGCGTACGGCGCGGCCGTCGCCCACCCCGAGTCGCAAGCCGCCTCCGGCCGTCGTGCGGCCGGACAACGCGGCCGCCCGGCTGCGCACCCTGCCGGACGCGACGCGGCAGGTGATCGTCGTCTCCGCCAGCGGCTACGGCACGAGCCAGGCGGTGTTGGAGACGTTCGACAAGCGCGACGGCGGCTGGCACCCGGCGCTGGGTCGCATGCCGGCCCGGATCGGCGGCGCCGGGTTCAAGGATGCCAAGGTGGAAGGCGACAACGCGACGCCGACGGGAATGTACGGCTTCGGGTCCACGATGTACGGCATCGCGGCCGACCCGGGCGTGCGGTACGCGTACCACCGGCTCGTCGCGGACGACTGGTGGAACGAGAACCCGTCGTCGCCCGGGTACAACACGTTCACGCACGGCCCGGATCCCGGCGGGGCAAGCGAGGCGCTGTGGACGATCAGCCCGCAGTACGCGTACTTCGCGGTCATCACCTACAACGTCCCCGTGCGGGCCGCCGACCCGCCGCGGGGCAGCGGCATCTTCCTGCACGTCACCTCGGGCGGCTCGACGGCGGGGTGCGTGGCCGTGGCCCAGGCCGACCTCGTGCGCGTGCTGCGCTGGCTCGACCGGGCCGCGACCCCGCGGATCGTCCTGGCGCCGTCGTCCGAACTCGGTCGCTACTGAGCCGGGCGCCCGCTCAGTCCTCGACCGGCTCGAAGTAGGGTCCAGGGCCCACTGGGCGATCCGCTCCCCCATCCGCGCGCCCACCTCGTCGGCGGAGCGGAAGTGCACGCCGAGCGACATCCGTCGCGCGGGTGGCGACGCGCCGCTGCCGACCTGACACGCGGTAACGGGTGCGAACGCGGGGTAACGCTGCGAACGCGCTACGTTTCGGCACTCGATTGAAGGGCGTTCATCTTGGTACCATGCCGCAGCTTACGGCCTGCGCTGGGGGGCGGCTGGCCGGCGTCTGCTCGTTCACGTACGGAGGTCGTCCTGTGACTGACAGTCGGATGAAGGGTCGCGTCAACAGGCTGTTCGGGGGGCCGGCGCCGGACAACGAACTGCCCGAGCAACCACAGCCGCACCAGCAGCAGCACCATCAGCTGGTCGACAACCCCGACGCCCGGCAAGCGCTGCAGGTGCTCATGCTCGCCCAGCGGACGGCCGACGAGCACGTGGCCGCCGCGCACCGTCAGGCCGAGAAGATCCGGGCCGACGCGCGCGCCACGGCCGAGCAGATCGGCCGGGAGGCCCAGGCGCACTCCGACGACGCCCGCCGCGTCGCCGACAAGGCGCTGGCCGACGCGCGGGCCAAGGCCGAGCAGGTCGCCCGCGAGGCGCAGGCCCACGGCGAAGACGCGCGCCGCGAGGCCGACCGGCTGGTCGCGGAGGCGCGCGCCACGGCCGAGCAGGTCGCCAACGACGCGCGCGCCCACGGCGAGCGCCTCCAACACGAGGCGCAGCAGCGCTACGACGAGGCGGTCGGCCGGCTGCCCGCCCAGCGGGCCGAGCTGCAGCAGCGGATCGAGGCGTTGAAGCAGTTCGACCACAACTACCGCGCGCGGCTCAAGACCTTCATGCAGAGCCAGCTCGACGACCTGGAGGGCGACGAACCTCCCACGATCGAGGAGATCGAGCACCAGGGCGTCGCGGCGGCGGCCGCCGGCCACCGCCGGGGCATCGGCAACGGCACCGCCTAGCCGCCCGCTCGCCTGATCGGCGCTTCGTCGGCGGTCGTCGCTCAGAGCAGCACCTGGCGGCCCACCGCCGCCAGGTACTGCTCGCGGTTGCGCGGGTCGACCAGCGTGCGGCGACGTGACGGCGGCGTGCCGCGAACGGGCCGGAAGCCCGCGAGCGTGGACTCGAGCACGCCTTCGCCGCCGGTCACGCCGGGCAGCCGCCGGTGCAGTTCCTGCGCGCTGGCGGCGGTCAACACCGCGCCGACGACGACCTCGTCGCCGCGTACGGTCTGCGCTTCGGTCGTCGCGTCGAGCCGGCTGAGCACGGACATCACCGCGCCCAGGGTCGCCGCGGGCACGTCGAGCCGCACCCGCGCGACCGGCTCGCACACGGCGGTGCCGGCAAGCTCCAGCGCCCGCATCAGCACCAGCGGCGTGAGCTTGCGGAAGTCCGCGGCGCTGCTGAGCGGCCCGCGGGTGGCCGGTGGTCCGTCCGGGTTGCTGTAGTTGGACGCGGTCATTGTCACCCGGCAGTCGCGGACCGGCCAGCCGCGCAGGCCCTCGCGGAGGGTGTCCCGCACGTACCGCTCCATGCTGGACGCGAACTCGCGGACGTTGCGGTAGACGTACAGCGGTACGGTCCGGAAGTCGACGGCCAACCGGAACTCGACGCCGTCGGCCGGCTCGACGCGCAGCCCGATCGTGGCGCGGAACGGGTTGTCGGGTGCGTTGAGGATCTCGACCGCCTCGCCCGTGCCGCGCGGGCGTTCGATGCACAGCGTGGTCGTCTCGCGAAACTCGACGTCGATGCCGTAGTCGGCGGCGAGCGTCGCACCGATGACCTCCTTCTGCACCTCGCCGTACAGCGTGACGGCCAGCTCCCGGTGGATGTCGTCGGACCGGACGTCGATCAGCGGATCCTGGTCGGCGAGCTGCCCGAGCGCGGACCGCAGCGCCGCGTGGTCCTCCGACCGGCGCGGCGCGACGACGGCCTCGAGCATCGGCGGGGCGAACTGGGGGGTCGGGTCGGACGGGCGCGGGACGCCGATCACGTCGCCGACCCTTATCGCGCCCACGCCCCACAGCTTGCCGATCTCGCCCGGTCGCACCGCGTCGCGGCGGACCCAGGCGCCGCCGTCGAACACGGTGATCGCGGTGACCTTGTCGCGGGGACCGGCCAGCCGGTCGCGGGTGCGCAGGGTGCCGGCGAACATCCGGACGTACGCCACCTTCTCGCCGGCGGCCCCTCTTTCGATCTTGAAGATCCGGCCGCTCGCCGGCGCGCCGGCGTCGCCGGTCGCGGCCGGTAGCAGCTCGACCAGCGCGGCCATCAGGGTCTCGACGCCGGCGCCGGTCACCGCCGAGCCGGCGAAGACCGGATGGGCCTGCGCCCGGGCCGTCTGGGCGGCCAGCTCGGTCCGCAGCCGAGCGGCGGTGAGGGCGGCCTCGTCCTCGACGTACGCGGCCAGGAGCCGCTCGTCGTTGGCGGCGAGCACGTCGACGAGGCCGCTGGCCTGCGCGGTCACCCGGGCCTCGCGGGTGCCCTGCCACTGGACCCGGCTCATCGGCACCGCGGCGACCGGCAGCCGCCGGCGGATCTCGGCCAGCACCCGGTCGACGTCGGCGCCGGCGCGGTCGACCTTGTTGACGAACAGCAGGGTCGGCACGCGCAGCCGCGCCAGGGCGCGCATCAGCACGCGCGTCTGCGGTTGCACGCCCTCGACGGCAGAGATCACCAGGACGGCGCCGTCGAGCACGCCGAGGACCCGGTCCACCTCGGCGATGAAGTCCGGGTGGCCGGGGGTGTCGATCAGGTTGACCGCGGTGCCCTCGATGTCGAGCGCTACGACGGCGGCGCGAATGGTGATGCCGCGCTGGCGCTCCAGCGCCAGCGAGTCGGTCTGCGTCGTGCCCGCGTCGACGCTGCCGACCTGGCCGATGACCCCGGCGGCGTAGAGCAGCCGTTCGGAGAGGGTCGTCTTACCCGCGTCGACGTGCGCGAGGATCCCGAGGTTCAGGGTGGAGCGGAGCAAGCGTCATGCCCTTCGATGCGACGGACGTGTCTTCGAAAGCGATGAACGCTGCTCGCATTGGTCCTCCTCGCTCGGCTGCCGCATCAAGCCCACCACGTCGGCGCCCGATTCGCGACGCATATATACGGCGGCGGACCTGGGCGCGGGCGGTGTCATCGGGCCGTGCCGGCACCACTGCCGCACGGGACGGTGTACCTGCTGAACGTCAGTCAGCGACCTCGACGAGCGTCAGCCGCCCCGGGGTCGGCCCAGGACCGGTCGCCGTACCCGTCGACCTGGCCGCCCAGCCCGGCGGCGATGCCGTCGTCCGCTTCGATTGGGATCGATGTTCGTGGGTCGGGTCTTCGACCGTCGGTCACCCGCGGTCTTGGGCATCGGGTGGAGATTTCCTGAAGACCGAGGGAGACGATGCTATGGTCGGATACGGAGGGGCGTTTTTGCCCGGATTATCCGGATACGGCCGGTGTCGGTGACCCGGACCCCGGGTACGCGCCTTTTGTCGTGCAACGGCGCACGACACGGAAAGAGGGCGTAGCCATGATGACCATCACGCCGCGCAGCCGGGCCAGGTCCGGCGCCGACTTCCCGGGCAACCTGACCACCGTCGTGTTCGAGCTGCTCACCGTCGTGGACGAGAAGGGCACGATCGCGGCGGAGACCGCCGACGTGTTCGGCAGGTCCGGCCTGGACCGGCACGCCGCCGAGAAGACCGCCGAACGCTGGGTGAGCGAGATGACGGCGTTCGCCGACGACGTCCGGCTGCGCCGGGAGCCCTGGCGAACCAGCGACGAGCTGCGCCGCGAGGCGCTGTTCGAGTCGCTGGACCCGGGTGAGCGCGAAGCGCTCGGCGAGCGTGCCATCGCCGCCCTCGCGCTGGTCGGCCACCGCCTGCGGCCGTGGCCGGACGCGGTCGCGGCCGTGAACACGCTCGCGGACGGGTTCACGGTCGTGGCCCTCACCGACGCCAACCTGTCCCAGGCCGTCGACCTGTGCTGCGCTGCCGGCCTGCGCTGGCATTGCCTGCTGGTCGCCGACTCGGTGCGCACGTTCCGGCCCGACCCGGCGATGTACCGCCTCGCCACCGAGCGCCTGCAGCTCGACCCCGTCCACACGCTGTACGCCTCGGCGCAGCCGTGGGATCTCGACGTCGCGGCCGAACACGGCTACCGGACGGCGTTCGTCCGCCGGCCCGGCGCCGCGGAACCCGACGACCGTGACGAGTTCGACCTGCGCGTCGGCGACCTGGCCGAGCTGGCCAAGAGCCTGCTTGGCACGATGCGGTGACCGTCAGCCGGCCGGGGCCCGCGCGAAGACGGTGATCTGCAGGCCGGCCGGCGCCTCAAGCCGCGCGTTCAGCGACCGCCACGGCGTCTCGGTCGGCGGCGCCACCACCGAGGCGCCGGCCGCCTCCAGCGCCGCCGTCGTCGCGGCGGCGTCGTCGACCGCGAACGCCACCCGGACGTGGCCGGCCACCCGCCGGCCGACCTCGACGTCGTCGATGTAGGCCGCCTGCACCGGGTCGACGATCTCCAGCGTGGCCCGCCCCGCCTCGAGGATCGCGATCCGGCCGCCCGGGCCGGCCGGCACCGGCACCTCGGGCATCCCCAGCACGTCGCGGTAGAAGGCGACCGCCGCCTCGTGGTCGTCGGCCGTCACCACCAGCCGCAGCTCGGTCACCGTCACAGCAGTCCCGCCTTCGTCAACAATGCGGACAGTCCGGCGCCGTCGGGCGCCCATAGCCAGCGCTGGTCGACCGTACCGCTGGTCGTCGGTCCGGCGTCGTGCGCCGGCAGCGCGCCCGCCAGCACCGCCTGGGTGGGCGAGAGCCGGCGGATCGCCACGGCCGCGACGTTGTCGGGATGGGTGCGGGCGAACTCGGCGTAGATCTCCGGGTCGTGCTGCCCGTCGTCGCCGATCAGCAGCCACTCGACGTCCGGGAACTCGGACGCGAGCCGGCGCAGCGCCGCCCGTTTGTGCTCCTGCCCGTTGCGGAACCAGCGGTCCTTCTGCGGGCCCCAGTCGGTGAGCAGCAGCGGTCCAACCGGGTACAGGTGACGGGACAGGAAGCGGGTCAGCGCCGGCGCGACGTTCCACGCGCCGGTCGACAGGTAGAACACGGGCGCCCCCGGATGGGCGTTGACGATCCGCTCGTAGAGGACCGCCATCCCGGGCACGGCGGCCCGCGCGTGCTCGTCGAGCACGAACGTGTTCCACGCGGCCAGCAGGGGCCGCGGCAGCGCGGTGACCATCACCGTGTCGTCGATGTCGGAGACGATGCCGAACGTGGCGCCGGGGTCGACGATGCCTACCGGCGTGTCGACCGGGTCGCTGCCGTCGGCCGTCATCGTCACCGTGCGCCAGCCCGGCTCGAGGTCGGTCTCGACGACCGCGTCGACGAAGCCGCCCCGGTCGGCCGTGACCTCGCAGCGCAGCCCGCCGGCCTCGATGACGACGGGCGCGTCGTTGACCGCGACCGTCGTGAAGCTCCGCCAGCCCCGGATCTTCTTGGGCTTCTTCTCCTCGGCCGGCCCCGACGGGTGCCGGGGCGCCGGGTTGAGCAGCACCCGCCCCATCACCCGCACCCAGCCGGGCGCGCCGTATCCCGCGTACGGGATCACCGTGGCGCGCCAGCCGCGCCGGCGCATCCGCCGCTCGATCCGGTCGCGGACCGCGTCCTCCACCTGCGCGGCGCGGTGCAGTGCCGCGGGGACGACCGGGGTCGCGGGTGGTACGGACACGTCACCACCCTGCCACAGCCGACGCGACCCGGCTGGGAACGCGCGTGCGCACATGGCGGCCGGCGGCGCAGGCTCGGCGGTGTGCTGCTGGAACGCGACGAGGAGCTCGGCGCCCTGGGGTCCGCCGCGGCCGACGCCGCCGGCGGGCGGGGTCGGCTCGTCGTCCTCGAGGGCGCCGCGGGCATCGGCAAGAGCGCACTGCTCGCCGAGCTGCGCGCTCTGCGATGCCGTGGTGCTCACCGCGCGCGGCTCCGACCTCGAGGGCTCAGTTTCCGTTCGGCGTCGTCCGGCAGCTGTTCGAGCCCGTGCTGTCGGAGGCATTGCTGGCCGGCGCGGCGCGGCAGGCTGCGCCGGTATTCTCGAGCGCCGGCGCGGCGACCGAGATGGGCACGCTGCACGGCCTCTACTGGCTGACCGCCAACCTGTGCGAGCGGCCGGCCATGCTGGTCGTCGACGACCTGCACTGGGCCGATGCCGCGTCACTGCGGTTCCTCGTCCACCTGGCCAACCGGCTCGACGGCCTGCCGCTGCTCGTCGCGGCCGCCGCACGCGCCGGGTCGCGCGGCGTCGATCCGGAGCTCTACGACCGGGCTGTTCGCCGACGCGACCGTGGTGCGCCCCTGCCCCGTTGAGCGAGCAGGGCAGCGCCGAGCCACTCGTCGACGCCATCGGCGGCCCGGCCGACCCGGCGTTCATCGCCTCGTGCTTGCGCGCCATGGCGGGCAACCCGCTGCTGGTGCGGGCGTTGGCGCGGGCCGTACGCGACGACGGTCTGACGCCGACCAGCGACAACGTCGAGCGGGTGCTCGACCTCCGGGCCGGGGCGGTGTCGCGGCTGGTGACCCAACGGTTGGCCCGCCTGGGGCCGCCGGTGTGGGCGGTGGCGCGGGCGATCGCCGTGCTGGGCCCGGACGCGCCGCCCGCCCCGGTGCGGGCGAGGCGTCGACGGCGTGACGGCCCGGGAGGCGGTGGCCACGCTCGGCCGGGCCGGCCTGGTGCCCGGCGGTGCGTTCGTCCATCCGCTGGTCGCCGCCGGGGCCTACGCCGACATGGGCGTGCGGGAGCGTGCCGCGGCACACGTGCGCGCGGCGGACG
>DATDJX010000545.1:0-5971 GCA_036520275.1 Asanoa sp.
GGTCCAGGTGTCGACCTGGGCAAGGTCGTTGTCGGCGCCCGAGCGGACGAAGCTCACCATCGACGCTGGGTTGCGGAAGAGCAGCAGCTTGCCGCGGTGGGTGAGGAAGACCGGGACCTCTTCGCCCTCGCCCTCGTCCTCTTCCTCCTCGTCTTCGTCTTCGTCGGCCGCGTCGTCGGGCTCGTCGTCCGCGTCGCGGTCACGCCGACGCCGGCGGCGCTCCGGCTCCTCTTCCTCTTCGGCCTCCACGAACTCCTCGTCGAGGATCACGACGGTCTCGTCGTCCTCCTCGAGGTCGTCCAGCTCCGCCTGCCGCGCCCGCGCGGCGAACGGGTCGTCCTCGTCGCGGTCGCTGGTGTCGGTCGCGGTCAGCTCCGTGGACATCCGGTAGGCGCGCAGCGTGTAGCCCATGCCGGCCGGAAGGGCGATCTCGACGGGGTCTATCCGCAGCTCCTCCCACAGCGCGCGGTGCGCCTCGGGGTCGTCGTCGGCGTCGTCCTCGGCGGCGTCGTCGTCCTCGGCGGCCTCGTCTTCGGCCTCGTTCTCGGCACCTGCGGCCTCGTCTTCGGCCTCGTCCTCGGCGGCCCCGTCGACTTCTTCCGCCGCGAGCGCGTCCTCGGGCTCGGGGGGAGGCGTTTGCGCAGCCCGCGGTGGGTTGCCCTTGCGCCGGTTGGACGACTGGCGGGCCACGGCGACCTCCGATGGTGTGGGTTACTCTGCGCACACACCCTAGTGGGCGCGCCGGAGGTCCGGCGCCCGTACCCTGTTGGCGGATGCGCCTTCTATTAGTAGGCTTTCTACCTATGAAGGCGCAGGCGCTGCACGGCCACCTCGACGCGCTGTTGCTGTCGGTGCTCGAGGGAGGGCCGTTGCACGGCTACGCGGTCATCGAGGCGCTCAAGGAGCGCAGCGGTGGCTCGCTGTCGTTGCCCACGGGCACCGTCTACCCCGCGCTGCGGCGGTTGGAGCGCGCCGGCTACGTCGAGAGCGAGTGGAGCACGGTCAACGGGCGGGAGCGGCGCACCTACCGGCTCACCGGGTCGGGCCTGCGGGCGCTGGCCGGCGAGCGTGCCGGCTGGCACGAGCTCAGCGCGACCGTGGGCCGGTTCCTCGGCACCCAGCCGACCTGACCCGAGGTCCTACCGTCGATCTTGCGGGTTCGGTCGTCGATACGCCCCTTATGAGCGAGATGCGGGGACCACCACTGCAAGATCGCGGGGCTGGGCGCGCGTGGCGCGCAGAGAGGTCCATGTCGCGCGGCCGATCCACAGCGCCGCCGCCGACATCACCGCCGTACCGACCAGCATCGGCGGCCAGGTCAGGGCGCCCTCCCACATCTCGGCCGACCAGACGAACATCACCGCGCCCACCACCCAGACGAACGCGAGCAGCACGGCGACCAGCCGGTTCGCGATCCGCAGCGTCCGGGCCGGCACGGTGCGGCCGGCCCGGGCCGAGACCCACAGCGCGAGCATGCCGATGATGCCGGACGCCGCGACCGCCATGCTGACCCGGTCGACCGCGTCGGAGAGCAGCGTGTAGAGCGCCGGTGGCCGCGGGCCGGTCCACGGGGCGCCGCGCCACATCAGGTCCGCCGCGAACACCAGCATGCCGAACGCGGCCGTCACCCGCACCGCGAGCGTTCGGGTCGCAGAGGTGGCCAGCTCCGCCTGGAACGCCGGTGCCAGCTCGGCCACGGCGCCGAACTCATCGACCGCCCGCTGTTCGGCTTCGCGCGGGGTCAGCCCGTCTGCCTCGTACGCCTCGGCGGCGTCTGCCAGGCTGTGGCGTACCTCGCGCAACACGTCGGCCTTGGTGCGCGCAGAGCCGACGATCGCCGCGTCGAGACGGCCGACGTATCCGTCGAGCACACGCATGCGGACCAGAGTGCCATCCACGGCGCTTGCCGAAAACCGGGTGAATCCCCTACGGGTTGAGGGCGAGGTAACCGCGTTCGGCGGCCTTCTGAAGCGTCCACTGGTCGCGGTACCAGCCCGGCACAGCGATCAGGGTCTCGTGGTCGCCGCGCTGGATGACCCGGCCGCTGTCCAGGACGAGGATCTCGTCGACGGACGCCAGGCCGCGGAGCCGGTGGGTAACCAGCAGCAGCGCGCGGTCCGGGCCGACCGAGCCGATGACCGCGGCCAGGACGGCGTCCGCCGCGGCCGGGTCGAGGCCCTCGGTGGGTTCGTCGAGCACCAGCACGGCGGGACGCAGGACCAGCGCGCGGGTGAGCGCCAGCCGTTGCCGCTGGCCGCCGGAGAGCTGGCCGCCGTCCTCGCCGACGACGGTGTCCCAGCCGGCTGGCTGTTCCGCCACCCAGTCGAGGAGTCCCGCGATGGCCGCCGCGGTCGCCAGGTCGTCGTCGGTCGCGTCCGGCGAGCCGAGCAGCAGGTTGTCGCGGACGGTGGCGTGGAACACGTGCGCCTCGGCGTACAGGCCGCCGATCCGGTGGGGGTCGCCGCCGCCGGTCGTGGTGCCGGCGATTGGCGCGAGGGCGCCGCCGAGCACGGCGATCAAGGTGCTCTTGCCGGCGCCGCTCGGTCCGACGACGGCGACCTTTTGCCCAGGCGACAGGCATAGCGTCACGCCGTCGAGGGCTGCCGGGCCACCCGGTCGGTAGACGACCGTCACCTCGTCGAGCCCCACGATCCCGTCGCCGCCGGCCACGCGGTCCGAACCGTCGACGGCCGCGATGGCCGTCGCTGCCGCGCCAGCGGTGGTCGTCGTGCCGCCGAGGTGCGCCGGTGTCGCGGTCGGTTGCGCCGCCGTGCCGGCTGCGCCCAAGCGCAGGACCGTGGCGTCCGCGGGGTCCAGGAGCGTGGCCACCCGGCGGAGGCCCGCCCGCAGCTCGGTCCACTGCCGGGCCGCGCCGACCAGGGCCAGCGCGACCTCGACGGCCGCCAGCGTGCCCACCGCGAGCACGCCCACCGCCGCGCCGGCGAGGCCGGCGCGCAGGGCCACGACCGTGACCGCCGCCGCGGTCGCGCCCGCGACGAGCACGCCCGCGCCGTCCACGGCCCAGCCGCGGGCGGCCAGCGCGCGTTCGATCCGGGCCAGCTCGTGGGCCCTGCCGGCCGCGCGCTCCCGTGCCGCCCCGGTAGCGCCGAAGGCGGCGAGGTCGGCGGCGCCGGCCGTGAGGTCGACCGCGTCGACGGCGAGCGCGCCGCGCAGTGGGGCGACCCGTTCGGCCGTACGGCGGTTGAGGGCCGTCGCGACGGCGGGCAGTGCGATCCCCGCGACGACTAGCCCGGCGGCGAGCGGCACGGCGGCCGCGGGTGAGATCGCCGCCGCGGCGCCGACCGCCAGCACCGCGACGAGGGCCGCGCCGAAGCCGGGCACCAACACGCGCAGCAGCAAATCCTGCACCGCGTCCACATCGGACACCAGTCGGCTCAGCGCGTCGCCGGACCGGTCGGCGGTCGCGCGCGGCCGTCCGGCGAGCGTGGCGAAGATCCGGGCCCGGACGTCGGTGACGATCCGCAGCACCGCGTCGTGGCCGGCGAGCCGCTCGGTGTAGCGCAGCACTCCCCGGCCGATGGCCAGCGCCCGAACGGACACGATGGCCACGGTCAGCGCCTCCAGCGGCGGCCGCCCGGCGGCGGTGACGAGCAGCCAGGTCGCGGTGGCCATCAGCGCGACGCCGGCCGCTTCGGTGCCGGCGGCGAGCAGGCCGGCGCCGGCCAGCCGGGACAGGTGCGGCCGGGCGAGTCGCAGCACGGCGCCTTCGGGTGAAGGGCTCACATCGGCACCTCCTCCCGGTGCGGCGTCAGCTCGGTGAGCCGGCCGCCATCGACCCGCGCCACCCGATCGGCGGCGCGCAGCAGGGCCGGCCGGTGTGCGACGAACAGTCCGGTGCGGCCGTGCAGGAGCCGCACGGTCGCGTCGACCACCGCCGCCTCGGAGCTCCCGTCCAGGCGTGCCGTCGGTTCGTCGAGGAGCACCACCGGCGCGTCGCGCAGGAACGCCCGCGCCAGCGCGACCCGCTGCCGCTGCCCGCTGGAGAGCCCGAAGCCGCGCTCGCCGAGCATCGTGTCGAGGCCCTCGGGCAGCTCGCGCACGACCGGGTCGAGGGCGGCGGCCGTGACGGCGCCGGCGATCGGCGTGTCGGCCGGCGCGCCCAGCCGGATGTTGTCGGCGAGCGACGCGGCGAACAGGTGCGCCCGCTGCGGCACCCAGGCCAGCCGTCGGCGCCAGGCATCGAGGTCCACCGTGGACAGATCCACGGCGTCGACGAGCACCCGCCCGCCGGTCGGTGCCACGAACCCCAGCAGCAACGCGAGCAGCGTGCTCTTGCCGGCGCCGCTCGGGCCGACGACCGCGATCCGCTCGCCCGGGCGGATCACGAGGGAGACGTCGCGCAGCGCGGTCGTCCGGTCGTACGCGACCGAGACCCGGTCGAACACGATTGTGCTCTCTGGGGTGACGAACCCGGACGGTCCCGACGTACGAGGCACCGCCCGCCCGGCTCCCCTGACGACGACACGATCGCGAGGGCTAGGGGAGGCGATGGTGAGGGCGGCGGCAAGGGCCGTCAGGCCCTCCAGGCTGGCGTGGAAGCGGCTGCCGGCGGCGCGCAGCGGCAGGTAGGCCTCCGGGGTGAGCAGCAGCACCAGGAGCGCGGTCCGCAGGGTGAGTCCGCCGTTGAGCAGGCGCAGCCCGACCGGCACGGCGACGAGCGCGACCGACAGCGTCGCGACCAGTTCGAGCACGAGGGCGGACAGGAACGCGATCCGCAGCGTCTTCATCGTCGCGACCCGGTGCCGATCCGCCATCCGGCGGACCACCTCGACCTGCGCCTTGGCGCGGCCGAACGCGCGAAGCGTCGGCAGCCCGGTCACCATGTCGAGGAAGTGACCGCCCAGTGTGGACAGCCGGCGCCATTGCCGTTCGGTGGCCGCCTGGGCCTGCCACCCGATGAGCGCGCCGAAGATCGGGATCAGCGGCAGCGTGACCGCGACGATCACCGCGGACGTCCAGTCGGCGAACAGCAGCCGGGCGACCACGGCGACCGGAACGGTAACGCCGAGCACGAGCTGCGGCAGGTAACCGGTGAAGTAGGCGTCGAGCCCGTCGAGGCCGCGGCCGGCCAGCGTGGCGATCTCGCCGGACCGCCGGCCGGCCAGCCAGCCGGGGCCTCGGGTGGAGACGGCGGTCAGCATTTCGGAGCGCAGCTCGGCCTTGACCGTGGCCGCGCTCCGCGCCGTGACCGCGCCCTGTGCCCAGAGGAGGACACCGCGGCCGGCGACGAGGCCCACGAAGGCGGCCAGGGCGGGCCGGTCCAGCCGCCCGCCGGCGCCCGCGGCGAGCAGCGAGGCCAGCGCGGTCGCCTGCAGGACCACGACGACCGCCGTGGCGACGCCGCATAGGCCGAGCACCGCGAGATGGCGCCGGGTCGCCGGGACCCGGCGCATCAGCCGCGGGTCGAACGGACGGCGACTCACCAGTAGACCGGTGCCCGGCCGTCGATCCGCCCGCGGAAGACCCACCAGCACATCGCCTGGAAGCCTATAAGCACCGGGAGAGCCGGCACGGCGACCCAGGTCAGGAGGCGCAAGGTTCCCGGAGCGGCGGCTGCGCCGGCCACCGTAACGCCGCCGACCAACACGTCCGGCCACCTGCCGGCCGCCATGACGAAGACCGGCAGGGTGGCGGCGGCCACGCTGGCGACGAACGCCCAACCCGGCCGCCGGGGTGCCAGCCGGCCGGCGGTCATCACGGCGGCCACCAGCGCGACCAGGAGCACCAGGACGGCGGCCGAGCCGTTCGCCCGGACCCGATCGGAGAGCAGGCCCATCACGGCGGCCACGCCGACCGCGGTGAGGGCGACCGGTGTCAGCCGGGCGGCCAGCGTCGACCAGCGCGGCGCCCGGTCTGCCGGCAGCCGCAGGCCGAGGAACGTCGCGCCGTGCAGGGCGACCAGCGCGACCATCGTCAGCGCCGTCGCCGCGACGAACGGGGTGAGCAGCTG